>JAURHQ010000119.1 GCA_030833185.1 Gammaproteobacteria bacterium | reverse complement strand
GCCGTCACCACCTCATATCCCAGCGCCGTTACCTGCTTGGTCAAGATCAGGCGCTGGGAGGCCGTATCTTCCGCGATCAGCACGCGCAGACGCGGCGTCAGGGTTGCGCCGGACCGCGGCTCAGGCGGGGCGAGATCCGCGAGCGCGGGAACTTCGCGAGTCGGCGCGCCGGTGCCTGCCTGCCTGAGTGCTCGCGCGCCATCGAGCGGGCGGAAATCCGTCTGTGCGTTCATGCCGCAGCCCCCTGTTTCTGAAACTGTGCAAGGTGACGATGCAGTTCGGGAACGTGCGCACGCAGCGCGGCCAAGTCACTGGTTCCTGGATATTTTCTCGACGGGTCGCGCCGCCGGCGGTTCACGGCCGCACCCGATTGCGGCCCTCGCTCTTGGCGCAATAGAGCGCTTTATCAGCGCTTTTCAGCACGCCTTGATAGCCCTCCGCGTCGAGGCTCGCCGTCGCCACGCCCAAACTCGCCGTGACATGCCAGCTGGACCCTGAAAAAGTGAACTCTTCACGCGCGATATTCACTCGAATGCGTTCGGCGACTTGTTTCGCGCCGGCGAGATCGATGCCCGGGGTGATCACCAGGAATTCCTCGCCGCCGAAACGGGCCACCGTATCTTCGGTCCGGATCTCGCGGCGCATGATGTGCGCCACGCGCTCGAGCACGATATCGCCGACGTCGTGACCACGCTCGTCATTCACCGCTTTGAAGTAATCGATGTCGAGCAGAATCAAGGATAACGGACTGAGGCGCCGCGTATGCACCGACCACTCTTGTTTGAGACGGTCGAGAATATAGCGCCGGTTCGGTAACCTCGTGAGTGAATCGGTATGCGCGAAATCGAACAATTGGCGGTTTGCGACGGCGAGATTCGTATTGACGGTTTGCAGATTCTCGGCCTCCCGGTGCAGGGCCATCTGGAGTTCCACCACGCGTTTGCCCGCGCTCAAGCGGGCCTCCATTTCCCGCGGCTTGATCGGTTTCGACACATAGTCGTCAGCGCCGGCATCAAACGCCTCGACCAAGTGGTCCTCGTCCCCATGCGCGGTCAACATGATGATGTAGATCAGGTTGCCCGCGTCACTGGCCCGCGTCACCTTGCACACGCCAATCCCATCAACCTTGGGCATCACCCAATCGGTCAGCAGAATATGCGGTCGGTGCTGCTCAACCTTGGCCAGGGCGTCTTCACCATCGACCGCCGTCACCACCTCATATCCGAGCGCCGCTACCTGCTTGGTCAAGATCAGGCGCTGGGAGGCCGTATCTTCCGCGATCAGGACGCGCAGACCCGGCGTCGGGGTTGCGCCGGACCCCAGCTCACGCGGGTCGAGATCCGCGAGCGAGGGAACTTCGCGAGTCGGCACTTGCAGTAATTTGCCCCATTCACGCCACTGATGCGCGGCATCATTGAGCAGGCGAGGTTATCCCCGTGGGAAGCGACTCGCCAGTAAAGGTCGACGTACGCGTTGTCGCTGCATGCAATCGTAGAGCAGACGAGGCGCTGCAGGCGCAGAAGTTGCGACACGACCTATATTATCGATTGTGCAGTCTCCCGCTAGACCTACCGCCGCTGCGAGAGCGCGCGTCGGACATTCCACTACTCGCCACACACATACTGGCGGGCCTCTCGCCTGCGTGCGCGATCGCCACCGAAGCGCTCAATGTATTACAAAGGTATTTTTTTCCAGGAAACGTGCGCGAACTTCAATCCATTCTTCAACGCGCCGTGCTGGTGGCACGCAATAATGTTATTCAGCGCTCAGATCTCTCGGTCCACGTGCTCGGCGATTTGCTATGCGCGCCGGACACAGCGGACGACGCGGCCGAATTTTCACTGCAAGAAATGGAATGTCAGACGATTCGGGCGGCGTTACTCGCGCACGGTGGCAATGCACGTGAGACCGCGAAGGGACTTGGTATTCCGCGTAGCACCTTATATCGAAAAATTGCGCGTTTCGACTTGAAAGACCTGCTGTGCGAACCCCGCAGCAGAGCCAATTTCTGAGCAAGGCTGTACGACACAACAGCGGTATCTGAGCAGAGTGAGCTGCGCGGTCGGCAGTATGTCATAGCGCTAAGGTCGGGTGCGCTTTCTTTAGCGCCGTCAGTAACAGAGCCACTCCTAAGCAGGGCGTCCGGGCGTCGAGGCAACGAAACTATCAAGGGACAGGGAAAACGTGGTCGAGTTATTGAAGCCGCCTGCAAGCTTTTCTAAGAGCGCGGATTCGTTGGCTCGACTATCGACTCGATAGCCGAGGAACTTAGGGTCACGAAGCCTTTTGTTTATCAACATGTTGAGATTAAATATCAAGTCCTTGAGGCAGTCGGCGAACGCGAAATCAAGCGTTTCATCGAATTACTCGATCAACTTCACTTCGACTGAAACTGAGCCCGCCGAGCGGCTATTTATCCGAGCGTGGGTGAAAGAGAATATCGAAGTCCGCCAGATTTCGGCGGCACAGGATCGGTTTCGTTCTACTCGTCGGTAGTAGTCGAGGCCGTGGCCGCCACGTCGTGGCAATGCCTGACCTGTCAGTGACAACATTATTTCCGCAGATCCGCTGTGCTCACAAATTTGTCATAACGAATGCGCGACGCGAACATGCCGTGTGCCTTAAGCACTTCGATAGCAGCGTCGATCATCCCAGGAGGCCCGCATAGATAAGCCTCCGCCGCTCGAAGATTACCCGAGAGCCGATCAATAACCTCAGTGACAAGTCCGGTTTCTCCTAGCCAGGCGCCCTCCGCGACGGGCTCCGAGAGAGCGGGGACGTAAGAGAAGGATCCTAAGGCCTTTCCTACTTCGTCGATGGCTCCGGAACAAATCAGATCTTCATGGCGACGAGCGCCGTAAAAGAAAGTCACTGGCCGTTCCGAACCCTCCGCCGCCAGCGACCGGAGCAAGGCGAGGATCGGAGCCATCCCAGACCCACCCGCAATCATGACGATGGGTGCATGTCCACTGTTCAAGGCAAACTGACCATAGGGGCCACGCAGCATCAGTTCGTCACCAATTTTGACGCGCCCGGCCAGCGCGCTGGAGAACAGCCCCCCCGGCACCTGCTTGATGATAAATTCCACTCGTCGTCCGGCATCTGGCAGATTGGCCATTGAATAGGCTCGCCAATGCTCGGAACCAGCCACGCATAACTCTGCGAACTGACCGGGATCGTATTCAAAGCGCTCAGGCCCCGTTGTTACCAACAACAAACGCCAAATGTCGCTTGCAATCTGTTCAAGCGCCGCAACATGACAGCGATATTCGCTGATTGGCCGTGCTGCACTCAGCTCCGCCTCGTCGTAGTCACTGAGCTCAATGACCACGTCCTCGAGCGGGTATGCCGAACACAGCAAAGCCATGCCCGCATCCCGCTCGTAATCCATCAAGGCGAATCCTGATGCATCACTGACATCGACTTCGCCCTCCACGACTTTCGCTTTGCAACTGCCACAGGCACCGTGCTTACAGCCATAGCGCAAGCCGATGCCTTGGCGCAGCGCGGCGGCGAGAATGGATTCATTCTCGTCGCACGCGAACTTGATGTCGAACGGCGCAAGCCGAACGTTGTGACTCACGCAGCCTCCAGACTCACGACCGGCGGAGCTGGCGGCTTCTTCACCTCGTACTGACATCGCCGTACGTCATCCAGCGTCCACAGTGGGGCGCCATCCAGGGTTGGTTGCGCGATGAGCGTCTTACCATCTTCGCGGACAAATCCCATGTCGACGGTCACGTCGGCGAGATCGAAACCCTCGTAGCGGTCGAGAAAACCCTGAAACCCCTTGTAGTGCTCTGGTTCGTTCATGAAGATTTCCTGGCACCCTGCAGAGCAGAATATGTAGTTCTTCCCATTGTGCACGTGAGACCTGCCGGTGTTGTCTTTAGGCGTCGGGAAGATAGTCGGCAACTGACAGACCTGACAGAAGTTCGGCAGCCCGCCGAGCTGCTGAATAATCAGTGCGGCATCCGCCGGATGGGTGCACTGGTTGTACGCTTCCCAGAACCAGCCATAACGTTCGTGCCAGCCGGGATACTTCTTTTCGAACCAGTCCATGTCCGCAGCCGTCATCGGGTCCATGCGATGGTAGAAGGCCGGCCATGCGCCGAACACGTAGATCGCTGCCGAGTGAGACAGATAATCCTGATCAGAAATCATACGGTCGAGATACTTCGGCTGCTTGATGCCATACCGCTCGAGCTTCTGATAAAAGCCCCCGTAGAACTCATCGAACAGCCAGCGCATGTTCATTTCCTTCGCCGATTCCTGGCGATTGCGCACGAAGTAGTCGGCAAAGAAATTGTTTCCGATACCGAAACTCATATGCGTGCGCCACGACCACTTGTCGAGCGTTTGCTGAATCAAGGGAATATTACGGTCGTCCTGCAACAGAGTCGCGAGGGTTGCCCAACCATTGGCCATGTGGCGCGCTTCGTCCGACTGGATGGTGAGCATGGTCGAGGCGAGCATATTGTCGCCATGGGCGGCAGCCGCGGTGGACAGACCAACAAAGAAAATATTCGAATATGCGGTCTCTACGAACATCTGCAGACCAATAGATGTCTCCACCGGGTCGCAGGTCATGAAGTCCTCGCACAGTGCGCGGAAAATACCGCCACCGACGCTGGTACCGGCTGCGCGCAGGGCAACGTCATAGCCGGCCGGGTCGCGCCAGCTGCGCATGTGGTGACGCAGCGTGTTCATTTCGAGCTGCGTGTGACGCATCTCATCGAGCACCTGCATCATGTAGCCTTGGCGCAGTTCCATCGGTGCCACGGTTCGCGCCATGCGGCCCATTTGACGGCCGGCGGAATATTCGATGGCGGAAAGATTCGACAAACCGAATTTCATTCCTTCCATCCAGCGAGCGTCCGGTTGGCCGCTGCTGAGTCGACTGGATGCCTCGAGGATGGCGTAGTGTCGATTATCCTTCTCCTGCTCCATGTCGAAATATTCGCGCACGAAGGTCTTGAAGGGGTCGACTGGTTTCAGTCCCTCTAAATGGAAACGAGTCTTTTCGACGAGCTTGTCTTCGACCGGGATGTAGGTTGGGTCCCAGTCGATGGATTTGACGCGATCATAGGCTTTGGTCAGCGAAGCACTCATGTTGGATTACCTCCGAATGCGCAGTTGCAGGGATGACTGTTCAAAGGCGACTGCGCCTGTCAGTCGGCAAGAGCTTCTTTAATGGAAACACAGCGGTCTGCGACATCGACCTGTCCCGTGTAGCTCGATAGCACCACGAGCAGCGTCGGGACGGTGTAGGGCCGCCCCAGTTCTTCGACGATGGTGTCGATGTTGAAATTCAGGCGTCGGTTGCCCGTGATCGTGATGTAGGGACCGTGGTCTTCAACTTCGGCACCCGGATTATCGATACACGCCGCCGCGGCGATAGCATCCGCCTCCTCACCGGCCATGAGCTTGGCGCTGACGCGGTGGGTTTCATGCAGTGTCGAGGCATTCATGCCAACGCTCCCTGCGGTGCCATGAGTCCCGTTTCGGAGAGTAACTTGCGCCAGTCCGAGACAACGCGAACCAGTGCCGTCTCGAACGACTGGACCGGCACCTCGACCGCCTCAAACAATGGCGCCATCGCCCGCGCGGCTGCAAAGGCCCGGGGGGTCCACTTCTCCAGCCAGGCGTTCATGATGGCCAAATTGCCTGCGTCCTGAACAATCAGAAAGCGAACAAGCTCGGCCGCGGCATTGCGACGAATTTCGCGATCTGATTCGGCGCCCTCAGCGATGACAGGGGTTATCGAATCCCCATGCCGAGGCGCGAAGCGCAGTACGAGTTCAGTGTTGAAAAGCGCGGCGACCAGTGGTTCATGAATGACGTTGATGACGAAATTGATTTCGCCCCAATCGCGGCACCCGATCAGCAATTCGATCAGTTGGCGGGTCGGCTGCCATACTGGCGAGTCCATCCACAGGGCTTTACACCCTTCATCGCTGAAGCCCTCGAAAGCGGTCTCCAATTCCATGCCGTAGAGGGCAATATCTTGGGCATGGCGATCCTTCTCCAGCCCTTGAAACACCATCGGACTCGCGACCACGTCGGAGAGTGCTTCGCGCTGGGCGTAGCAGAGCGCCATGAACAATCCATACTCGGGGAAGCGGTAGGCGGCGTAGTGGCCTGCCAGAAACTCGCGCCAGCGTTTCGTCATACCGCTGAATAGTCCCGCCCGCTTCGCGCTGGCAATATTTCTCTCAATGCTGCCGCCGATAGCGGCTTGGCGAGTGACATAGGGTCGGAACCACTCTTCCTGAGGGTCGCGGTAGGCCCACCAGTCAGCCGCCTTCAGCACCGTCGAATGCTCGTCCCAAGCCGGCCGGCCGTTGATGTCGCGATTGAACCAGCCTTGGGTGGCATAGTTCTTTGGGTCCCACTGCACATGCATTGTGACTTCTTCATACTGGGTCGCGCGCCGTTTGGCGGGCTCAAAGTAACGGAACGGCACGACGGTGCCTCGAGCTCGGTGAGCTATGTCAGCCATGTTGCTTGCCTCCTTTTGATTGACCGGCCTTGGGCTGGCGATCTCCTTTTCTCCCCAACTGTCCGAACGATCGAGCAGCAGCCACCCTTCGGGTTTATATTGATACGGGTGTCAATATAGGAGAGGAAAAATCTCACCTAGTGACAGCATTGTCAATACTATTGATTTAAGGAACCTCTGAATTAGCGTTCCATTTTTCCTGTGAGGGTCCCGGCTGAGGATATCCTCGACGTGATGTCCACGAGTTCGGCGCGGGATTAGCCGTTTGCCGTGCCATGACACCCGCCCGGACAGCCTTCCTCGCGGATCTTGCCTACGTAGGCTGCATTAATCGTCGGCGAACCAGATACAGATTCGCCAACGCGCACGTCACGAACAACCGATGCGCGTTCTTCTCCAGCCCCCGGTAACGCGTCTTCGCAAACCCGAAGATGCGCTTGATGACCAGGAACGCGTGCTCGACCTTGGCGCGTACCGTCGACTTCGTCCGGTTCTTCGAACGCTCTACCTCGTCGACCTCGCCCCGGCGTCGATAACGGCGGTTCGTCAGGTCTTGCGCCTGCGGGGCACGGCCTCGCAACACCCCGGCCTGACCCTGATAGGCAGAATCGCCCCACACCTTCGTTTCCCCGCCATGCAGCAGATCTGGCAGACAGACCGAGTCGTGAACATTCGCCGCCGTCGCGACCACCGCGTGAATCACCTTCGTGCGGCTGTCGACCCCGATATGCGCCTTCATCCCGAAGTACCACTGGTTACCCTTCTTCGTCTGATGCATGTCCGGATCACGCCGCTGGTCCTTGTTCTTCGTCGACGACGGCGCACTGATGATGGAGGCGTCCACTATCGTTCCCCGACCGACCTTGATGCCATTTCCTTCAAGGTACTCCAGCACGTACTCGAACAGCGCGCCGCCAAGGTTGTGGCGTTCAAGAAGGTGACGGAACCGGCAAATCGTCGTCTCGTCCGGCGCGCTCTCCGCGCTGAGGTCCACGCCGACGAAACGCCGCATGGAAACGGAGTCATACAGCGCGTCTTCCGCCGCCGGATCCGACAGGTTGAACCACTGCTGCAGAAAGTAGATGCGCAGCATCGTCTCCAGCGCACGGGGCGGGCGGCCATTGCCCGCCGTTGGATAGGCTGGGGCAATCAGCTCGCAAAGCTCAGCCCACGGAATGAGACGATCCATCTCGCTCAGGAACTGCGCCCGCTTCGTCGTCTTACCGTACTTCTCGAAGCCCTCGCCCAACGTCAGTTGCTTACTCATCGCCCACGCTCACTGATTGCTCAATTGGCCGATCTGATCGGAGACTTGTTCAGAAGTTCCTTAAGGGGCTTTTAGCCTGGAGAGAGTCACGCTTATCAGAACTTAATGTCTGTGGCGATAAGGCTCGAAACTGTTATCTGGTAGCTCACCGACGAAGTAATTGATACGTTAGTCAGCAAATTGTTTTAACTTCAGATGAGCGACATGGATTGCAGCGGCCTTTGAACGATCTCGCACGCAAACGGGCAACCCGCACTTCTCCTGAACTACGCCGGACACAGCTCTTGGCGTGTGCGGTGAAGATTTTCGCAAGGCTCGGCATTGGACGCGCGGTGCATGCCGATGTCGCCCGCGAGGCACGCGTTTCAGTGCCCACAGTATTCAGCTACTTTCCGACCGGTGATGAGCTGAAAGTAGCAGTGGTGATGGAAGTCGACCGGTTTCTGGTATTGCTCGTCAACACCGCCACACGCAATGCAACGGAAAGCGAAGATCGTCTCAAATCCATATTGAGAGCATTCGCGGAAGCAGTTGAATCGCATCCTGACCATCTCAAAATCTGGATGGATTGGAGCACGGTCATTGCCGAGCCAACCTGGTCGAAGTACGAGGCCTTCCAAGACCACGTCCTCGATACATTCGCCAGCTTGATCGAGCGTGGCAAAGCCGATGGAACGCTGCGCACCGATTTGAACGCCACGATCGGTGCGCATCTGATCATGGGCGCCGGACACATGATTGCGCAGATGATTTTCAGACACCGGGACGCGCAATTAATCGACGAATTCATCAATAATGTGGTGCACAACGCACTCTTCGCCGACGTGCGCAAACTTGAACACAAGGTGGATTCGGTTGGTTAGCCAGGCTGATGCAAAACTTCCGGAACTTTTCTGATGCCTCGCGCTCGGGTCGGGTTTGAGTATTCGATGGGAATCACCGATCCGCGGTACCGTGGATTCACAACAGGGCTTGCTCGCCTACTTTTCGCCTGACGACTGTGTCCCTGCCAACCTCCCGCTGCGAGCCATCAAGTCCAAGGCGGACGGGGCTCTAAAAGGCGATTTCGCGGCAACTCGATGTGCTGTATGCCAACACGGGACGGTAGTCGCTGGCGCCAGAGCGCTTGCTGAAGGCTCAACTGCTGGTGGTGCGCCCAAACTGACTTAGCCACCCGGCAAACTGCCTCGGCAGCTGAGCATCAACCAGGAATTTAAAGCCGTGAGGGGTTCCACCCGGTTTACGTTTGCGAGTCGGGCGGCATAGGCCAGCGCGGCGAGAATATCGTCGCGCTCAAGGTCGGCATGATCGGCGAGGATTTCTTCGATGGGCATGCCACTGGCCATCCATTCCAGGACTGACTCGACCGGATAGCGCAGGCCACGGATGCAAGGCTTGCCGTGACAGATCGTGGGATCGCTGGTGATACGGTTGCTCATCGGATTCATCCGCGCATGGCTGGGTTGGCCAAAGTATAGGTGGCCTCACGGAAGTTCCGCACTCCGGCGTCGCGACGAAGCAGATCGGGTGTGCCCGATAGTGTGCTAATGCACGCCCCTATCCGGATTCGTCTTCATGTCATTGACGCTCATTAGCACACTGGCAGGTGTCGCAAGTCGTTGATAATAAATAGCCCCTGACGCGCCGCCCGGCCTACGAACCAGGGGGTCGGAGGTTCGAATCCTTCCGGGCGCGCCAGACATAAAACAACCGGCTCAATGCCGGTTTTTTTATGTCTTGTACGCTCGGAGGCAGAGTCCAACCTCCCAGGTTCGACAGATTCGCAACGCGAATCTGGACGCGCAAAGCGCGCCCCGCAGGGGTGAGAAAACGCCTCGGGCGTTTTCGAATCCATCCTTCCGGGCGCGCCAGACATAAAAATACCGGCTCAATGCCGGTTTTTTTATGTGTTGAACGTTCGGAGGCCGAGTCGAGCCTCCCAAGGTTCGACAGATTCGCAGCGCGAATCTGGACGCACGCAGTGCGCCCCGCAGGGGTGAGCAAACGCCTAAGCGTTTGCGAATCCATCCTTCCGGGCGCGCCAGATCACTGGCTAATATCAAACGGTTATCGAGGAATCGATAGCCGTTTTTTGTTTCAGCACCACCAGTGCCGGAGTTTTGCCGGACTTTCCTTCGCACACCCGATTCGCCGCTTCCAGCAGCTCCGCCAACTCCGGCGCCGAGTAGTGCGAAGTGATGTCGCCGTTGCGGTGACCCAGCAGCACTTTCCTAGTCTCCAGCGGCACACCTGCAGCGCGCAGCCGTCGACCAAACGTGTGCTTCAAGTCGTGCACCCGAACATGCTTCAGACCCACCGTTGCCCGGAGTCGCTTCCAGGCGCTGTTATTGATCTGTAGCACCGGACGACCGCGGTAGCTGAACACATGCGTGGGATGCATTCCGCGCACGCTCTCCAACACCGACTTCGCCACCCGGTTCAGCACCACCAAGCGGTCCTCGCCGTTCTTCACGCCAGAGCCCGGAATGATGAACACCGAGGTCTCCAGTTCCGGCACCTTGATTTCCCATTCCCAGCGCAGGCGACACACTTCCTGCTCACGACACCCGGTGTTGATCTTGAAGAGGCACATCCGGGCCAGATGGTCCGGCAAGGCCTTCAGCAAAATCCCCTGCTCATCCCACGACAAGGGATAAGGCTTGCGCGCATCGTTGATCGGCAGCATCTGGATCAAGGGCGCGGTATCGAGCCAGGTCTTCCCCGACTCGTCCCGCCACAACCTCGCCGCCAGATTCAGCACCCGCCGCACCACACTCAACGCGAGATTGATGCTCTTGTTCTTGATGCCCGCCTGCTGCCGCGCTTCGATGAAGCTGCGCAAGGTGCCGAGGTGCACCTGCTCAATGTCCAAATCGCCGATGTACGGATCCAGCTGCCGCAGATGCATCGCGTAGTCCGCGATGCTTCTTAAAGTCAGGTTCTCTTCAAGGTAGCGAGTCGCCGCTTCCCGAAACACCCGACGTGGCCGCACGCCGAACATCTTCGCCATCCGGGCTTCCTCAATCCGCCGCGCCAAGATCAGCTCGGCCGTTTTGATGTCGCTCGTTCCAGTGCTTTCGTGAATCTTGCGACCGAAGATCTGCTTGTCGATGTGCCAGATCCCACCGCGCTCACGCAGCCCCGGGATTCGTTTACGTCCCATATTCCTTCTCCTTGTGGATTGGAGGCGGGACGCCCGTTGCGGCGCTTATAGTCCTCAACCCATGCGTCCAGTTCAAGGCGGTCGAAAGCAATCCCCTGACGTCCGATGCGGAGCTCAGTGAGGCAGGGTCGGACTTCGCGGTTGAAGCGGTTGCGGTCCATGCCGAGATAGCGCGGGGCGTCGCGGAAGCGGAGTAGCCGGGGGGTGATAGGAGGGGCTTGCTGCATGCGGGTTTGATTCTCAGCGACCGAGGTAGATGGCGGTCACCGCTTCTCGCTCGTGGCCGAGTTCGCGGCTGATGGTGAGGCGCGCGGCGGTGTCGGTTTCTTTCTGTGCAGGGGTGAGTTGTGTGGACACTGGCCCACCCGCCGCCGGGCACGGCAGCCCTGTTAATTCCTGATAGCGCTGCTGCGCGTAGGCATGACGCAGGCCATGTAGCTTCGAGAGCCCGGCGCGGCTGGTGTGGCCTTCGTAGATGCGAAGCTGCTGCACGTAGTTGCGGTTCGCCGGAATCAGCGAGCCGCGGCCGGCGAGTTGGTGGGCGCGATTCAAGACTTCGCGTTGAGCCTCGGTGCGGATGGGAATTTCCCGCGCCTTGCCGCCCTTG
>JAURHQ010000118.1 GCA_030833185.1 Gammaproteobacteria bacterium | reverse complement strand
TTGCCGGGTCGCCGACCTGTTCGCAGACCACGACCGATTCGCCCATTTTCAGCAGGCGGGCGAGATAGCCCTCGGCCGCGTGCGCGGGAACGCCGGCCATCGCGATTTTCTCGCCGCCGCTTTCCCCACGCGAGGTCAGCGTGATGTCGAGCAGGCGGGCGGCGCGTTGCGCATCCTCGAAGAAAAGCTCGTAGAAATCGCCCATCCGGTAGAAGAGCAGCTGTTCGGGGTACTCGGCTTTGACCCCCAGATACTGGCGCATGACCGGCGTGTAGGCGTTCAGGTCGCGCATGTTCAGGGTGCTCCCGGCGCGAGCAGCAGGTCGATCCCCTCGACCAGACCTCGGGCCCGTGCGCCGGTTGCCGCTTCGGTCGCGTCGTTCCCCTCAGCGGCCCGGCCGAGGCTGGCACGGGCGAGCCTGAGTTGAACCACGCCAAGGTTATGCCAGGCCCGGGTCAGGCCGGGGTCGCGACGGGTCGCTTCGGCGTAGGCGGTTGCGGCTTCAGGCAGGCGGCCTGTCCGGGTGTAGAGATTGCCCAGTTTGAACGGGGCCTGACCGTCTCCGGGAACCGCTTTGGCCAGCGCCAGATAGTCGCGTTCGGCGCTAGTCCAGTCGCGCGCGGCGTAGGCCTCCTCCGCGCGCTGACGGAGCGCGTCCTCGCTAACCGGCGCGACGGCGGCTGGGGCAGCGCTTCGTTCGCGCGGGGTTCCGCTGGCGCAGGCCAGCATCAGCCCGACCAGCGGCCAGAGCAGCAGGGGGCGTAAAGATCGACTTGAGAACAGGCGGGGCATGACGGCGGATTTGCTCGATCGCGGCAGATGACTCTCGGGTAGGGCAATATAGCAGCCCCGCCGCAGGCGGAACCTACCGCACGCTCACTTGAATTGGGCTAGCCCTGTCCCCATTTCGGGGACTTTCGACACAGCCAGAGATGAGGCCATGACGACCACCGCTACCAAAGAAACCCTGGGCTTCCAGTCCGAGGTCAACCAGTTACTGGACCTCGTGATTAACTCCCTCTACAGCAACCGCGAAATTTTCCTGCGCGAGCTGATTTCGAACGCTTCGGATGCGATCGAAAAGCTGCGCTTCTCGGCGCTCTCCGACGAGTCTCTCTACGAGGGGGACCCGGAGACTGCGATCGACATCGAGTTCGACCGCGACGCGCATACCCTGACGGTACGGGACGCCGGGATCGGCATGTCGCGCGAGGACGTGGTCGCCAATCTGGGCACCATTGCCAAGTCCGGCACGCGTGAGTTTTTCGGCGCGCTGAGCGGGGATTCGCGTCAGGATTCGCAGCTCATCGGCCAGTTTGGCGTGGGTTTCTACGCGGCGTTTATCGTGGCCGACAAGGTCACCGTGCTCTCGCGCAAGGCGGGGCGCCGGAAGGCGTACGCTGGGAATCAGATGGTCGCGGCGAGTTCACGGTTGAACCCTGCGCGCGCAGCCGTCGCGGTACCGAGATCATCCTGCACCTGAAGGAAGACGCGCTGGAATATGCCGATGAATGGCGGCTGCGCGGGCTCATCAAGAAGTACTCGGACCATATCGCTGCCCCGATTCGCATGGCGTCCGCGCAGACCGCAGAGCCGGAAGACGGTGAAGCGGCCCCAGCTCCGGCGCTGGAGACCATCAACAGCGCGACCGCGCTCTGGGTCCGTGCCAAGCAGGACATTAGCGATGACGACTACAAAGCGTTCTACAAGCACATTTCGCATGATTTTGAAGACCCCATGGTGTGGGTCCACACCAAATCCGAAGGCAAGCTGGAATACACCACGCTGTTCTTCATTCCTAACCGGCCCCCGTTCGATCTGTTCGACCGCGACGTCAAGCGGGGTATCAAGCTTTACGTCCAGCGCGTGTTCATCATGGACGATGCCGAGCAGCTGTTGCCCCGCTACCTGCGCTTCGTGCGCGGGATCGTCGACACCCGCGATTTGCCGCTCAACGTCTCGCGCGAAATCCTGCAGCGGAACAAGGCCATCGACACCATTCGCGGCGCGTCGATCAAGAAAATTCTCGGTCTGATCGAGACGCTCGCAAGCGGTGAGGATTACGGCAAGTTCTGGAGCGCCTTCGGCCGCGTGTTGAAGGAAGGCGTCATCGAAGACGCCCCCAATCGCGAACGGGTGGCCAAACTGCTGCGCTTCGCGTCCACGCTCGACGATGCCGCCGAGCCGGCGGTGTCGCTGGAGCAGTACGTCAGCCGCATGAAGGAAGGGCAAAAAGCCATCTACTTCCTGACCGCAGAAACCCACGCCACCGCCAAGGCCAGTCCGCACCTTGAAGTATTCCGCGCGCGCGGCGTGGAAGTGCTTTTGCTGTCCGACCCGGTCGACGAATGGGTGGTCCAGCATCTGACCGAATTTGACGGCAAGCCGCTGCGCTCGGTGACTCAGGGCAAGCTGGAACTCCCCGGCGACGAAGAGACCGTAGAGAAGCCGGAAGATGCCGAAGCCTCCGCGCTGATCGGGAAGCTGAAGGCCGCGCTGGAAGGCAAGGTGAGTTCGGTTCGGGCCTCGACCCGATTGACCGATTCACCGGCCTGCCTGGTGGGCGATGAATACGATATGAGCATCAACATGCAGCGGATTTTGCGGGCCGCCGGGCAGGAGGTGCCGCCCAGCACGCGGATCCTTGAAGTCAACGAAAAGCACCCGCTGTTAATGCGTCTGGCGAGCGAGGAAGGCGAACAGCGCTTTGCCGATCTGGCCGTGCTGCTGTTTGAGCAGGCCGTGCTGGCCGAAGGCGGGCGACTGGATGACCCAGCGGCATTCGTCCGTCGGGTCAATCAACTGCTCATTGATGCAGCCGGCTAGGCCAGCGGACCGGCGACGTCGGCGAGCGATCCGCTGATGGCCCCGCGGCTCGCGACGCCACGGCGTCTCGTTCTGAATGCAGAGCGCCGCTTTCAGCGCGCACGGCTGGTGTTTGGTCACGGGACCGACAACGCGCGTGACGAAGCTGTGTTTCTGGTGTTTCACGCCCTGGGGCTGCCGTTCAGCGTCGACGATGTAACGCTGGACCGTCCGGTCGATGCGGCCGCAGCGGAAGCGGTGGAAGCGCTGATTCGCCGCCGGATCGACGAGCACAAACCGGCCGCTTATCTGACCGGACGGATGTGGTTTTGCGGCCACGAGTTCGCCGTCGACGAGCGTGTGCTGGTGCCGCGCTCGCCCATCGGCGAACTGATCAACGCGCGTTTTGCGCCCTGGCTGGACGTGCGAGGCGTGCGACGCGTGCTCGACATCGCCACCGGCAGCGGTTGCATCGCGATCGCGACGGCGCTCGCATTGCCCGACGTTGAAGTCCACGCGACCGACATCTCGGCTGACGCCCTGGCGGTCGCGCGGGTGAATGCCGAACGGCTGGGCGTGGCGCAACGGGTGCAGTTTCATTTGGCCGACATTTATCCGCCGGAGGGCGGGCCCTATGACCTGATTCTGGCCAACCCGCCCTATGTGCCGCGCGCAGAGTTTGAAGCCCTGCCGGCCGAATACCTGCACGAACCGGCGCTGGGGCTGGTCTCCGGCGACGATGGTCTGGATGTGGTCCGCCGCTTGTTGGCAGCCTTGCCGAATTATCTGGCCTCGACGGGCACGCTCATCATGGATACCGGTGCGACCTCTGATGCCCTCGCGGCCGCTTTCCCGGATTTGCCATTTATCTGGCCCGAGATGCTTCACGGCGGCGATGGCATTTCGGTGCTTCACGCACAGGATTTGCCCCGCGGCCGTGGCGACGCGCGCGGCCGCAGTCGCTAGAATGCAGACATGTCAGGAAATACTTTTGGAACGCTGTTCAGCGTCACGAGCGCCGGTGAATCCCACGGCGCAGGTTATGTCGGCATCGTAGACGGCTGTCCGCCGGGCCTCGCGATCTGCGAGGCCGACCTCCAACGCGATCTTGACCGCCGTAAACCGGGCCAGTCCCGGCACACCACGCAACGGCGCGAACCGGACGAAGTACGCATCATGTCGGGCGTGTTTGAGGGCGTTACCACCGGCACCCCGATCGGCTTCGTGATCGAAAACACCGACCAGAAGTCCAAGGATTACGGCGCAATCAAGGACAAATTTCGGCCAGGTCACGCCGACTACGCCTATCTGCACAAGTACGGCATCCGCGACTATCGCGGTGGCGGGCGTTCCTCAGCTCGTGAAACCTGCGTGCGCGTTGCTGCTGCCGGTATTGCCCGCAAGTATTTGTCCGAACGCTACGGCATCAGCATCGTCGGTTATCTGGCGCAGCTCGGGCCGGTACCACTGCCTTGCGATGACCTTACCGCCATCGACAGCAACCCGTTTTTTTGCGCTGCCCCGTCCCACGTCCCCGAACTCGAAGCCTTCATGGACGCCCTGCGTAAAAGTGGCGATTCCGTCGGCGCCCGCGTCAACGTGATCGCCCGTGGCGTGCCGCCGGGCTGGGGTGAGCCGGTGTTTGACCGGCTTGATGCCGACATCGCCAAAGCCATGATGGGGCTCAATGCGGTCAAAGGCGTAGAGATTGGCGATGGCTTTGCAGTGGTTGAACAGCGCGGTACCGAACACCGCGATGAAATGTCGCCGACGGGCTTCCTCAGTAATCACGCGGGTGGCGTACTCGGGGGGATTTCCACCGGGCAGGATTTGCTGGTTAGTCTCGCCTTGAAGCCCACCTCGAGCATCCGGCTCACCGGTCAAACCATCGACCTGCACGGCGAGCCTGCCAGCATCGAAACGCTGGGCCGGCACGATCCCTGTGTCGGAATCCGCGCGGTCCCGGTGGCAGAGGCAATGCTGGCGCTGGTGTTGATGGACCACGCCCTGCGACACCGTGGGCAGAACGCCGACGTGCGCGCCGGAATTCCTGACATCAGTCAGCCGCGCTAATCCTGTCCGCGGATGAACGACGCCGACACCCCGGAGTCTGCCCTTGCGCTGGAGGAGATCCGCGCAGGCTTGCGCGAGGCAGTCTCGAGCAAGCAGGGACTCAGTCTCGTTGGAGGGGGCACCAAGGCTTTTTTACGGCCCCCGTCCCAGTCTCCGGTTCTTTCGCTGACGGCTTACCGTGGCATCGTTGATTACGCGCCGGCCGAACTGGTGGCGGTGGTGCGTGCCGGTACGCCGCTACAGGCACTCATCGACGCGTTGGCCGCCGAAGGTCAGCAACTCGCCTTTGAGCCGCCGCACACCGGTGCCGCATCGACCGTTGGCGGCGTGATTAGCGCAGGCTTCTCCGGCCCGGCCCGGCCGTACACCGCGGCGGTCCGCGACCACGTGTTGGGGATCAAACTGCTCGCCGTGACCGGCGAGGTGCTGCGTTTTGGCGGCCGGGTGATGAAAAACGTGGCGGGCTACGATGTGTCGCGACTGGTGGTGGGCGCTTGGGGCGCGTTTGGGCCAGTGCTGGAAGTCGCGCTGAGGGTCGTGCCGAAGCCTGCAGTCGAACGCTGCCTGTGCTGTGCGCTGCCGCCCGCCGAAGCGTGGCCATGGGTTGCGCGCAGCCTGAGCCGGCATTGGCCCATTACCGGTCTGTGTTATGACGGCAGACAACTCCATCTGCGCCTCGCCGGTTCGGCTGCCGCGGTCGAGTCCGCGTGTCGCGCGCTGGGCGCGCAGCTCGGTGAAGAGTCCCCGGAGTTCTGGGCTCGCTTGCGCGACTGGCAGCTGCCATTTTTTGCAGACCCCCGCCCCCTCTGGCGCGTCGTGCTGCCGCTTGCTGCGCCGGATCCGGGGCTCTCGGGGCTGACGCTGACCGATTGGGGCGGTGCGCAACGCTGGCTTAAGACGGACGCGCCGCCTGATGAGATCAGAACACGCGTGGCGGCGACCGGCGGCAATGCCTGGCCTTTTGACCGTCGGTTTGCCACGCGTTCGCGGGCCCTTCCGCCTGCGCGACTGCAACTCGAAGCTCGACTCCGGCATAGCTTTGATCCCGACGGCATATTCAATCCTGAACTGGCGATGGAAGAGGGCTGACGATGCGAGCGCGCCTCGATCCTGCGATTACAGCAACGCCCGAGGGCGAGGAGGCCGCGGCGATTCTGCGGGCCTGCGTGCATTGCGGATTTTGCAACGCGACGTGTCCGACCTATCAGCTGACTGGCGACGAGCGCGATGGTCCACGTGGCCGGATCTACCAAATGAAGTCGCTGCTTGAAGGCGAGCAGGTGGGTACCGAGACCAGGCTGCATCTCGACCGTTGCCTGACCTGTCGTTCCTGCGAAACCACCTGCCCCTCCGGGGTGCGCTATGGGCGCTTGCTCGATCTGGTTAAACCGCGGCTGGAGCAATCCGTGCCGCGCGCGCCGTCCCAGCGTGTAATGCGCTGGGCGTTGCGCAAGCTGATTCCCTCGCCACTATTTGGCTGGCTGCTACGGGTTGGACGCTGGTTGCGGCCAGCACTGCCTGCGGTGCTTGCGCGTGAGATTCCGCCACTGCGCCCCGTGGGAATCTGGCCGCCCGTGCGCCATGCCCGGCGTTGGCTTGCACTCATAGGCTGCGTGCAGGCGGACGCCAGGCCGTCAATCGACGCAGCGGCAGCCCGCGTGCTGGACCGCTGCGGACAATCCCTCGCGCAAGTCCCGGGCAGCGGGTGCTGCGGGGCGCTTGCCTATCATCTGGGCGCGCACGGAGAGGCGGCGGCGATGGCCCGCAAAAATATTGATGCCTGGTGGCCGCAGTTGGAGGCCGGCGCGACCGGTGTGCTGAGCACGGCCAGCGGTTGCACCAGCTTTTTGAAAGACTACGGCGAATTGCTGGCCCACGACCCTGACTATGCGGCGCGGGCGCAGGCACTCTCCGCCAAGGTGCGCGATTTGAGCGAAGTGATTGAGTCCCGCGAAGTCGCGGCGCTAGGACTTCAGCTTGAGCAAACGATAGCTATCCAGACGCCTTGCTCGCTGCAGCACGCCTTGCGCGGCAACGGGCGAGTGGAAGGCTTGCTGGCAGCGGCCGGCGCGCGGCTGGTGCCGGTGGCCGATGGCCATCTGTGCTGCGGCTCGGCGGGCACCTATTCCTTGCTGCAGCCCGCATTCAGCAAGGCTTTGCGGAAGCGGAAGGTGTCAGCCTTGGAAGCAGGTAGTCCCGAAGTGGTGGCCACAGCTAACATCGGCTGCATGCTGCATCTTGAGAAGGGCATGCGCACGCCGATCAGGCATTGGATAGAAGTACTGGACGAGGCGGCCGCAAGGACCGCCCCGTTGCGACCGGAGCGCTAGTAAACCTTCAGCACCGAGGATTCGTCTGCGGCCGCGGCGGGCGCGGCAGTCGCCTCGGGCTCATCGAGATAATCGTCGATACTCTCGCTGGGCGGATTACCGTCGTAAATCTTGAATTCGCGTTGCTGACGATACGCTTCACGCACGAAGGTATAGGGATCGAGCGCGGCCTGATCGCGGATGTTGGTTTCTTCGAGCAGGTTGGCCCGCATGTTGATGGTATTGATTACCCCTAGCGGCACAGTGACCACCGCGTTGAGGTAGGTCAGCGGGTTGAGCGCCATGGCAGAGGCCACGTTGGGCAAATCGCGCAGAGAGTTTGGACCCATCAGCGGAAGCACCATGTAACGCCCTTCGCCGACGCCCCACTTGCCCAGCGTCTGGCCCAGATCTTCATCGTGCGCCGGCATGCCGAGTTTGGTCGCCGGGTCGAATAAGCCACCCAGCCCGACGGTGCTGTTCACGACAAAGCGGCCGCTGTCGGAGGCGAAATCGCTGACCTTGCCCTGAAGCAGGTCATTGGCCATGACGTTCAGATAGTTCACGTTCTCGAAGGCGTTGGTCACGCCGGCTCGGACCGGCTTGGGCGTTGCCCAGACATAGCCCTTGGCCACCGGGGTGAAGAAGTTGCGGTCAAGGCTGTCGTTGAAATTGTAGAAAGCCCGGTTGGGCTTTTCCCAAGGGTCGGACGGATTGCTCGGCGCCGTGCTGGCGCATCCGCCAAGCAGCGTTGCCAGACTTAGGCTCAAAAGCCCCTTGGCCACCAGTTCTTTGTTCATCTTGTCAGGGTTCCAGGCGAAGGTGTTGGGTCCGTCGGAGGTGTGTTGGACAGGCATTTATCTGCCGGATGCTGCGTATGATGCAACCTTGGCCTTCAATTTCGCAACCAGCGAATCAACCCCTTCGGCGGCGATGATGCCGTCATATTCAGAGCGCTTCAGTCCGAGGTCGGAGACCCCTTCGGCGACCACATTCACAATGCGGTAGTCGTCGTTATTGCGGGTCAGCACGTAGTTGAGCGACACCCGTTTGCCCTCTCCGGTCACGATATTGGTGCGGACCAGTTCGGCGTTCTTTTTCTGTTCGTGGCCCAGCGTCTCAAACTTCTCGCCGCCGAAGTCCGAAAAATTATCCGCGTAGGTGGCCACGCTAAGGTCGCGGAAGGTTTGCAGAAAGGTTTGGCGCTGGTCCTCGGTCATTTTTTGCCAGTGACGCCCGGTGGCGACCTTGGCGATGGCCGGAAAATCGAAGGTGCTGTCGAGCACCGGTCCCAACTGAGCTACCCGGCCCTTGAAACCCAGAGTCTTAGCGTCCTTCATCGCCGCCAACAGCGCCGCGTGGAGCGTCTCGACGACGGCAGTGGCTTCCGCTGCCAGCGCGCCGCAGGGCAAGCCGAGGGACAACAGTAGCAGGAGGCGAGGGGCGAGTTTCAACATGTTCATGGTCCTTGGCGGGTTGGCGCGTTTAACGGTCGTAGCTGCGGTTTTTCCAGCGCGAGCGTTCTCCACGGAAATAACGGATGGCGGACGTCCAGGTCATTGCCAAATAAAGCGAGGCGGCGAGCGGCAAAGTTGCTGCCCACCACCAGCTACGGTCATAAAATCTCAGCACCGGCAGATAGCTGCCCATCATCGCAAGGCAGCCGAACGCGGCAGCCAGTCGCACCCCGCTGCCAGAGACGAAAAGCCCCAGCACCGGCACCAGAAAAGTCAGCACCAGTAACGCAGTACACAGGAGCAGCAGGGGCGTTGAATAGCGCAGCTGCGTGAACGCGGTACGCGCCACCATATTCCAGATACTGCTGACCGAGTCGTAAGGCCGCGCCGCCGCGACATCGCGGGAAAGTCCCAGCCAGGTTTGGCCGCCGTGCTGTTTCACAGCTCGCGCCAGCGTGCAGTCGTCGATCAGGGCGTCACGCAAGGCCGCGAAGCCGCCGAGGCCGCGCAAGGTGTCGGTCTTGATCAAAATGCAGCCGCCGGCGGCGGCGGCAATCCAGCGCGTTTTGCCGTTGGCCAGCGCGAAGGGGTAAAGCATTTTGAAGAAATAGATGAAGGGCGGAATCAGCAGTTTTTCGAACCAGTGCTGCATCGAGAGTGACGCCATCACCGACACCAGGTCGCGGTTTTCACGCTCCAGCTTGCCCAGCAGCGCGTCGAGAATGCCCGGTGCCAGCGCGATGTCGGCGTCCATCAGCAGGACGTAGCGCGTCTCAACCTTTCGCAGCCCCTGCTCCAGGGCCCATAGCTTGCCCGACCAGCCAGACGGAGGCCGTTGACCTGCGAGCACGGTGAGTTGGTGGATACCCAGCCCACGTGCCAGGTTGCCGGTGCCGTCGTCGCTTTCATCGTCAATCAGAATGATGCGGGCCAAATCACCCTGCGCGGCGAGGCGGGGCAGGGTCTCGGTGATGCAGAGCGCCTCGTTGCGCGCCGGGACGAGCGCGGTGACTTCAGCAAGACCGCCCGCGGAGCCCGGCGCGGCGGCCGAGATTTGCTCGCGTGTGCCCCACGGGCGCCACGGCAACAGAAGAATGGAAAGCCAAACTAGCGCGGCGGCCAGCGCCCAGATCAACATCTGAAGACCGTGATCAGACGAGGGTATGCGGCGTCTGGCTCACGGGCTCAGGCGACGCGCTTGGTGTCGGATCCCGTCGGCGCGGTCGCCGGACGCGGCGCATCCGGCACCGCTTCCGGGTAGCGGAACGGCACTTCGGGCGCCATCGGGCCGTCGGTGCGTGGCCCGAAGAAGGCCACCTTGGCCGCCTTGAGCGGGTGGGAGAAGGTGTCCTCAACGGCGGTCATTTCGTATCCGCAATGCATCATGCAGTTGGCGCATTTCGGATTCACCCCGGTGCCATATTTATCCCACTCGGTCTCGTTCATCAGGCCGTCGAAGGTTTTGGCATAGCCTTCGCCGACCAACAGGTAACAGGGCTTCTGCCAGCCGAACACGTTACGCGTCACAGCGCCCCACGGGGTGCAGTGGTAGGTCTGGTTGCCGGCGAGAAAATCCATGTACAGCGGCGACTGGTTGAAGCGCCACTTGCGGCCACGGGCCAGGCGGAAGATGTCGCGGAACAACTGCTTGCTGGACTCGCGCTTGAGAAACACGTCCTGACGCGGCGCACGCTCGTAGCTGTAGCCCGGCGACATCGTCACCGCTTCGACATCAAGCGCCATCATGCGATCCATGAAGTGGCCGATTTCGGGGGCGGTTTCGCCCTGGAACAGCGTGCAGTTGACGGTGACCCGGAAACCACGCGCACGCGCTTTGCGAATCACCTGCTCGCATTTCTCATACACGCCCTCGCGACACACCGAAGTATCGTGGCGGTCCTTGTTGCCATCCAGATGGATGGAGAACGTGAGGTAGGGCGACGGGCTGTACTCATCCATTTTCCGGTCAAGCAGCAGCGCATTGGTGCAGAGATAGACAAATTTTTTGCGAGCGACGAAGCCTTTCACAATTTCCGCCATCTCTTTATGGATCAGCGGTTCACCGCCGGCGATCGACACCACGGGCGCGCCGCTTTCGTCGATCGCCTGCATGCATTCCTCAACGCTGAGGCGCTTGTCGAGAATCTCGTCCGGATAATCGATTTTGCCGCAACCGGCACAGGCGAGATTGCAGCGAAACAGCGGTTCCAGCATCAGCACCAGCGGATAGCGCTTAATCCCACGCAGCTTGTTGCTGATGATGTAGCGGGCCACTCGGTACTGTTGGATTAACGGAACACTCATGCGTGAAAAACCCCGGCTGCGCTGGCAATAAACCACTACGATTCAAAGGATTAAAAAAGCTCTAAGCCCGGCATGGTACGCCATCACCTCTAGCATCGGAAGCACGCGAGGCCGGCGTCTGCTGATGACGGGAGCACGGGCGCCCGGCCGCCTTCTCGGCTTGCAAGGCTTTCGAGCGGTATCCATAATCCAAGGCCCGATTGCATCGCGATCGGTTCTCCATCCGGATAAAGACATGACCGAGCAAAGCCAGTATCCGCTGCTCTCGCGGATCAACTCACCCCACGATTTACGCCAGTTGCCGGAATCGTCTCTGGAACAGGTCGCGCGTGAGTTGCGCGGCTGTCTGCTCGATTCGGTCAGCCGCAGCGGCGGTCACTTTGCCGCAGGACTGGGCTCGGTCGAACTGACCGTTGCGCTCCATTACCTGTACAACACGCCCGAAGATCGTTTGGTTTGGGACGTGGGCCATCAGGCCTATCCACACAAAATTCTCACCGGTCGCCGCGAGCGTATGCACACCATTCGCCAGTGGCAGGGGCTGGCGCCGTTTCCGAAGCGCGAAGAAAGCCCCTACGACGCCTTCGGCGTTGGTCACTCCAGTACCTCGATTAGCGCCGCGCTCGGCATGGCCATCGCCGCGAAGAAAACCGGTAGCGGCCG
>JAURHQ010000117.1 GCA_030833185.1 Gammaproteobacteria bacterium | reverse complement strand
GTCGGCAAGACCAGCCTCGCCCGACGTCTATCCGCGCGCTGGGAAAGCGAACTGCTGCTCGAGCAGGCCGACGATAACCCGTTTCTGCCGCGCTTTTACGAAGATCCGGCGCGCTACGCGCTGGCCACGCAGCTGCATTTTCTGTTTCACCGCTCGCGCGAACTGCAGGCGCACCGTCAGGGCGATTTGTTTGCTCCCCGGCTGGTCTCCGACTTCCTGTTCGAGAAAGACCGCCTGTTTGCGAAAGTGGTGCTGGACGACGAGGAATACCGGCTCTATCACGATATTTATCAGCGCTTTGTGGCCAGCCTGCCGCGGCCGTCGCTGGTGATTTACCTGCAGGCCTCGGTGCCCACCCTGCACCGGCGAATCGCGCGCCGGGGCATAGGCTATGAGCAAGGCATCGACAGCGACTATCTGGGGCGCTTGTGCCAGGAATACGTGGAATTTTTTCACTACTACAGCGACGCGCCGGTGCTGATTGTGAACGCCGAGGAGATCAATCTGGTCGATAACCCGGCCCACTTCGAGCTGCTGCTGGCCGAGATCGAGCGCGGCGTGGTCGGGCGACGTTATTTCAACCCCGGGCTTGGGGTGCCGGCGTGAGCACGAGCATGGCCGTGATCCTGCGCTACACTGCCTGCCCCTTGTTTCTGATCCGCTAGTCCGCCCATGAAAATTGCCTACTCCGTCGAAGAACTTCGCGCCGAAGTCGCCGCCTGGCGTCGGACCGGCGAGAGCATCAGCTTCGTGCCCACCATGGGCAATCTGCACGACGGACATATCTCGCTGCTGACCAAGGCGCGCGAACTGGCAAACCGCTCGGTCGTCAGCATTTTCGTCAATCCGATTCAGTTCGGACGTGGCGAGGACTACGCCAAATATCCCAGCACGCTGGAAGCGGACAAGCAGAAACTCTCGGCCGCAGGCCTCGACCTGTTGTTTGCGCCCAATCTCGACCAGCTCTATCCGGGCGGCATTGAAGAAGACACCCGCGTGAGCGTGCCCGGTCTGTCTTCGATCCTGTGCGGCCAGTTCCGCCCGGGGCATTTCTCCGGCGTAGCCACGGTGGTGACGAAGTTGCTGCTGAACGTACAGCCGGACATCGCCCTGTTTGGCGAGAAGGACTATCAGCAGGTGCTGGTCATCAAGCAGATGGTGCACGACCTGTTGATGCCGGTGCAGATTCTGGGTCAGCCCATCGTGCGTGAGGCTGACGGGCTGGCCATGAGTTCGCGTAACGCCTATCTGAACGCGCGGGAACGCGAACTGGCCCCACAAATCTATCAGGCCATGATTCGGGCCCGCGAAAAACTGCTGCCGCAGACGCTGTCGCTGATCGCGATCGAAACCGCCGGCATGGCCGAACTCGCGGCGGTTGGTTTCCGGCCCGAATATTTCAGTATTCGACGCGCGCAGGATTTGGGCTTGCCGCAAGCCGGTGACACCTGCCTGCAGCTGCTCGTCGCCGCCTGGCTGGGGCCGGCACGCCTCATCGACAACCTGCGGATCGAATTGCCGGAGCCGCTGAAGGCGTCATGAGCCCCACCCCCGACAGCGCGGCCGTGCTGGTTATCGGCAACGAGATCCTCTCCGGCCGCACGCGCGACGCCAACGTGCAAACCATTGGTAGCGCGCTGGCGGCGATGGGCATCCGCTTGCGCGAAGTGCGCATTGTCGAGGACCGGCCGGAGGCCATCATCGAGGCGGTAAACGCGCTGCGCGCCCGCCATCAACAGGTGTTTACCACCGGCGGCATCGGGCCGACGCATGACGACATCACCACCGACTGCATCGCCGCGGCCTTCGGGGTGGAGGTGCAGCATCACCCGGAAGCGGTGCGGCGTCTGACCCACTATTACGGGGAAGCGGAAACCACCGAGGTGCGTCTGCGGATGGCGCGGATTCCGCTGGGCGCAAGCCTGATTGATAACCCGGTCAGCGCCGCTCCCGGATTTACGCTGGAAAATGTCCACGTGCTGCCCGGCGTGCCGCGCATCCTCGCGGCCATGCTGCCGAACGTGCTGGCTACCCTGCCGGGCGGCCCGCCCATCGTCAGCCGCACCGTTACCGCCTGGATCCGCGAAAGCGATATTGCCAACGAACTGGCCGCCGTGCAGGCCAACTACCCGACGCTCGATCTGGGCAGCTATCCCTTCATGCGCGAAGGTCGTTTCGGCACCTCGCTGGTGGTGCGGGGTGGCGACGAGCAGGCGGTCAACGCCGCCGCGTCGGCGGTCGAAGCGTTCCTGCGGGCGCGTAACGCCGCCTTTGAACCGCCGCTCGACTGAGCGCCCGCCAGCGGGCTGTTTTGAACTGTCACGAATATCTGTTGTAGCTTTAGTTTCCGAAGAGAGCCCGGTTTGGCCATGAGCAGACGCGTTTACATCAAGACTTTTGGCTGTCAGATGAACGAGTACGACTCCCGCAAGATGGCGGAGGTACTCGGTGCGTCTCATGGCTTCACGCCGACCGAGCAGCCCGAAGAAGCGGATCTCCTGCTGTTCAACACCTGCTCGGTGCGCGAGAAGGCGCAGGAAAAACTGTTTTCCGAACTCGGACGCTGGAAGGAACTGAAAGACGCCCGCCCGGGCGTGCTCATCGGGGTCGGCGGCTGTGTGGCGAGTCAGGAAGGCGATAACGTGTTTACCCGCGCGTCCTATGTCGACCTCGTTTTCGGTCCGCAAACCCTGCATCGGCTGCCCGCGCTTTACGACGCCGCGCTGGCCGGCCAGCGCCGGGTGCTCGATATCAGCTTCCCGGAAATTGAAAAGTTTGACCGGCTGCCGGAGCCCCGCGCCGAAGGCCCCACCGCGTTTGTTTCGATCATGGAAGGCTGCAGCAAATACTGTACGTTCTGCGTGGTGCCCTACACCCGCGGCGAAGAGTTCAGCCGGCCCTTTGACGACGTCATCACCGAAATCGTCGCGCTGGCCGAACAGGGCGTGCGCGAAGTCACCTTGCTGGGGCAGAACGTCAACGCCTATCGCGGCCGGATGCACGATGGACAACTGTGCGATCTGGCAGCGCTGGTCGCGTTCGTGGCGGCGGTCGACGGCATTGAGCGGATTCGCTACACCACCTCGCACCCGGTGGAATTTAGCGACCGGCTAATCGCCGCCTACGGCGAAGTGCCGGCGCTGGTCAGCCACGTTCACCTGCCCGTGCAAAGCGGTTCGGATCGTGTGCTGTCGCTGATGAAACGCGGCCATACGACGCTCGAATATCTCTCCAAGATCCGCCGCCTGCGGAAGATTCGCCCGGACATTTCCATTTCTTCCGATTTCATCGTCGGCTTTCCCGGCGAGACGCAGGCAGATTTCGACGCCACCATGGCGCTGGTTGAGCAGGTCGATTTCGACCACTCCTTCAGTTTCATTTACAGCCCGCGGCCGGGCACGCCGGCAGCGAGCTTTCAGGATGACGTCACGCCCGAAGAAAAAAAGCACCGCCTGGCGATTTTGCAGCGGCGGCTCGAAGAACTGGCCCAGGCCAAAAGCCAGCGCATGGTCGGCAGCGTGCAGCGGGTGCTGATCACCCGCGCCGCGCGCAAGGATGCCAGCGAGTTGTCTGGCCGCACCGAGAACAACCGCGTGGTGAACTTTGCGGGTCCCGCGACGCTCATCGGCCAGTTTGCCGAGGTGCGCATTACCGCCGCGCTGCCCAATTCGCTGCGCGGTGAACTTATTACGACCGCAGCCCAGGCCGTCTGAATTGAGCGAACCCACTTCCAGCGAACTTACCCTCGAACCCCTGCAGAACGAACGCTTGGCCAACCTCTGTGGCCAGTTTGATGAGCACCTGCGGCTGATCGAACGCCGCCTCGGGGTGGAGATCAGCAATCGCGGCAACGTATTTCACATCACCGGCGCGCCGCTGGAGCGGAGCACGGCGACGGAGGTCATTCGCGATCTCTACGCGACCGCCGGCAACAAATTTCTGGCACCGTCGGACGTTCATCTGCGTTTGCAGGATTCCGCCGCCACGCTGGCGCGCCATGACGGCGCCGCCGACGATGACGAAGCGGTGGTGCAGACCCGGCGCATGGTGGTGAAGGCACGCGGCACCAATCAGCGGCTTTATCTGCGGAATATCGAACGCTGCGATATCAGTTTTGGCGTGGGCCCGGCCGGCACCGGCAAGACCTATCTGGCGGTCGCGGCGGCGGTGGCCGCCCTCGAGCGCGACCGGGTCCGGCGCCTGTGTCTGGTGCGCCCGGCGGTTGAGGCCGGCGAGCGACTTGGTTTTTTGCCCGGCGACATGGCGCAGAAAATCGACCCGTATCTGCGCCCGCTCTACGACGCCCTGTATGAGATGCTCGGCTTCGACAAGGTCGCGAAACTCATCGAGCGCAACGTGATCGAAGTCGCACCGCTGGCCTTCATGCGCGGGCGCACCTTGAACGATGCATTCATCATTCTAGACGAAGCCCAGAACACCACCATCGAGCAGATGAAGATGTTCCTGACCCGCATCGGCTTTGGCGCGAAAGCGGTGATCACCGGCGATATCACGCAGGTTGACCTGCCCCGCGGCCGGGAGAGCGGTCTGCGCCACGCGATCGACGTGGTACGCGAGGTCGAAGGCATCAGCTTCACCTTTTTCCGTTCGCAGGACGTGGTGCGCCACGCGCTGGTCGGCCGAATTCTCGATGCCTACGAGGCTTTTGAAAGTCCCCCGGCATGAGCGTGACGGTCGAGATTCAGCGGGCCACCGCGTTACGCGGATTGCCGACCAATCGTGAGATGAAAGCCTGGCTGGCGCAGGCGCTGGCCGGCTTGCGGCCGGTGGCAAGCCTGACGGTGCGCGTCGTCGACGCCGAGGAGGGCGGCGCCCTCAACGCCCGCTGGCGGGGCAAACAAGGCCCGACCAATGTGCTGTCGTTTCCGGTCAGCGGGCTGGAAGCCGTTGCGCCGGAACTGCTGGGCGACATTGTGCTGTGCGCGCCGGTGCTGAAGGCCGAGGCTGCTGCACAGGCCAAAACGATCGCCGCGCATTGCGCCCACCTGCTGGTGCACGGCGCCCTGCACTTATTAGGCTACGACCATCTAAACAATAAGGAAGCCGAGCAGATGGAAGCGCTGGAGCGCGAACTGCTGGCTGAACTCAAATTTCCCGACCCCTATGCGGAGCGTGAGATCCCGTCATGACCGACGAACCTCCCGAGTCGACGCCGCGCGCGTGGCTCAATCGAACCCTCGATCCCCTGCGTGCGCGGCTTGCGCATTGGTTGAAGCCTCCGGCGCGAACCCGGCAGGATCTGATCCGGCTGTTTCACGACGCCGAGCGCCAGAACCTGATCGACAACGACACCGCGGCGATGCTGGAAGGCGCGCTGCTGGTGTCGGAAATGAAAGTGCTCGACATCATGATTCCGCGCGCGGAAATGGTGTTTATCGAGGCTGATGCGACGCCCGAAGAGTTCCTGCCGGCCGTTATCGAATCTGCCCATTCGCGTTTCCCGGTGCTGGACGCCGGCCACGAGCGCGCGGTCGGCATCCTGCTCGCAAAAGATCTGTTGCCCCTGGCCGCCGACCCCCAACAGGCGTTCAACATCCGGGATGTGCTCCGACCGGCGGTCTTCGTGCCGGAAAGCAAACGGCTGAATATCCTGCTGCGTGAATTCCGGCAGAGCCGCAATCACCTCGCCATCGTGGTCGATGAATACGGCGGCATTGCCGGGCTGGTCAGCATTGAGGACGTGATCGAGCAAATCGTGGGCGAAATCGACGACGAGTACGACGTCGAGGATGAGGCCTTTGTGCGCAGCCACCGCGCCAACCGATATACGGTGAAAGGCCGCACCCCCATCGCCCACTTCAACAGCTACTTCAAAACGCGCCTGTCCGATGCCCAGTACGACACCATCGGCGGGCTGGTGGTGCATGAGTTCGGGCGCTTGCCCGAGCGCGGCGATGAAATCGAATTTGCCGGCTTTCATTTCAAGATTCTGCGTGCCGATCCGCGCCGGGTGCAGCTGATGCGGGTGATGCGCACGGTCGACGCGCGCAGCGCTGCGCGCGACGCCTAGGCAGATGCCCGCGTTGTTCAGGGCGCGCGCTGGCGTGGCGGCCGCCGCTGCCCTGCTGCTGGGACTGCTGCTGCCCTTCGCATTTGCGCCTTACGCCCACTGGTGGCTGGCGCCGCTCGGGCTGGCCGCGCTGTTTGTGCTGTGGCACGACACCACCCCGCGGGCCGCCGCCTGGCGTGGCTACCTGTTTGGGCTTGGCTTTTTAGGGCACGGCGTGGGCTGGGTGCAGATCAGCATCCATCAATTCGGTTTGCCGCTGTATGTCTTCTCGGTCTCGATGACCGCGCTATTCGTGATGTTCATCAGCCTGTATCCGGCGCTGGCGGGCTGGCTGCTGCGCCGCTTGCCGGCGCGCGGCGAAGTCTGGCGACTCTGCGCCCTCGCCCCGGTGCTGTGGACCGCGAGCGAATGGGCGCGGGGCTATTTTTTTTCCGGCTTCCCCTGGCTTTTGCTGGGTGACAGCCAGCTGGATTCGCCGCTGGCGGGCTGGCTGCCGGTGTTAGGCGCCCAAGGCGCCAGCCTGGTCCTCGCGCTGTCGGCGGGGGCGTTGGCCACGGCGGTCCTGCAGTCGCGCCGGCGGGCGTGGTTGCTGGCGGGGGCGGTCTTGCCCTGGCTGCTCGGGGCGGTCCTGATGGATGTCGAATGGACCCGGCCCGATGGCCCGTCCCGGACGGTAGCCATCGTGCAAGGGGCGGTGCCCCAGTCCATGAAGTGGTCGCCAGAGTCGCGCGCCGCCACGCTTGAGCGCTATGCGAGCCTGACCGCGCCGCACTGGGGCACCGACATCATCGTCTGGCCGGAAACCGCCTTGCCGGCGTTTCCCGCCGAAATTCCCGAGTTTCTGGCCGAGCTCAAGGCCCGTGCGCAAGCCGCCGGCAGCGTGTTTCTGCTGGGCCTGCCCACCGCCGAGACCGCCGAGCGCTACTTCAACAGTCTGGTGCTGCTGGGCACGGCCGACGCGCGCTACGACAAGCATCATCTGGTGCCTTTCGGCGAATACCTGCCGTTCGACGCCCTGTTGCGCCCGGCGCTCGATTTTCTGTCGATTCCGATGTCCGGCTTCACCCCGGGGCCGGCGCAGCAGGCGGCCCTGCGTGCTGGCGAATTACGCATCGGCGCCACCATCTGCTATGAAGACGCTTATGCCAGCGAGGTGCGCAAAGCGCTGCCGGCGGCCAACCTGCTGGTCAATGTCAGCAACGACGCCTGGTTTGGCGACAGCGCCGCGCCGCATCAGCACCTCCAGATCACTCGGGTGAGGGCGGCTGAGGCGGGTCGGGAGTTTCTGCGGGCGACCAATACCGGCATCTCCGCCATCATTGACCATCACGGTGGTTTACGGTCGCGCTCGCCGCAGTTCGAGCCCTATGTGCTCACGGGGGAGGTTACGCCGCGCACCGGGAGCACCCCGTTCGTGCGTGTGGGCCACTGGCCACTGGCCTTGGCCTGCTTGCTGTTGCTGCTCTGTGCCATAAAACGCTCGACGCAATCCTTATGCTCAGACTAAAGTACACGTCATAAGGTATTGATCAACGTGGCCCGGGCGGCCAAACGCAGGTGGGGGTCTTGATGCGGGGATGGGGGTTATTGCTGGCGCTGGGGCTGGTTCTGAGCAGCCAGGTGGCGCTGGCCCAGAAACCGGTTGAGGGCCAAGAGCGCAAGGCGGTTGCGCAGGCCCAGACCGCGGGCAAAGCGAAACCGCGCGTCGTCCGCAAGGCGACCGCGCAGGCGCCGCGCAAGGCGCTGCGTAAAGCCCAGGCCAAGGCCAAACCCCGCGCGCATGCCAAGCGCAGTGCCCGCAAGTCGCCGAATACGCGCCGGCCGGCTGCCCAAGCCGCCAATACCCGCGCCAAGGCACGGGTTCAGGCCCCACGGCGCGCCCTGCAACCGGCACAAGTCGCCGCGAAAGAAGCCGGTGGTTTGCGCCTGCAGTCGTCGTCAGTGCTGGTCATCGACCGCGACCGCAACACCGTGCTGCTGGCGCGGAACCCGGACGAGCAGACTTCCATCGCTTCCATTACCAAGCTCATGACGGCGATGGTGACGCTGGATGCCGGCCTGCCGCTGGAGCAGACGGTCACGATCAGCGACGGCGACGTCGACCGACTCAAAGGCACCCACTCCCGACTGGCCGTCGGCACCCGGCTGTCGCGACGTGACATCCTGCGCTTGGCGCTGATGTCCTCCGAAAATCGCGCCGCGGCCTCGCTGGCGCGAACCTATCCGGGCGGGCGCCAGCAGTTCATTGCCGCGATGAACGCCAAAGCCGATGCGCTCGGCATGCGTAATACCAATTTTGCCGATCCGGCCGGACTCAACCCGCGCAATGTCTCTACCGCCAACGATTTGGCGAAGATGGTCCGGGCGGCCAGCAACTACGCGCTGATCCGCGAGTTCACCACGACCACCGGACAGGTGGTCAGTGTCCGTAACGGTCGCGCTCAGGAAGAATTCAATAACACCAACCGGCTGGTGCGCTACAAGGATCCGGACTGGAAAATCGAACTCTCGAAAACCGGCTACACCGCCGAAGCCGGGCGCTGTCTGGTGATGCAGGCGCGCACGGCCAACCGGCCGCTGATTCTGGTGCTGCTCGATTCGCCCGGCAAACTCACGCCGATTGGTGATGCCAACCGCGTACGTCGCTGGCTTGAATCCCAGCGCATCGGGCGCGGGCTCGCCAGCAACTGAGTGCCGAGTCGCCAGATCAGACCGTGCTGAGCATCACGCCCGCAACGCCCGCTGACCTCGGCGACATGGTGGCCTTGCTCGGCGAGTTGTTCGCGCAGGAAGCCGAGTTTTCTCCCAACACCGCTGCGCAGGCGCGCGGTTTGCAGATGATCCTCGATGCCCCGCAAACCGGCCTGCTGCTGATTGCGCGGGATGGACCGGCCGCAGTGGGCATGGTGGGTCTGCTGTTCACCGTCTCCACCGCGCTCGGGGCGCGGGTTGCCCTGCTGGAAGACATGGTCGTTACCGCCGAACGGCGCAACGCTGGCACCGGCAGCGCGCTGCTGAAAGAGGCGCTGCGACAGGCGCGCGCGGCCGGCTGTAAACGCGTGACGCTGCTGACCGATGACATCAACACAGCCGCCCAGCGCTTCTATGCGCGCCACGGATTTATGCCCTCGCCCATGCGCCCGCTGCGCTGTTTGCTCGACTGAAGTACGACGGCGCCGTTCACACGCGCCGCTGATTGTTGACCGGCCTCAAGCTCGTCGCAGATTGCGGCGGGCCCCTCGTCCGCCTGCACCTACACTGTTCTGGCAGCTCTTTGCTGACTTCAGGGAGGCGAACCCATGCAAGGAATCCTATCCAACGCGGGCGATTACACGCCGCAATCAGGCATATTCACGCTTGGTCCGGATGCCTGTGTCCTGAGCCTGAACGCCGCCGCCGAGCGGCTGCTGGGGACCAGCGCGGCCGAACTGCTGGGTCGATCGCTGCTTGAGCGTTTCGCGTCTGCGGCGTCGCTTAGCAGGTTGCAGCTCAGCGACTGCCTGCGCGAGGGGCAGCCACTCGCCGATGTGCCGGCGATCTGGGTGGACGCTGCGGGTCAGGCCCTGCCGGTGTTACTCAACCTCGCGCCGATGCTCGGTCCCGCCGGACCATCTGGCCTCGCGGTGCTCAGCGCCTGCCGCGTGCACGGCGCGGCGGGCTTAGGTCACTTCAAGTCCATCGTCCGGTCCAGCGCTGAAGCCATCCTGAGCTGCGATGAGGACGGCGCGATCGCGAGCTGGAACGAGGGCGCCGAAGCGCTCTACGGCTATTCGGAGCGCGAGATGCTGGGCCAGCCGCTAGGCGCGCTGTATGCGCCGGAGCGTCGCGGTGAAGCGGCTCAATTGCTCGCACACGTGCGTAACGGCGGCCAGTTGCGCGACTTCGTGACCTGCCGACAGCATCGCGACGGGCACGAGGTCGAAGTCTCGCTCAGCCTGTTCCGCCTGCAGTCCTCCGCGGGCTTCAGCGAGTTCACCCATGATACGGGCGCAATCCGGCGCCGGATGGGCGTGCTTTTATCCTGGGCGCTGGAAGATCCCCTGACGCGTCTGGCCAATCGCCGCGCGCTCCTCGACCGGCTGGGCGTCGCGATGCGCAAAAGCGAGCGCACGGGCTTGCCGGGGGCGCTGCTCTTTATCGACCTGGACGATTTCAAGCAGGTGAACGACTGTCAGGGCCACGAAGCCGGCGACGAGGTGTTGCTCGAGGTCGCGCGACGCCTGCGCGTGCTGGTGCGCGACGCCGACACCGTGGCCCGGATCGGCGGCGACGAATTTGTGGTTCTGCTGGATGCGCTTGAATCGGACTTCAACGCCGCCCAATCGCACGCCGAAGCGGTCGCCGCCAAGCTGCTGGACGCGTTGGGCAGAATCGAAGCGGGCGCGGCGGTCTGTTCGGCCAGCGTGGGCGTGACCCTGTTTGTCGGTCAGACGCTCAGCCGGGAACAGCTGATGGCACGCGCAGACACCGCCATGTACAAGGCAAAAACCAGCGGCAAGAACCGGGCGCATGTGCTGGCGCCCTTTATCTCACCCCGGGCTTTGCCGGCGCTGGCGTCCTGAGCCGCCGCGCCGTTCCCTGGCGGTTTTCAGGAGAAATTGTGCGGATGGACGCCATGCTCACGCGCAACGCCGATCCGCTGGCGACCGCCGTGGTCGACTATTCGCGCGAAGCGATCATCTCGCGCACGATGGACGGCCTGATTACCGGCTGGAATCCCGCCGCTGAGTTCCTTTTTGGCTACGCCTCCAGCGCCGTGCTTGGCCATCGGGTCGACATCCTGGTGCCGGCCGCGTTCGATGCCGAGCAGCAGCGCATCGACAGCCAACTGGCGGCCGGCCACACGGTGGAGGCCTTCGACACCCTGCGGCAAACGCAGTCGGGGGAGTTGGTCCATGTCGCGCTGTCCGCTGCCCCCATCTTCGACCGCGCGGGCAATGCCTTGGGCGCGGTGCTCGTGCTGCGGGACATCCAGCAGCGCAAACGCCTGGAGGCCAGGCTCCGCTTTTTCGAGTCGGTCATTACTGGCAGTAACGATGCCATCACCACGCGCGACTTGAACGGCGTCATCACCAGCTGGAATCCGGCCGCAGAACGGCTCTACGGCTATAGCGCGAACGAGGCGATCGGGCGACCGCTGGCCATGATGCTCCCGCCCGAACACCTGCAGGAGCTGGATGCCATTCTCGATCAGATCAAAAGCGGCAAACGGGTTGAGCATTTCGAGACGGTACGGGTGCGCCGGGATGGTACCCGCGTCGCGATCTCCCTCTCGGCCTCGCCCATTCTGGATGAATTTGGACGTCTGGCTGGCGTCTGCGCAATTGCGCGCGACGTTTCTGTGGCCCGGGCGCGTCGAGCGGAGATGGAGCGCTGGGCGCTACAGGATCCGCTGACCGGCCTGCCCAACCGCCGCGCCTTGCTGGACCGGCTGGCGGTGGTGATGGAGAAAACCCGCCGCAGTGGGGTTCAGGCCGCGCTGCTGTTTATCGATCTGGACGACTTCAAGCGCATCAACGATTGGGTGCACAGCCAAAGCGACGCCAAAATCGGTTTGCAAATTGGCCATGCTGGGCCCAAAGGCTCCAGCTGCCGCCCTTGGCAAGGTGCGGGCATGGACCAGCCTGTGCCCCACGATGATCCCGAA
>JAURHQ010000116.1 GCA_030833185.1 Gammaproteobacteria bacterium | reverse complement strand
TCCCTGATGTGCCGCATCCGAGTCCGCGTCGAAAGGTCAAACTTTGACGCCTTCAACGCTGTGAGCGAGAAGACCACGGCGTACCTCAGTTTTCGGGTAGAGACACACCGACTCCCGTCTTTCCGGGTGTTCCCGGAAACTCGATGTTGAGCTCAGGGGGCTAGCGTCTGAAGAAGCAACGATTGCTCATTCGCGCGCCATACGGGACAACCCTGCCGATTGCGGCGGCCCCGCGCCACACCTCAATCCATCCCGAGCGCCCGGAGCGCGCCGCCGACGTCCAGCGTTGGATCGAGTCGCGCGGCGCCCCGCAGGGCGGCGGCCACCATTTCTATCAGTGCGTCGATCAGGCTATCGAGCCCGGCGCTCCGGCTGTGGGCAAGCCAGTGGACGGTTGCCTCATCAATGGCGCCAGCCAGCGCGCGCAGCATCAACCGCAGGGCGCGGTGCCCGGGGTCAAGGCCTAGCTCAACCGCAATCCAGGCTGTTGCCCGCTGCCGCGCTTCGTCGATGATCTGCCAGGCCTCCGGGTCGGTGCCCAGCCCGCCGCGAAACAGATGCAGCGCGATCTTGCGATGGCGCCGCATGAAACCCATGTGCCGCTTCAGCAGCGCGCGGATCCGCACGGCCGGCGCGTCGGCGGCCGGCACGGCATGCACGTCGGCAAGCTGCCTCGCCACGTCGCGCAGCGCCTCGAGATACAGGCCGCGCTTGCTGCCGAAATAGTGGAACACGAGGCCATGAGCGACCGCCGCGGCGTCGGCAATTTCGTGCACGGCGACCGTGTCGAAGGAGCGGGTGGCAAACGCCTCCAGGGCTGCCGCGATCAGACGGCGGCGCGTGGCGTCGGCCTGCGCTTTCCGCGGCAAGACCGGCGGGCGCGCAGGCGGCTTGGTGGGCTTGGTGGGCTTGGTGGGCACTATCGGGCTGGCTCCTGATTGCTGTTCCGCAGCGCGGGGTTTTCGTTGACCCAAAGTCAACAGACTTCTATTCTGCGGCGGTGCTGCCGTAGCCGCCATTACTTCGCGAGGGAGATGCCATATGTCCGCCACGCCCAAGCTTGCCCACATCGTGCTGATGACAGGCCAACTCCCGGCGATGCGCGACTGGTACGCCAAGGTGCTTGGCGCACACGTCGTGTATGAGAACCCCGGGCTGTGCTTCATGACCTTCGACGACGAGCATCATCGTCTCGCACTCGTTGCGCCGCCGGTGCCACTCACGCCGCGCACGCCGCTCACCGCCTGCATGCATCACAGCGCGTACACCTTCGCCGGCTTGTCCGATTTGCTGCAAAGCTATGCGCGACTGAAGGCGCTCAACATCGAACCGCTCACGCCCATCCAGCACGGTGTGACAACCTCGCTGTACTACCGCGACCCGGACGGCAATCTGGTCGAACTGCAGGTCGACAACTTCGCGCATCCGGATGCGGCGACCGCCTACATGCAGGGCGAAGAGTTCGCCGCCGACCCCATTGGCCCGGCCTTCGATCCGCAGGCCATGCTGGAGGCGCTGCAGGCCGGCACGCCGGTCGCCACGCTCATCACCCGCGCATGGGCACGCTCCGGCCCGTCCCTGCCAGATCCCATGACGCGCATGATGAGCGCCTAAGCGGGAAACACTGAACATGCACACGAGCAATCACACGCTGGACGTCCCGGTCTTGATCGTTGGCGGCGGTGGCTGCGGCCTCACCGCCTCCATCCTGCTATCTGATCTTGGGGTGGACCATCTGCTGGTAGAGCGGCACAGCAGCACCTCGATCCTGCCCAAGGCGCACTATCTCAATCAGCGGACGATGGAAGTCTTTCGCCAGCACGGGCTCGCCGAGCGCGTTTACGCCGTCGGCACGCCGATGTCGATGATGCGCAAAGTGCGCTGGCGGACGACGCTGGGTGGCGACGGCCCCTTTGACGCCCGCACCTTCCACGAGATCGATGCATTCGGTGGCGGTGAGCTCGCCGCGACCTATGAACGCGATAGCCCGGGACCGTCGTCAAACTATCCGCAGATCCGACTCGAGCCTTTGCTGCGTGAAGAAGCCGAGCGCCGCGGCCCGGGCCGCGTCCGCTTCAACCACGAGCTCACCGAACTCAGCCAGAACGAGCAGGGCGTTACCGCGACGGTCGTTGACCGCACCAGCAATCTGCCGCTGCGCATCCGCGCGCAGTACGTGGTGGCGGCTGACGGCGGCAAGACCATTGGCCCGATGCTCGGCGTGCGCATGCACGGACCGACCGACCTCGGGCGCATCGTCAGTTCTCACATCAGCGCGGATCTCTCCGCCTGGTGGGACGATGCCTGCCTCATCACCTGGCTCATCAACCCGGATTACGAAGGCGTCTTTGGCAGCGGGGCCATGGTGCCAATGGGGCCGACCTGGGGACGGCACTCAGAGGAATGGGTGGTCCACTTCGGTTTTCCGCCGGGACAGGAAACACCGTTCGACGAAGCGGGCGTGGTGCCGCATCTGCGCGCGCTGCTCAAGCTGCCGGCGCTCGAAATGAAGGTGCACAAGGTCAGCAACTGGCAGCTCGACGCGGTGCTGGCCGACCGCTATCAGATTGGCCGCGTGTTGTTCGCGGGGGACGCCGCGCATCGTCATCCACCAACAACGGGCCTCGGTCTCAACACGGCGGTGCAGGATGCGCACAATCTTGCCTGGAAGCTCGCGCTGGTCATCCATGGTCGTGCCGGCCCGGCGCTGCTCGAGAGCTACGCGATGGAGCGCCGGCCCGTCGGCATGCGCAACGTGGACTGGGCCATGTTCACGGCGATGAACCACGGCGTGCTCGACGCCGGCATGGGCTTCTCGCCGCTGCAAACGCCCGAACTGCGCCGCGCCAATTTCGAGGCTTTTTTTGCCGACACGCCGATGGGGGCAACGCGCCGCGCTCGCGCCGCCGAAGTCTTCGCCACGCAGCGCACTGAATTTCAGGCGCACGATCTGGAAATTGGCTATGCCTACGACGCCGGCGCGCTGGTACCGGACGGCAGCAGTCCGCCGCCGCGCGATCCGCTAGGCGGCCGCTATGTGCCGACCGCGCGCCCGGGGCATCGTCTGCCGCACGCCTGGCTGACGGTCGCCGGCCAGCGCCTGTCCTCGCTTGATTTGGTGGGCGATGGCGCTCGCTTCGTGCTGCTGACGGGGCCAGACGCGGAAGCCTGGCGAGCCGCCGCGAACGCCGCCTTTGCGGCAGCGAAGCTGCCCTTGCAGATTGTGACCGTCGACGAGGCGGTTGATGCCGACGGCCGCTGGCGCGAGTGCTCTGGCCTTGACGCGGCGGGCGCGGTGCTGGTGCGTCCGGATAATCACGTCGCCTGGCGCAGCACGGGCCTAAGCGCGGATCCCGCCGCCGAACTGGCACGCGTTCTTGCCACCGTCCTTGGGAAGCACTAAGCCATGATCACTGCCGCCACCCTGATCGGCCGCGCCCACGAACTTGCGCCCGTCTTCGCCAGCCGCGCCGCGCGTACGGAGCAGGCGCGGGCGCCGCTGGACGAGAGCCTGCAGGACATGATCGACGCCGGCTTGCTGCAAACGCTCACGCCCAAAATCTACGGCGGGCACGAAATGCCGGTCGCGACGATGTCGCACATCGTCGCCATTCTGAGCGCCGCATGCCCGTCAAGCGGCTGGATCAGCGCGTTCTACATGGGCGCGGCCTGGCGCGCGATGGGCTTCTCCGCCGAAGCGCAACAGGAACTCTTTGCGAACAAGCCCTACCTCCTCAACGCGGGTCAGGCGGCGCCGCTGCGGGAAGTCCTGCGCGTACCCGGCGGCTATCAGATCTCCGGTCAGACGCCGTGGGGCTCGGGCGCCGTGCACGCCGAGTGGATCACGTTCATGGGCCTTGCCACGGGTGGCGACCTGCCGCCGGCGCCAATGATGTTCATCGTGCCGCGCACCGAGACCGAAGTAGTCGACACCTGGCACGTCGCCGGCATGCGCGGCACGGGCAGCAACGACGTGCGCTGCGAGAACCTGTTCGTGCCCGACTATCACGCGGCGAGCTTTCTCGACGTGCTCGAGGGCCGCAGCCCCGGTCAGGCGCTGCACGCGAACCCGATGTATCGACAGCCCTTCCTGCCGTTTCTGATGTGTGAAGTCACGCCGGTGCTGGTGGGCGCGCTGCGCGGCGCGGCCAGCGCCTTCGTCGCGCGGGTCAAGGAACGGCAGGGCACGATCACGGGCGTGAAGGCGGCCGCCAAGCCGGCGGCGCAGATGCGGCTCGCGCGCGGGCTGGCTGCCGCCGACGCGGCAGAGACTTTGCTCGAGGCCTACCTGCAGCGCTTCACCGAGGTGCGGCCAAGCCAGTACGCGCTGGCCGACCGCGCCGACATGAAGTTACGTGCGGCCTACATCACCGACCTCTGCCGCAATGCGATCAACGACCTCGCGCGCGGCTTTGGCGGTGACGGCTTTCGCGACGCGTCGCCGCTGCAGCGGTATTTCCGTGACATCAACATGCTCGCGGTGCATGCCTTCCTCGATATCGATACCGCCGCTGAAACCGTCGGCCGCCTGACGCTCGATCTGCCGCCCGAGGACCCCCTGCTCTAGCCCGCGGCGCCGCCCCAGGCCCGCGCGCGGGCAACGATGAAATCGTGCAGGGTGCGCACCGCCAGCGTCTGGTACCGGTGTGGCATCTGTAGCAGGAACATCCGGGTGCCATAGATGCTGAGGCGCCAGTCCTCCAGCGCGAGCACCATGCGGCCGGCGGCGACGTCTTCGCTCACGACATACTCGGGCACCAGCCCGACGCCCAGACCGGCCAGCACCGCCTCTCTCAGGAAAGAAAAATTTTCCGACGCCAGCGTCGCGCGGAGCGGAATATCGCGACGCGTGTCGCCCCGCACCGCGCTCAGGCGCTGGTCGCGCCCGTCGACCTTGGAGGTAATTACCGGCAGGGCGCCCAGCGCACCGGGGTCCTGCGGCATGGCGTGCGCTTGCGCATACGCGGCAGAGGCGCAGACCACATAGCGCACCTCGGCGAGATACACCGCGACCAGCTGCGGCGGCGGCTCGGACATCACGCGGACGGCCACATCGACCTCATCCCGCAGCAGGTCGTCCACCCGGTTGCTGAACAGCAAATCCAGCGCGATGTCCGGATACCGCCGCTTGAATTCGAGCAGCCAGTTCGACATCACCATTTCGCCGAAGCCGGTGGGCAGACTCAGGCGCACCGAGCCGTGCAGGCCGCGCCCGAGCAGCTCGACCGACTCCTCCGCCGACAGCAAGGCGTCACGAATCGACTTGCCGAGCTCGTAGAGCCGCAGGCCAATTTCGGTCGGCTCGATCTGCCGGGTGGTGCGCCGAAAGAGCTGCGTGCCGATGTCGGCCTCGAGGCGTTTAAGGCGATAGCTGATATTGGCCCGGCTCATCCCCAGCTTGCGCGCCGCGAGGCTCAAATTGCCGGCATCAATGATGTCGACCAGCAGCAATAGCCCGAGAGAATCCATGCGCCGCCCTGATTGTCAAAATTCAATTGACGATTAATTAGATTGGCTGGTGATTGTCAAGCAATGGAGGATGGGGAAAATGGCCCAAACCTCAACAAGGACATTGCCCATGGCACTCGACGCGCAAAGTTTTGAAATCCTCATGCACAGCGTGCAGCGCTTCGTGCGCGAGCGCCTGGTGCCCGCCGAAGACCTCGTTGAGGAGCGGGATGAAGTGCCGGCAGAGATTGTCGAGGACATGAAAGATCTGGGGCTCTTCGGCCTGTCGATTCCGGAGCAGTACGGCGGCATCGGGCTCTCGATGGCGCAGGAATGCGCGGTAGCGCACAGCCTGGGGCAGACCGCGCTCGCCTTCCGCTCGGTGGTGGGCACCAACATCGGCATCGGCTCGCAGGGCATCCTGATGGACGGCACGGAGGCGCAAAAAGAAACCTGGCTGCCGCTGATTGCGAGCGGCGAACTGATTGTGTCTTTCGCGCTTACCGAGCCGGACGCCGGCTCGGACGCCGCCTCGCTCAAAACTCGCGCGGTCGCGGCCGGCGACGACTATCTCCTCAGTGGCAGCAAGCGCTACATCACCAACGCGCCGCGCGCCGGTGCGTTCACCTTGATGGCCCGCACCGGCGGCGAGGGCGCCGGCGGGATTTCCGCGTTCATCGTGCCGGCCGGGCTGCCGGGCCTGTCGCTGGGTCAGCCCGACAAGAAGATGGGCCAACGCGGCACCAAAACCTGCGACGTCTATCTCGATGACGTCCGGGTGCCCGCGGCCAACCTGATTGGCGGCAAGCCGGGTCAGGGTTTCAAGACGGCGATGAAAGTGCTGGACCGTGGGCGTCTGCACATGTCCGCGCTGGCCTGCGGGATGGCCCAGCGCATCCTCGACGAATCCGTCGCCTACGCCAAACAGCGTCGCCAGTTTGGGCAGCGCATCGGCGACTTCCAGCTCGTGCAGGCCATGCTGGCCGACAGTCAGGCCGAGCTGCTGGCGGGCTGGTCAATGGTCCGCGCGGTGGCTGACGCCTACGACCAGAAGGCGCCCGGTGCGCGAGACGGCGAGGTCAGCATGCAGGCCTCCTGCGCGAAGCTCTTCACCACCGAAATGGTCGGGCGCGTGGCCGACCGGGGCGTGCAGATCCACGGCGGCGCCGGCTATATCAACGAGTACAAGGTGGAGCGCTTCTACCGCGATGTCCGCCTGCTGCGTCTGTACGAAGGCACCACGCAGATCCAGCAGATGGTGGTGGGCCGACACCTCATGCGCGAGGGCTGAAGGCGTGCCGCGCGGCTGCCGGCGGGCAGCCGCGCGCAGAAGGCTTATCTACCGTGGGCTGCGGCCGCCAGAATGCGGCCAAACTCGACCTCGTTCGGCGCTTTGGGTAACTGCGGCAGCGTTGGATGCAAGGCGCCCCAGGGCTGGGCGCTGTGGGTCCACACCTGCACTACCGGCGCGAACTCCGCCGGCTGGTCCATGCTGCCGGCCCACACGCCGTGCAACTCGGGCACCAGTTCGGCCTTGATAAACATCTGCGAGCCGCAGGTGGGGCAGAACCCCCGGCTGACCGCGTTGCCACTCTCCGCGCTGACCGTGTAGTAGCGGGCCTCGCCGGTCACCATTACCGCCTCTTGCGGGATGTACATGATCGCGCAGTAGCCGCTGCCGCTGGCGCGTTGGCAATCCCGGCAGTGACAAAGCCACGAGAACGTGGGCGCCGCCGTGACGCGGTAGTGAATTTCGCCGCAGGCACAGCGGCCTTCAAATGGCAGTTCCATGAGGCTCCTCGCAAGGCTGACTGGGAGGCCCGATGTTAGCGCAAGCCTTGTGGCCCGCGCGCGGCGCCGCTCAGGCTGCGGCGTCTGCCCCCACCCAGCCGGCCAGGATTGCCCGCAGCGCGCTGATGAACGCGAGCGGTTGGTCGAGCATCAGGTGATGATGGGCCGCCGGAATTTCCACCACCGGCGCCTGCGGCCCCATCAACTCCGCCATATGCGCCGCGGTGTCGCGGCTGACCAGCGCGCTGTCGGCGCCATAAATCAGCGCGCGACGACAGGGCGTCTGCTGCAGGAAATCGTGGAAAGGCTCGTCCCAGCGGCGACCGTTCATGGTCCCGATGTCGAACTTCCAGGTCCAGCCGGCGGGGGTCTCGCGCAGCGAGTGGCGGGCGATGAACTCAACCAGCCAGGGGTTGGCGCAGTCCTGGGCGGGCATCAGGCGAAAGCGTTCGACGCCGGTGGCGACGTCCGGGTAGTAGCGCGCCACGCTGGCCGGACGCGAGGGCGTGGGCCGCTGGCCGTTGGCATCCGGCCGATAAACAGGCGTATCGGCAATCACGATGCCGCCGGACTCGGCGCCAAACAGCGCGCCATAGGCCATCGCCATATAGCCGCCGAACGAGTGCCCGACCACAAACGGACGCGGGCCGAAGCCGGCTGCCGCCAGCACGCCCCTGATTTCTTTTGCGCGCAGGCTGGCGCTGTATTCGGCGCGGTTGCCGCTGTCGCCCATGCCGGACAAGTCGAGCGCCGCGACCGCAAAGTCGCGCGCAAAGAACGGCGCGATGAAGCGCCACCAGTTGGCGTGGGCGCCGCCGCCGTGCACCAGCAGCAGGCCCGGACGGGTGCGCGGCGCGCCCTCATCGGCCCAGCGCAGGTAGTGAATGGGACAGCCTTCAACGGCCGCCCATTGCGACGCGAAAGGCTGGGCCAGTGCCCAGTCAAACCAGGCCGGGGTGGCGCCGGCAACGCGCAGCCAGTCGGCGTGCCAGTCAGGGGCGGTGGGTGGGTTAAGCGGCGAGGTCATCACAACAATCCAGTACTACAGGTTTTTGCTTGCGCAGTCAGGCGGGCAATGCTTTTCCAAGTTCGGCGCCGTAAGCCCGTACGCCGTTCCGTCCACTGCGCTTGACCGCATACAGCGCCAGATCCGCGCATTTGATGAGGTCTTCCAGATGCTCGCCCTGGCTGGGGAAACAGGACACGCCGATCGAAATGGTCGTGCGCACCTCGCCCTGCGGACTCGCCACCGTCAGCGCCTCTACCATCTGGCGAATCTGCTCGCCCCGCGCCAGCGCGTGTGCGCTCGACATGCCGGGCAGCAGCAGCACAAATTCCTCGCCGCCCAGCCGGCAGGGCACGTCTTCGCGACGGGTGCCCTGGTGCAAGAGCGCGCCGAACTGGCGTAAGACCTCGTCGCCCACAGCATGACCAAAGCGGTCGTTGATGGATTTGAAGTGGTCCAGATCCAGCAGCAGCAGGGCCACCGGAATCTGCTCGCGGCGCCCGCGAGCCAGTTCGCGCTCGGTGGTGGCCTCGAGGTAGCGGCGATTAAACAGGCCGGTCAGCGGGTCGCGGTTGGCCTGCGATTCCAGGTGATGCTGCAAGCCCTCGATCTCGGCCAGTCTGATGCGCATGGCCTCGTTGGCCGCCTGCAGATCCTGCTGGCTTTGAATCAATTCGCCGCGTAGACGGCGCAGCGACTGCGTGCGCCGAAACGACAGCGCGCCAATACCCCACAGATAGCCCGTCAGGCCCAGCATGCAAAGGCCCGACACCCACTGGCTTTCGGCTGGACCCGGCCGCAAGCCGAAGAGCGCGAGGCCCGCGCCGATGCCGCCGCCATAAACCGCCAGCGCGATGAGCAAGCCGCGATTGCCGCCGCTGATGGCGCTGTTGATTGCGGACGCGATGAATAGCGTGAAGCTGATCCAGCGCGGAAAGCCCAGCGCCGCCGCCCACAGGCCCCACAGCCCGATGTCGATCAAAAGATTGTGCAGCTCTGCGCGCTGCGAATCGACGGCCCGACAGGCGCGCCAAAACAGCAGATGCGGATAGACCGTGAACTGCAAGACCGCGCACAGCCAGTACGGCGTTGAATAGCCGCCGTCGTAGAGATAAAGCCCCACGAAAACCAGCGCATAGATGAACGACAGCGCTCGCATGCGGTGATAGACCGGAACGATCCAGTGGGGGGTGGCGGCGTCTTGCATCAGCGGGCGGTGCGCACCGGCAGTCATGATGCGTCACATCATACGGGCAGTTGTCGCGGCTGTCGGCCCCGGCCGCTGCCGCGTCGACCTAGAACGCGAAACCACGTTGGCGCAGCTGCGCCTCGTCGACCTGCAATACCAGGCCATAGACCTCGGCAACCCGCACCACCCGCCCGCTGGCGAGGTCTTCGGCTGCAAAGTCACTGATCAACCCGACTTCGGCGACGGCGGCGGGCGAGTCTCGCAGCAGCGCATTTGCCGCTGTCACGTAAGGCGGGTAGCGGTCCTCGGCCGCGGTGCTGCGCGCGACAATCCGGCTGCCGCTGTAGAAGGCAATTTGCCACTGCAACAGCCCGTCGTGCGAAAACACGGCGCGCACGCCGCGTGCGTCCAGCGCCTCGACCAGCGCGTGCACGGCTGCCGCACCACCAGGCTGAAAGCTGAAACTGCGGAACTGCCACAGGCCCAGCGCGCCGCCCACGCAGCAGGCCAGCAGAGCGCCCTGCAGCCAGCGTCGGCGGCCGCCGTCTTGCCACTGCGCCGCCAGCAGCAGCAGGAACAGCGCGGTAAAAGGCAGCAGGTAGCGTGGACCATAGGCAGCGACGGCCAGCGTGGCGAGCAGTGTTGCCACACAGCCCGCGACCAGGGCCAGCACCAGCGGCGAGGCCTGCCGTCGCCACAGGGCAAGGCCTGCGCTCAACCCGCTGAAGGCCACCAGTCCGGCCATGATTTGCGCCGCGACGCCCCCGCCACTCGGACAGGGCAGCACGCGGTGCAGGTAGTAGGCGCCGCAGAGGTGGTCCAGCAGACGCGACGGCAACGCCATTCCTGCCGCCAGCAAGTTGGCGGGGACCATCCCGCCGGGGGGCGACCAGATCGCCGGCGTGGGCGCGCCGGCGGCCAGTGTCCACGCGCCGTAGCACAGTCCCGCACCGGCGATGAACGCGAGCGCGGCGCCGCCTTCACGGCCGCGCCACCAGGCCCAGAGCACGATGGGCACCAGACCCGGCAGCCACAGGGCCTGCGCGGCGCCGATGGTGGCGAACAGGGCGCCGGCCAGCAGCGGGCGCGCCGAGCCGCTTAAGGGCGCCCGGGCCAGCAGCAGCCAGCACAGCAGCCCGCTCAAGGTGAAAGCAGTGAGGTAACCGCCGCGCGCTTTCATCGACCACACCGCCCAGGCGGGACTGAGGCACAGCGTGACGGCCAGCAGCAGGGCATGGCCGGGGGCGGCGGGCAGCACGGCGCGGAACGCGCGGTGATAGGCCAGCAGGCCGCCGGTCCACAGCAAGCCCATCGCTGCCTTGAGGGCGAGCGCGTTCACGCCCAGCAGGCCAAACATCAGCGCCCCCGCAGCGGCCTCGAACAGCGACAGGCCGTAATGCTGGCCGTAGAAATACACCGGCCACGGGCCGCCCGCCGCCAGCTGTTGCGCCATCACGCCCAGTACCGCTTCATCGCCGTCGAGCAGCAAGTCCGGACTCAGCCATTGCGGCAGGCGCGAGAGCAGCGCCAGCGCGAGCAACAGCAGGCTGGCGAAGGCCGGACGGGCGAGGGCTGGGGGCAGCCTCAATAGCAAGTGGGCGTTTCCACAACGCGGTGGCCTCACCATAACAGCGGCGGGGGTCGGGAACTCGCCGCGCGCGCATGCGGTCAAGCTGATGCGGCCGTTAGGTGGCATCCTGCGTCGCCGCTTATCCTTGCCCATCGCCGTCAACGCCGGAGTCAATCCATGACCACTTCCCGTCGCTTTTCCAGACCGCAAGGTCTTACTGCCCTACTGCTCATCGCGCTGGCGCTCGCCGCGCCGCTGGCACGGGCGTTTGATCTGCCGCCGCTGCCCTACGCCCATAACGCACTCGCGCCAGTGGTGGATGAGCAGACCATGCAGATCCACCACGGCAAACACCATAAGGCTTACGTCGACAACCTGAACGCGGCGGTCGCGAAAGAGCCGGCCCTGCAGGGCAAGTCGCTGGAAGACCTGCTGGCCGGCATCTCCAAGCTGCCGCCGGCGGTGCGTAACAACGCCGGTGGCCACTGGAACCACTCGCAGTTCTGGGCCGTGATGGCCCCGGCGGGCGACGGTGGGGCCCCATCGGCAGAGCTGCTGACGGCGATCCAGCAGAGCTTCGGATCGCTGGAGGCGATGCAGGAGCAGTTCAATCAGGCCGCGGCGGCACGCTTCGGCTCCGGCTGGGCCTGGCTGATCCGCCGCCTGGATGGTTCCCTGGCGATCACGAGCACCGCCAATCAGGACAACCCGCTGATGGACGTGGTGACCGAGCGCGGAATCCCGCTGCTCGGTAACGATGTCTGGGAGCACGCCTACTACCTCCAGTACCAGAATCGCCGCGCGGATTATCTGGAGGCCTGGTGGCAGGTGGTGGACTGGCAGGCAGTCTCCAGCCGCTACGCGGCGGCCGGAAAATAACGGCGCTG
>JAURHQ010000115.1 GCA_030833185.1 Gammaproteobacteria bacterium | reverse complement strand
GCAGCTGGAGCTCACGAAAGCCCTGATCACACTCGGGAAGCCCGGTGTACAGGTCGCCGTGATTTCGCGACGTCCCCAGGGTTACTTCCTGACGCATATCGAAGGCGACGGAAAAACGATGAATTTCCCGATCGTCAACGGCACGCCCATCGGTGCTCAGGCCTACGCCATCAAGCCGGGGGATGTGATCGAACTGGCGGGTATCAAGATGGAGTTCTCGCTGGTCTCCTGAGCCGTCGGCCGAAGTCGCAAGCGCCTCGTCGATGCGTTTGCCCCCAGGCCAAGGTGGCGCTGATTGCTCCTCGTCGCGATGCGGCTCAATTCACTTGGCGGTATGCGTGTAAACCCCATCCCAGTCCCTGGGTGGCGGGTTCAAACGGAACGCTGCAATGCGGTCGCGATACATCAGATAAACACCCGGCGAACGCGAACTCCTCGCCAGATTAAGAAAATTCATTTCTGCCAGATCCCATTCCTGGGCACGATACCGCTTGAGTGCCTCGCGTAGCAGCTTCAGCTCATCCTTCCACTTGCCGTCCAGCGTTTCGCGCAACCCCAGCGGTTCATAGATGGTGATTGGCCGGTCCTTGCCCTTGACCTTCACGCGGTCGATTTCCCGATAGGCATACTGCGGTGTGGCCTCGCGCGTGGTTTCGCTCACCAGCATCTCGACCCCGTAACTCTTAGTCAAACCCTCCAGCCGGGCGCCAAGATTCACCGCGTCGCCCAACACGGTATAAGCCATCCGGAATTCCGAGCCCATGTTGCCGACGCTCATCGGGCCGGTGTTAATCCCCACCCCAATCTTGACCGCCGGCCAGCCTTTTTCTGCGAACACGCGATTGATTTCTGCCAGTTTGGCCAGCATCTCGAGGCCGGCCCTGACCGCATTTCCCGCATGGTCTGCGTCTGCGAGCGGCGCACCCCAGAACGCCATGATGGCGTCGCCCATGTACTTGTCGATGGTGCCTCTGGAATCGTGGATAACTTCGGTCATCGGGGTCAGAAACAGATTCATCAAAGACGAGAGTTCTTTCGGATTAAGCCCTTCGGAAATTGTCGTAAAGCCCCGGACGTCGGAAAAAAGCACGGTTAGTTCGCGGCTTTCCGCATCCAGCGAATAGGCCTCGGGATCACGAGCCATCTCATCAACCAGTTCAGGCGGAATGTATTGGCCGAACAGTCCCGTGATCTGGCGTTTACCGCGGGTCTCGACGAAATAGCCGTAGGACATGTTCAGCACGAACATCGTGGCCAACATCAGCAAACCTGACGCCAGCGGCAGAACAAACGATGCAGACGACCATGCAAGCAGATTGATGCCGAGATAGGCGACCAGCATCGAGGCCATCAAGGCTGATGCCCCGAGCGGGGTCAGCATGGGCGCAACGACGGCGAACGCGAGGCCGAACAGCGCGAGCAGCAAGACCTCTGCACCGATCGTGTATTCGGGCAACTGCTTGATAGTGCCGTCGAGAATGCCGGCGATCAGGTTGGCGTGAACCTCGACCCCGGGGTAAGCCTCACCGACGGGCGTTGCGCGCAAATCGAGCAAACCCGGCGCGGTGGTACCGACCAGCACGACCGCCCCTTTCATCAACTGCGGGTCGATCTTGCCCTGAAGCACATCAGTAGCCGACACGTAGGCAAAACTGTTTCGGCGCCCGCGATACGGCACCAGCGCCTGCACGTAGCGGTCGACGGGGACCGCCGCGTTACCCATTTTCAGCCACTCTAGCCCTGGATATCCCCGGCCACCAAACAAGGGCTTGCCGTAAACCGGCTCGATCTCTTTCGCCTGCCCCAACGCATAGCGCGCCATTTCCAGTGAGAGCGAACCGTAATAGGCGCCGTCGTATTCGATCAGCATCGGCACCCGCCTCACGATGCCGTCAGGGTCGGGCTGCGGATTGAAATGCCCACCGCTCCGGGCCTGCGTCTGTAGCACCGGCAGATTCGCACCGAATCCGTCAGCACGACGAAAGTTGATGTTTTTACCGGTAAAGGTGCCTTTGACAAAGGTCGGCGGCGGCAAGGTGCCAATTTTGGCCGCGCCCGCCGGGTCATTAGAAAAATTGAAGTAATACCCCATCACCACCGGCAACCCGGTGAGGGAATCGGCAAACTGCTGATCGTAATTTAGGCGCGGGCGCAGGGCGTCGAGCGTGCGCTGGAAACCGGCATCTGCGCGCAGGTCGGTGGTGGCCAGTTGTTCCAGCACCTTCAAGCCCGAGCTGCTATCGGGTTCTGCAAACACGATGTCGAAGCCCAGCAGCCCGATCTTGTATTGGTCGAAAAGCCGGTGCACCAGAGCGGAAAGTTTGTCGCGCCCCCACGGCCAACGACCTTCGGCCGTCAGGCTTTTCTCATCGATGTCGACAATCACGATTCGGCTGTCGACAGTCCCCGGCATGGTCAGCAACAGGCGCTGGTCGTAGAGCAAATTCTCGGTGCGATCGATAACACCGATACGTAACCAGTTCGCGGCGTGCGCGATGAAAACGAGTAGCACCAGTAAACCCAGCGCGATCCGGACCCGACCTTCAAACACTCGCCTCAGCAGGTTGTCCATCTCTCCCCCATCATGCTCAGGTCGTTGTCTTGCGGGCCAGCCTGCCGTTGCCGTGGCGAACGGACGCTTACCACCAGTTCAGCCTCCCGCGGGGCCCGGCACCGCGTTGTAGAGTGCGAATACCTTGTCCAGTCTGGCCAGCGCCAGAACGCTCAGCACTGGTTCGCTGATCTGCAACAGACCAAACCGGCTGCCCTTGCGCTTGGCCGCCTGATGCCCTTCCACCAGACATGCGATGCCGGAACTGTCGATATAGGTCACCCCCGCCAGCTTGACCAGTGTGGCAGCACCGGCGGTGACCTGTTCGAGAATAAGCCTGCGCACTTCGGGGGCGGCCGAGAGGTCAACTTCACCCGATAGGCTGACTACGACAAACCCGTCCTGCTGCGTCGTCTCGTGTTGCATATTCAGTTTCCAGTGTTCCCGGCGAGTGTGCTGGTGGGCGGCGCGCACAGGCGTTTTTGCATGCGGAGCAGATTACCCGTTCCGCCGGCCAGATTGGCGTACTCGCAACGGTCCATGAGCGTGCGGATAAAGTGCGTTCCAAGGCCACCGGGTCGGATATCTTCCAGTGCCCGCGGCTGGATTTCCTCAATCGCGACGGGCGGTGCGAAATCGAGCAATGCGATCTCGAGGAATACGCCGGCCTGTTTCATCCTGAGTACGATCTCGCCGGTCGCATTGCCCTGATAGGCGTGCTGGATGACGTTGACGCAGGCTTCGTTGACAGCAAGCACGACATCCGCCACCCAGCGCGCATCGTGCACCAGTCCCATTGCCGTCGCGCGGACGCGCTCGCGCACCGTTCCCAACCAAGCGGGATCGGCCTTGAAGCGCAAATCGAGGAGTAAGGGTTGAGTCATGGCGAGTCGCCGGGCGTCCCTCGCGCAGGCAAGCAAGCGCCCGGGACTGGCGGCTTCAGCGTGCGCCGTATCACCTTAAACGCAGCACAGCCGGCGCGCCAGCAAGCGGCCTTCATGTGGCCGCCCAACGCCGCGCATTCAGGCCGCACGCAAGGCCCTCAGGGCATCGAGGTAGGCCTGTTCGTCAGGGAGTCGGCCGGCCGACTGCGCGCGCCAGAGCTCGGTCGCCAGACATTCAATCATCTGGTGTTCTACCGCATGTCCATCTGCCGCGTGCGCAACAAGCCTTTCATACTCTGCGGCGATGCCCAGCGGCCGGTCGGCCGCCAGCTGTTCATGTAGCGCGATGTGCAGCCCCATGTGCAGAAAGGGATTGTGCTCAGGGGCATCGCGGCCAAAGTCGCGCGCCACCAGATGCGGCACGTCGCCGAGTGTGGCGTGGTACTCGTGATGCTGCGCAATGACGCTGGCAACTATCTGCTCCACCCCTTCCAGCGCCGTCTTGTTGCAGGCCTTTTGCCAGACCTCATAGAAAAAGCGGCGAGTTCCTTCACGCGAATCAAACAGCATGGGGGTTTACGCTCCGGCGGCGGCGATGCGCGTCGCCTTTTCTGGCCACTCGCAGAACCTTTCGATGGGACAAGTCGAGCACTTCGGCGACCTTGCGGTACACACGTAGCGCCCGTGCAGGATCAGCCAATGGTGAGCATGCTGCAGATAGCGCCCCGGGATGATGGTCATCAGACCCCGCTCCACCGCCAGCGGGGTCGCGCCGGGCGCGAGCCCGATGCGGTTAGCCACGCGAAAAATATGCGTATCGACGGCCATCGTGGCCTGGCCGAAAGCGACGTTCAGCACCACGTTCGCAGTCTTGCGTCCTACGCCCGGCAGGGCTTCCAGAGCCGCCCGGTCTCGCGGGACCTCGCCCCCGTGTTTTTCCAGTAACGCTCGACAGGTCTGCAGGATATTGCGTGCCTTCGAATTGAACAGCCCGATTGTCTTGATGAAGCCCTTGAGACCGTCCTCACCGAGCGCGAGGATGGCGGCCGGTGTGTTCGCGACCGGAAAAAGCTTCGCTGTCGCCTTGTTTACCCCGATGTCCGTCGCCTGCGCGGACAAAATCACCGCGATCAGGAGTTCGAAGGCCGAACTGTATTGGAGTTCGGTCACAGGGTCGGGATTAAGCGCCGCCAATTGCTTGAACAAGGCGCCAGCCCGGCGGGGGGTCATGACTCGGCCCCCGTCGCGGGTCGCCGCCCGCGCGCCCTGGTCAACGCGGCAAGAATTTCATGACGGGCCTGCCCTGAATCGGCAGGCGGCGCGACATAGGCGGGCGCAGCACTGGTTAAGGAACGCGTCTCACGCGCCGCTCGTCGCTGCTGGCGGTCCAGGGCCGCGGACGCCTGATCAGCCTGCCAGTTCACGGCTTCCGCCATCGCTTTGCCCTGAATGAAATACGCCGTCAGGGGAATGCGCTCCCCACAAACCTCGGCACAGCGGCCGCATCCGCTACAGCGCGCCAGTCCCAGCGTCTCCGCCGCTTCGAGATCGGCGTTTGCCAGCGCACGGGCAAGCGGCACGGGGGCAAGGGCGCAAGGGCAAGCGCTAGCGCAGTCGCCGCAGGCAGTGCAAGCCGTAATATCCGCGCCTGTACGAATGGCGCTCGCCGCCGCGCTATCCGCATGCGGCCAGGTTATCTGGGTCTGTGCCGGAACAAGTTCGATGCAATCGACCGGACACGGCGGCAGGCAGAGCCCGCACCCAGTGCAAAGTTCCGTCAAAACGCTGTGTAACTGTTTGGGCGCGCCGAGAATCGCGTCGACCGGGCACGGCGCAATGCACTTGGTGCAGCCGATGCAATCGCGCTCCCGGATCACGGCCCTTAGCGGCAGCGGCAAAGCCGTCTGTGTCAGCGCGTTAGCGCTGGCCTCCACCGCCTGCCCGGTGAGTAACTGAAGGCGTCGCTTGAGCGGGAGCCCTCCCGGGCTGCAGCCGTCGACCGGGGCCAGCCCTGCGGCCAGCGCGTCGGCAAAAGGGCGACAGCCCGGATAGCCGCAGGCCGAGCACTGCGTCTGCGGCAGGTGTTGATTGATGCTGTCGGCCAGCATCGCGGGCGATGGCGCGGCTGTCATCGCGTCGGTTATGTCGGCGCCGATTGGCGGCGTCGCCTACTTGACCCGCATGCCCGGGGTGGCGCCGTCGTCAGCCTTGAGCAGAAACACGCCGCTGTCGGTGCCACTTGCCGCCAGCACCATGCCTTCCGAAAGGCCAAAGCGCATCTTGCGCGGCGCGAGGTTGGCCACCAGCACCACCAGTCGCCCGGTCAAGGCTTCCGGCGCATAGGCCGCCTTGATACCCGCAAACACGGTGCGTTGCCCGCACTCGCCCACATCAAGCAGCAATTGAACAAGTTTGTCGGCGCCCTCGACCGGGCGCGCCTCAACCACGCGCGCAATCCGCAGGTCGACCTTGGCGAATTCGTCGATGCTGATTGTCGGATTCTCGACGGCAGGCGCTGTCGCGGCTGCGGTCGGCGCGCTTGCCGCCTGTACGGCTGTTTCCTGCTGCTTGCTCGCCTCCACCATCGCCTCCAGTTTTGTTTTCTCGATCCGGTTCATCAGGGGTGTAAAGGGCCCAATGGTGCAATCGCCGAAGGTCTCATGCAGCGACGCCCAATTAAGCGGGCCGCAGCGGAGAAATTTTTCCGCGGCATCAACCAGCGTTGGGACCACGGGCTTGAGGTAAACCATCAGCAGACGGAACGCGCGCAGACCCGTTCCACACACGGCGGCCAGTTCGGCTTTCGCCTCAGGATTTTTCGCCAGCACCCAGGGCTTGCGTCGGTCGATGTACTGATTGACCAGATCAGCCAACAGCATGACCTCGCGCATCGCGCGCGCGAAATCCCGCGCCTCGAAGCTGCGCGCAATCTCGTCACGGGCCGCTTTCAGGCTTTCCAGCACGCTCGAATCGTCGTCTAGCGCGGAGAGGTGACCGTCGAAATCGCGCGTCACAAAGGCGGCGCAGCGGCTGCCGATGTTGACCACCTTGCCGACCAGATCCGAGTTCACTCGCGCCTGGAAATCATCCAGATTCAGATCGATGTCGTCGATTGCCGGCCCCAGCTTGGCGGCGAAGTAGTAACGCAGGCACTCGGGATTCAGATGGTCCAGATAGGTCCTGGCCGTGACGAAGGTGCCGCGCGACTTGGACATCTTCTGCCCGTCGACGGTCAGGAAACCATGGACAAACACGTTGGTCGGCAGCCTGAAATTGGCCCCATGCAGCATGGCGGGCCAGAACAGGGTGTGGAAATAGGTGATGTCCTTGCCGATGAAGTGGTACATCTCGGCGGGGCTATCCGGGCGGGTGTAGAGCTCGAAGTCGATCCCGGCGCGGTCGCAGAGATTGCGGAAGCTCGCCAGATAACCAATCGGCGCGTCCAGCCAAACGTAAAAATACTTGCCGGGATGGCCCGGAATCTCGAAGCCGAAATACGGCGCATCCCGCGAGATATCCCAGTCCTGCAGGCCGGCATCAAACCATTCCTGCAGCTTGTTGACGACGCCAGGCTGAAGGTCGTTCTGCGCCAGCCAACGCCGCAGCACCGTTTCAAAGTGACCGAGTTGAAAGAACACGTGGTCGCTGTCGCGCAGTTCGGGAGCCACGCCGCTCAGGGCCGAGACGGCGTCGATCAGGTCGGTTGGCGAATAGGTGGCCCCGCAATGCTCGCAGCTATCGCCGTACTGGTCCGGCGTCGCGCAGCGCGGACATTTACCCCGGATAAAGCGGTCGGGCAGGAACATCTCCTTGACCGGGTCGTAGGCCTGCCGAATGGTCCGTACCGTGGTGTGACCCGCATCGCGCAAGCGCTCGTAAATCAGGGCCGAGATAGCCTTGTTCTCCGGCGAATGGGTGCTGTGGTAGTTGTCGAAGCCGATGTTGAAGCCGGCAAAATCTGCGCGGTGCTGTTCCCAGACCCGCGCGATCAAGGCCTCTGGCGTCACGCCTTCCTGCTGGGCACGCAGCATGATGGGCGTTCCGTGCGCGTCGTCGGCGCAGACGTACCAGCACTCATGGCCACGCATTTTCTGGAACCTCACCCAGATGTCGGTCTGGATGTACTCCACCAGATGCCCAATATGGATAGGGCCGTTGGCGTAAGGCAGGGCACTGGTGACGAGAATACGGCGCTGGGGAGTCATAACTGCTATTGCTGGGAGGGCCGGGTTGGAGACGGACGCGAAGGCTTTTGAAGGCCGACCAAGGGCTGTGATTAGCGGGTCAAAGGTAGCACCATTCTTGGGACGGTGTCATGGCGGGAACGGCGCGCTGTTACTGTACAATCCGGCCTCCCCCGACCTGAGGACTGACTGACCATGCCGATTACCAAGGCCGACATCGAAGAAGCGCTGAAGCGCGATCAGGATCCGTATCTCGGCTGCGACGTGGTGTCTGCCGGCATGGTGAAAGGCATCGACATCACAGCCGAGGCAGTGACGGTCCAGCTTGAATCCGGATTTCCGCTCGCCCGCTACGGCAGCGAACTGACCGCACGCCTCGGCGCCGCGGTGGCGACGCTGGACGGCGCCCCGCCCGCCCGTTTCGAGATCACCACCCGCATCGTGACCCACGCGGTCCAGAAAGCGGTGAAGCCCCTGCCCGGGGTGCGTAACACCATCGCAGTAGCCTCCGGCAAAGGCGGGGTAGGCAAATCCACCACCGCCGTCAATCTGGCGCTGGCCCTGCGCGATGAAGGCGCCACCGTGGGGCTGCTGGATGCCGACATCTACGGTCCCAGCCAGCCACGCATGCTGGGCGCGCTTGGGCGTCCCGACTCCCGGGATGGCAAATCGATGGAACCCAAGCTCAGCTACGGCATTCAGTCGATTTCCATTGGCCACCTGGTGGAAGAAGACACCCCGATGATCTGGCGCGGCCCGATGGCCACCAGCGCGCTGGAGCAACTGCTGCGCGAAACCAACTGGCACGACCTGGACTATCTGGTTATTGATTTACCGCCGGGCACCGGCGATATCCAGTTGACCCTCTGCCAGCGCATTCCGGTCAGTGGTGCGGTCATCGTGACCACCCCGCAGGACATCGCCCTGCTGGACGCGCGTAAAGGCTTGCGCATGTTCGAGAAAGTAGATGTGCCGGTGCTCGGCATTATCGAGAACATGAGCCTGCACACCTGCTCCAGCTGCGGCCATGTCGAGCACATCTTCGGCGCCGGTGGCGGGGCCGCGATGGCCAAACAGTACGGCGTTGACCTGCTGGGCGAACTACCGCTCGACATTCGCATCCGCGAAGGCGTGGACAGCGGCAAACCGACGGTCGCCACCATGCCGGACGCACCGTCCACTGAGTTGTATCGCCGAATCGCCCGCCGCGTGGGTGCCAAGCTGGCGCGACGGGCACGCGATTACTCGAGCCGCTTTCCAAACATCGTTATCCAGAACACCTGAGCGCGGAGCGCAAACATCATGCCCATCAAGGCTGACAGCTGGATCAGGCACATGGCCGAGAAGCACGGGCTCATCGACCCTTTCGAGCCCGCGCAAGTACGCGAAGTGGAAGGCCGTCGGGTGATTTCCTACGGCACTTCAAGCTATGGCTACGATTTGCGCTGCGCGCCAGAGTTCAAGGTGTTCACCAACGTCTATTCGGCGGTGGTTGACCCGAAGGCGTTTGACCCGCAGAGCTTCGTCGACATCAATGCCGAAGTTTGCATCATTCCACCCAACTCCTTTGCGCTGGCGCGCACCGTTGAATACTTCCGCATTCCGCGGAATATCCTGACGATCTGCCTTGGCAAGTCGACCTATGCCCGATGCGGCATCATTGTGAACGTCACACCGCTGGAACCCGAGTGGGAAGGTCACGTCACACTGGAGTTCTCCAATACCACCCCGCTCCCCGCGAAAATCTATGCCAACGAGGGCGTGGCGCAGGTGCTGTTTCTGGAGTCGGATCAACCCTGCGAAGTCTCTTATCGGGACCGCGGCGGGAAATATCAGGGCCAGCGTGGGGTAACCCTACCGCGCGCCTGAGCAGCGCGCGTCAGGCTTTAAGGAGTTCGAGACGCCAGACGCCTGGTTCTTCCTCACGGGCTGCGCATTCAATCTGACCCAGTTGGGCAAACGCCCGAATGTCGAGCACGCTGTCAGGGTCAGTCACAAGCACAACGATGCGGGCGCCGGGCGGGGCCACCGCCCAGGCCTTCTTCGTTTTCAGTAGCGGAACGGGGCAGTTGAGGCCCCGGACGTCGACCAGCAGTTGCCCCTCTGCGCCGCTCGTCATTCGCAGTGTGGTTTGAGGTCTAGCGCCACAGAATTGATGCAGTAGCGCTGCCCGGTGGGCGCCGGCCCGTCGGGGAACAAATGTCCCAGATGCGCGTCGCAGCGCGCGCACAGCACTTCCACTCTCACCATGCCGTGGCTGTGATCGGTGCGGGTGGCGATGTTTTCGACCACGGCGGCATCCCAGAAGCTCGGCCAGCCCGACCCAGAGTTGTACTTGGTGCTGGAATCAAAAAGCTCCGCGCTACAGCACACGCATAGGTATTTTCCCGCGGTCTTGCAGTCGGTGTAGAGGCCGGTGAACGCCCGTTCGGTGCCATGTTGTCGGCATACCGCGAATTGCTCGGGCGTCAGCTGACTTTGCCACTCGGCGAGGGTCTTTTCGATTTTCGACATCAGTGTGCTCCTCCAGAATTTTTGCGCGGGCGCTGCGCTTCAGCCCAAGACCCGACGGCCGTATGCAGTATTCACCGCAAGCCCCGTTCCGGCATAGCCCCCGCGCGTCGACATGCCCCGCCAAACCACGAAAAATGAGGGGGAAAGCCGCTTTGGCAGCCTCAAGGTCGCTGCGTTAAGATGACCCCAATCTCCCGTCTAACCCGCATCCGGCAGTCAGCAACACCATGATAGAAATTCCCAACTACGTCCGGCGTCGCAGCGTGGGCGTGCGCGTCGGCCCCATCACGATCGGCGGCGACCATCCGGTGGTGGTCCAGTCGATGACCAATACGGATACGGCCGATGCGGCGGCAACGGTCAAACAGGTTCAACAATTGGCCGCTGCCGGTTCCGAACTGGTGAGAATCACGGTCAATACGGAGGAGGCCGCGGCGCAGGTCGGGCGAATCCGCCAGATGCTCGATACGCTGGGGTGTCGGGTGCCCTTGATCGGCGACTTCCACTACAACGGTCACGTCCTGCTGACCAAATATCCTGATTGCGCGGAAGCGCTCGCCAAGTACCGGATAAATCCCGGAAACGTGGGCTTTGGCCGCAAGCGTGACGGCCAGTTCTCGACCATGATCGAGGTGGCGCTCAAGTACAACAAGCCCGTGCGGATCGGCGTGAACTGGGGCAGTCTGGACGAGTCACTGGTGGTCTCCATGATGGACGAGAACGCCCGGTCGGCCACCCCGCGCTCTGCCGCTGAAGTCACCCGTGAAGCCCTGATTCAATCCGCGCTGATGAGCGCGGCGCGGGCTGAAGAACTGGGCATGAAGCGCGACCAGATCGTGCTCAGTTGCAAGGTCAGCGGGGTTCAGGACCTTATCGCCGTGTATGGCGAACTTTCGCGCCGCTGCGATTACGCGCTGCATCTGGGCCTGACCGAGGCGGGTATGGGCTCCAAGGGCATCGTCGCTTCCACCGCCAGCATGGGTTATCTCCTGCAACAGGGCATTGGTGACACCATTCGCGTGTCGCTAACACCCGAGCCCGGCGGCGACCGCAGCAAGGAAGTTATCGTTGCGCAGGAAATCCTCCAGACCATGGGACTGCGAGCGTTCACACCGCTGGTCACCGCCTGTCCGGGCTGCGGTCGCACCACCAGCACGGTGTTTCAGGAACTGGCGGAAGACATTCAGGCCTATGTCCGCACCCAAATGCCGATCTGGAAAAACCAGTACCCGGGCGTCGAAGAAATGACCCTCGCGGTGATGGGTTGCGTGGTGAACGGGCCCGGGGAAAGCAAGCACGCCAATATCGGCATCAGTTTGCCGGGCACGGGCGAGGCGCCGGCCGCGCCGGTCTTCGTCGATGGCGAGAAATTTACCACCCTGCGCGGCGACCGGATCGCGGAGGAGTTCAAGGATCTGCTCAACAACTACGTCGTCACCCATTACGGGCAGGCTCAGGCAGCACAGCAAGATGCTTGAGCTGGTCCGCCTGCGCGCCGGCTGAAGGCTGTCCGGCATGCACCTGCACATTCTGGGCATCTGCGGCACCTTTATGGCCGGCCTGGCCGCGCTGGCACGGGAACTCGGGCATCGGGTGACGGGTTCGGACAGTCAGGTCTACCCGCCCATGAGCGATTTCCTGCGCCAAGCAGGCATCGAAATCGACGAGGGCTGGCGAGTGGAGGCCCTGACGCCACGACCCGATCTGGTCGTTATCGGCAATGCGCTGAGCCGGGGGAACCCGTTGGTGGAAGCCGTGCTGGATGCCGGCATGCCCTATAC
>JAURHQ010000114.1 GCA_030833185.1 Gammaproteobacteria bacterium | reverse complement strand
GCGGGCGCGGGCGCGGCGCCGCGCGCGCCGCCGCCGCCGCCGCCGCCGCCGCCCGCGCCAAGCAGCCGCGCGGGGAGGTCGAAGGCGTCGACGACCTCGGCGTCGACCTCGAGCCCGACGACGGCGCAGCCGGGCGGCAGGTGCGCCGTCACGGGGTTCTTCACCACGCGCAGCAGCGTCTCGTTCGAGTCCGCCGCGCGCACGCGCAGGTTGTGCAGCAGCTGGACTGCGCGCGCGCGGGCGCGGCGGAGGCAGCGGGGTGCGCGCTGGGCGCGCGCGCGGCGGCGGCCGCGCACGCGGCGGCGGGCGCGGAGGCGCGCGGCGCGGCGCGCGGGCTCCGCGAGGGAGCTCCGCAGCTCGTCGTCCCCGCCCGCGACGGCGGCGGCCGCGACGCGCTGCCCGCTGTCGTCGCCGCCGCCGGCCATCAGCGCGCGGGCCACAATTTCCGGCCGGGTCAGCGGGCTGCCGGCAGCGGCGAGCGACCCGCGCGAGAGTTCTTCGGTCACCACCACCATAGACAGATTGTCGTGGCCGCTTTCCGGTGCCGTGCCGCCGAAGCGTTCTGGAATCGACAGCGCGAAGCAGCCCATGTCGGCCAGCGCGGTCAGGATTTCATCGGGAATGGTCAGGTCTTCGCGGTGAATCCGCTCGGCGATGGGTGCCACGACTTCTTCGCTGAGGCGCGCGAAGCTGTCGGCAATGATTTGCTTGTCCTCGGCCAGCAGTGAGCGGCCGCAGTAGCCGGCGTCGAGAATCGCGCTACCAACGCGGGCCAGCGTGGCCGGTGCCAGCCAGTCCCGGCAAAAAGCCCGCAGGGCGGGCGCTTCGAATAGGTCAATGAGCGCAGCGCCGGGGAGTTCGGCGGCGTCCCGCACGCGGTCAAAGCGCGGGCGGACCTTGGTGATCACGTCGGCCGCGAAGGCCAGCGCCATTTCCTCTTCCAGCACCGCGGAACCGTGGGCGGCGCAGCGCACGGCGTAGTCCAGCATCGCGCGCATGGCGTGGAGCTCCGCGCTGACGAAGGCGAGTTCATAGGCGGCGACCTGGCCGTCGTCGATGGTCTCGGCCAGCGGTCCTTTGGTTTCCAGCGCGGCGCGCAGCCGGGACCAGGTGTCGGTCAGCAGGGCCTGCAACTGGCCGTGGAGTTGGAGCCCCGTAGCGAGGGCGGGCGAAGCGATGGGTGCGTTCATCAGGCTGTTCTCAACACGTTGGCTATGCGGGATACGTCGCGGGCAGCGTTCCGGGCCAGCAGGCTTGCCTTCTGGTAGTCGCCTCTGGAAACTGCCCCGCGCGGGGTGCGAGGACCGGCGCATTTCGAGGCGGGCCGCCTCGTAAACAGCCGGATGGTACTGTAGTTCTCGGGCTGCGTGGAGTAGCACCGGCCGCGCCAGAATCCGTTTTTTTTCCGCTTGCGGCGTCGCTGCCGACCTCAGGAGTGTCTAGCGTCCATGAACCTGCCCGCTTCCCTGCAATTCCATGTCCTGCCTGACCTGCCGATGGTCGAGGCGGGGGACGATTTGGCCGCCCTGCTTGAGCTCGCGCTGCGCCGCTTGCCGGTCACGCTGGACGACGGCGACGTGCTGGTGGTGGCCCAGAAAATTATCTCCAAGGCCGAGGGCCGCCTGATCCCGCTGGCCAGCGTCACGCCCGGCGAGCGCGCCATCGCACTGGCCAAGGAGACCGACAAGGACCCGCGCCTCGTGCAACTGGTGCTCGATGAGTCGACCGAAGTCATGCGCACGCGGCCGGGCGTGCTGCTGGTTCGTCATCGGCTGGGCAATGTCGGCGCCCATGCGGGTATCGACCAGTCCAACGTGGACCACGCGGGCGGCGAATGCGCGTTGCTGCTGCCGGAAGACCCCGACCGTTCGGCTGCCGCGCTGCGCAGCGCACTGGCCGCGCGCACCGGTGCCCGGCTTGGCATCATCATCGCCGACAGCATGAACCGGGCCTGGCGCCTGGGCACCGTGGGCGGTGCGATTGGCTGCGCCGGCCTGACCGTGCTGGACGACCTGCGCGGCACCAGCGACCTGTACGGCCGGGAATTGAAAGTCACCCTCATCAACCGGGCAGATTCACTCGCCGCCACCGCCTGTCTCCTGATGGGAGAAAGCGTGCAGCGCACGCCGGCCGTGCTGATCAAGGGCATGCCGGCGGAAGATTCCGCCCAAACGGCGCGGGAGATTATTCGCCCGCTGGCCGAAGACATGTTCCGATGAGCGCGGCGCCCAAATACCTCGCGCTGACCGGCGGCGTGGGCGGCGCCAAGCTGGCGCTGGGGCTGGCGCAAATCCTGCCGCCGGCGCAGCTGGCGTTTCTGGTGAACACCGGGGATGACTTCAGCCATCTCGGGCTGCACGTCAGCCCCGACCTCGACACGTTGATGTATGCGCTGTCCGGCGAGTCAAATCCGGATACCGGCTGGGGGCGACGCGACGAATCCTGGCGCTTCATCGAGACGCTGCGCGCGCTGGGCGGGGAGAGCTGGTTCAACCTCGGCGACCGCGATCTGGCGGTGCATGTGCTGCGCACCGAGCGGCTGCGGGCCGGGGCGACTTTAAGCGAGGTGACCCGCGAACTGAACGCCGCGCTGGGCACGCAGCACCCGATCTGGCCCATGAGCGATTCGCCGGTGCCGACCATCGTGCAGACCCCGGACGGGCCGCTCGCGTTCCAGCATTACTTTGTGCGTGACCGCTGCGCGCCGCCCGTCACGGGTTTTGAGTTTCGGGGCGTGGCCGAGGCCAGCCCGCCGCCAGCAGTGCTGGACTGGCTGGGCGATCCCGCGCTGGCCGGCATATTCATTTGTCCCAGCAATCCCTTTGTGAGCGTGGATCCCATCCTGGCCGTGCCCGGCCTGCGCGCCGCGCTGCGGCGCTGTGCGGCGCCGGTGATTGCCGTGTCACCGATTGTGGCCGGGCTTGCGATCAAGGGCCCGACCGCCAAAATGATGGCCGAACTCGCGGTGCCATCGACGGCGGTGGCCGTGGCCGAACACTATCGGGAACTGCTGGACGGCTATGTGATCGACGAGGCGGATGCGGCCCTGCTGGAACCGCTCAAAGCAGCCGGCTTCGCGGCTATCGCGGCCCCGACTGTCATGCTAACTTTGGCCGACAAGGTGCGGCTAGCAGAGCTTGTTTGCGAGTTCGCCCGGCAACGCCACGCAGCAGCAAATTGAGCAGGGCAGGGCGCTAAAGCCCCGACAGAGAGGCGCGACGACAGTGTGGGTGGTAGTGCCGGTCAAACCCTTTGCGCTCGCCAAACGGCGGCTCGCCGGCGTGCTCGCCGATCGCGAACGCGCCTTGCTGGCCCGCGCCATGTTGACCGACCTGCTCACCACCCTGTCGGCCTGTACCCGCCTCAGCGGCGTCCTCATCGTGACCCGCGAAAAAGCCGCAGCAGCGCTGGCCAAGCCCTTTGGTGCCACCCTGTTGCCGGAAGCCGAACCGGGATTGTCCAAGTCGGTCCTGCAGGCCGGGCGGGATCTGGCGGCCCAGGGCGCGAGCGGCCTGCTGATGCTGCCCACCGACGTGCCGCTGGCCACCACCACCGAAATCGACCAGCTGATTGCCCGCCACGGCTGGGCACCGGCGGTCACGCTGGTGTCGGACGAGGAGGGCTACGGCACCAACGCCATTGCGGTTTCCCCGCCCGATTTGATGCCGTTTCGCTTCGGCCGGCGCAGCTTTGAAGCGCACCGGGCGGCCGCCACCGCGCTCGGCGTGCGGGTGCAGACCCTGCGCTCGGCAGGGCTCGCGCTCGACATCGACCGCCCGGACGATCTCCGTCGCCTGCTGGCATACGAACGCCCGCTCGCTACCATTGCACTGCTGAACGAACTTGACGTGCTGTCCCGCCTCGCGCCGCAACCGGTCGTGAGCGCGGGCGGCCAGTGGAACCTCTGAAACCGCAGCCCCCTGGACTGCTTCAAGGACAGCCTGAAGGATGATTCACACCCTGTTAGCCCGTGCCCGCGACGGCGTGCTGCCCGATTCCGCCGCCGCCCCGACTCTCGCCGCCGCCACCGACCTGCCCGCCCTGATGGCCGTTGCCGGCGAACTGCGCGACCGCGGCTTCGGCAACGTCGTCACGTACTCCAAGAAAGTCTTTCTGCCGCTCACGCACTTATGCCGCGACGTATGCCACTACTGCACCTTTGCCAAGGCACCGAAGCGACTGGGCAATCCCTACATGCCGCTGGACGAGGTGCTGGCCGTGGCCCGCGCCGGCGCGGCGATGGGCTGTAAAGAGGCGCTGTTCACGTTGGGCGAACGCCCGGAGAGCCGCTACAAAACCGCCCGCGACGCGCTCGCCAAACTGGGCTACGCGACGACGCTGGACTATCTGGCTGCCGTGGCCGAGGCGGTGTTCAAAGAGACCGGCCTGCTGCCGCATCTCAATCCCGGCACGCTGTCTGACGAGGAGTTGGTGACCCTGCGCGGCGTGTCCGCCAGCATGGGCATCATGCTGGAGTCGGCGGCCGAACGCCTGACCGCCAAAGGCATGCCGCATCACGGCTCGCCGGACAAAGTCCCGGCGGTACGCCTGGCGACGCTGGAAGCCGCCGGCCGGGCGCGGGTGCCGTTCACCACCGGCATCCTGATTGGCATAGGCGAGACCCGACTGGAGCGGGTGGAATCGCTGCTCGCGATTCGCGCGCTGCACCAGCGCTATGGCCACATACAGGAAATCATCGTCCAGAACTTCCGCGCCAAGCCGGACACCCGCATGCACAGCGCGCCGGAGCCGGATCTGGACGAAATGCTGTGGACGCTGGCGGTCACACGCATCCTTTTTGGCGCCGGCATGAGCGTGCAGGCGCCGCCTAACTTAAGCCCGGGCGTGTTGCCGCAGTTGGTGGCGGCGGGCATCAACGACTGGGGCGGGGTGTCGCCGCTGACGCCCGACTTCGTCAACCCCGAGGCGCCCTGGCCGCACCTGACCGAACTGGCCGAGGCCACGCGCAACGCCGGCAAATACCTGCACGAGCGCCTGACGGTCTACCCCGCTTATGCCCATGACGGCGAGAAGTGGCTGGATGCGCGGTTCCGCACGCCGGTGCTGCAGGCGATCGACGGCGCGGGCCTGCCTCGCAGCAACGACTGGAGTCCGGGTGAGGCTGCCGTGCCGGCAGCGGAAGAACTGGCGCTGATCACGCGCGCCCCCGTGCGGATCTCGGCCGAGGTGCAGGCCATCTGCGCCCGCGCCAGCGCGGGCGAGACGTTGTCCGAGGGCGAAGTCGCGCGGCTTTTTGCCGCCCGCGGCGACGACTTCAGCCATATTTGCCAGACCGCCGACGCGCTGCGGCGGGCGTCAGTGGGCGACGCGGTCAGCTATGTCGTTAACCGCAACATCAACTACACCAACGTCTGCTACTTCAAATGCCAGTTCTGCGCTTTTTCCAAGGGCAAGCATTCTGAAGATCTGCGCGGCAAGCCCTACGATCTCGACCCGGCCGAAATCACGCGTCGCGTGAAAGAAGCCTGGGCGCGCGGCGCGACCGAGGTGTGCATGCAGGGCGGTATTCATCCGCAATACACCGGCCAGACCTATCTCGACATTCTCGACATCGTGAAGGCCGCCGAGCCGGAGATGCATGTGCATGCCTTCTCGCCGCTCGAAGTCTGGCAAGGGGCGGCGACGGCGGGGATTCCGCTGCGTCAGTTTCTGAGCGAATTGCGCGCCGCCGGACTGGGCACGCTGCCGGGTACGGCGGCCGAAGTGCTGGACGACGAAGTCCGCAAGATTCTGTGCCCGGACAAGATCAACACCGCGCAGTGGTTTGAGGTCATGCGCACGGCGCATGAGGTCGGCTTCCGCACTACCTCTACCATCATGTACGGCCATGTGGACCGCTACGAACACTGGGCGCGGCACCTGCTGCGCATTCGGGCGCTACAGGCGGAAACCGGCGGTTTTACCGAGTTTGTCCCGCTGCCCTTCGTGCACATGGAAGCGCCGCTCTACCTGAAAGGCCGCGCGCGGCGCGGGCCGACTTTCCGCGAAGCGGTGCTGATGCACGCGGTGGCGCGGCTCACGCTGTATCCGCTCATCACGAACATCCAGGCCTCGTGGGTGAAGATGGGACACGAAGGCGTGGTCGCCTGTCTGGCCGCCGGGGTGAACGATCTGGGCGGCACGCTGATGAACGAAAGCATTACGCGCGCGGCGGGTTCTGCCCACGGGCAGGAAACCAGTCCGGAGGAAATGCTGGCGATGATCGCCGCCGCCGGTCGCGAGGCCGTTCAGCGCAGCACCACCTATGGGCCGGTCGCCGCGGAGCGGATTGCCGCCGGTAAAAACGCGCCGGCGCTGACCGAAATCATCAACACGCCCGCCCCCAAATACGAACGTCACGCTCGCCGCGAGCTCGTGCGCTCCAGCGTCGGCTGATCCTAATAAGCGCAGGCAGGGGAGAACCTTCGATGAACCTCAAACACATCCTTGACGGCTACAAGGTGCTGGATTTCACCCACGCGCTGGCGGGCCCGACCACCACCCGCCTGATGGCCGAAATGGGCGCGGACATCGTGAAAGTCGAACTGCCGCCAGTGGGCGATATGTCCCGCCTGCTGCCGATCAAGCTCAATGGGCGCACCTCGTACTTCGTGCAGCAGAACCGGGGCAAGAAAAGCATCTGCGTAAATCTCAAGACGCCCGAAGGCCGGGCCATCATCCACGACCTGATCAAGCAGGTGGATGTGGTGGTCGAGAACTTCTCGCCCGGCGTGGCCGAGCGTCTGGGTATTGGTTGGGAGACGGTGAAAACCCTCAACCCGCGCGCGGTGATGTGCTCCATTTCCGCGCTGGGGCAACAGGGCCCGCTGTCGGAACTGCCGGGCTTTGATTACATCGCGCAGGCCTATTCCGGCATCACCGGCATGATCGGCGAACCTGACGGCGCACCCAGCCTGCCCATGATCGGCCTGGGCGATGTGAACACCGGCGTGCACGCTGCCTGCGCGATTGGCTTTGCGCTGCTGCATCGGGAGCGCACCGGCGAGGGCCAGTATCTGGATATCTCGCTGCTCGACTCCTACTTCCACTGCCACGAAATCAACGTGGCGATGTACAGCCTGACCGGCAAGTCGCCGACGCGCGCCGGGCATCACCATTTCGCAGTCTGTCCGCTGGGCCTCTACAAGGCGGGCGACGGCTATGTCTGCATCATCGCGCTCGATCACCAGTGGCCCAGCCTCTGCGAGGCGATGGGGCGGCCGGATCTGGTGACGGATGAGCGCTACAAGACCAACGCGCTCCGCTGTACGCGGGTGCCCGAGGTGGTGGCGATCGTGCAGGCCTGGGTGGATTCGCTGGGCGATACCGAGACCGTGCTCGCGGCGCTGGAAAAACACCGCGTGCCCTGCGCGCCGGTGCTGACTATCGAACAGGTCTGCAATCACCCGCACATGCTGGAGCGCGGCACGGTGCGCAAGATTAACGACCCCAAGCTGGGCGAATTCAGCACGCCCGGCATGCCGCTGCGGTTTTCGGGTTTCCCGAACAACATCCCGCTGGAAGCGGCGTATACCGGCCAGCATAACGATGCGGTGCTGAGTGAGATGCTGGGCTACGACGCGGCGCGCATCAAAGCGCTGCGCGAGGCTGGCATCCTGCACGAGAACGAAGACACCTGAGCGCAACAGCGATGCCCCGCACAGAGCAGGGCATCGCTGCTGGCTGATTATCTAGCCGCGACGGCGCCGTCCGACGCCCAATCCCATCAGCCCCACGCCCAACAGGGCCAGCGTGGCGGGTTCCGGGATGGGTTCGATGATCGTGCCGCCCACGCCCTTGAAGCCGAAGATATAGGTCGCCGGCGCGCCCGATATCCAGCTTGAACCGCCACTGCCGTCACCGCCGGACGACTGCCCCAGCGAGTAGAGCTCCAGCCCTTCCGCCGCGATCGCCGCAATGGCGTCGCGCTCGGTGGCGGCTGCGCCGTAGAAAATATCGAACTCATAGATCGCCGCATCGGCCAGCGAGCCGAAGTTGAAGCGGAAGTAGGCGCCGTGGTCGAGTGCGCCAGCGTCGGTGCAATCAACGTTGTGGCACAGGCCGAAACGGTCGGAAAAGCCGGCCAGCGGATCCGCCGTGTTGAAGCCGTTATCGCCGGATTCCTCCAGCAGCGTGGTCGTCACCGCGCCCTTGATCGTCACGTATTCGTTGAACTCGGTCGGTGGCACATCCCAGTCCATTACCCGCACGTACTTGAGGTCAGTGACCGTGGCGCCGGTGAGGTTGGTGATGGTGACATGGTCGCGATAGAGCGCGCTGCTCGCGTTGGTGGCCGGCTGATAGGCCTGCGTGACGGTTAGCCCCGGCATGCTGGTCAGGGAAGTGGCCGCGGTGGCAGTGGAGGCGGTGGTGACCAACGGCCCGTAGCTCAGGTTATGTCCACCGCCATCGGTGGTCACATTGGCATAGCCACTGGTGGTGCCGTTAACCGACACGCCCCAGCCTTCGCATAAACAGCCGGGCGAGGTCGCGTCGCGGAAACTGCCGTCGGCAAACTTGAAGCCGATACCGGCCGAGCCAGCGCCACCGCCGGAACCGTCGGCGGCGATATCGCTGCCACCATTGGTGGTGACACCGCTCCCGAAGTTAAGCGAGCCATTGTCGTTGATACCCATGACCAGCGTGCCGGCCGGGTTGTAGATCACGGCGCCCGCATAGGCATTGCCAGCGAAGGCCAGCGCCAGCGCAGTGCCCAGCGTAGTTAAGCGAAAGATATTCATCGGATTCTCCTGGATAGGGGTAAACGCGCGCCGCGTTGACAGGCCGGCGTCAACGGGGGCATTGCCAGAGTCGTGCCAGCGCCAGCCGCCCGGAATTGGCGGGGTGGCGCGGGTGGCATGTAAAAAAGGCCGGAAAAACCGGGCTTTTGAGGCGCTGCTCTGTCAAGAAAACTGACGCGGCCAAAGCAGCTTCGCCCCCTAAATAGATGATTCTTTTCCGGCCGCAGACGCGAAGAATTACCTGACGCAAAAGAATCACCCGCCGCGCCTTGAACTTTGCCGGTTCGGCTCTTAGCCTGCGGTAGCCGCAACACCTGACGAGGATTCGCCATGCAACTGGGTTACTTCATGATGCCGCTGCATCACATCGACCGGGATTACCACGAGACGCTGGACGAGGACATCGAAGCCGTGGTGCTCGCCGATGAACTTGGCTACAGCGAAGCCTGGGTCGGCGAACACTATTCCTCCAAGGTGGAGCAAATCACGTCCCCCTTGATCTTCCACGCCAACCTGATCGCGCGCACGAAGCAGATCAAGCTCGCGACCGGCGTGATGAATCTGCCGCAGTACCACCCGGCGGTGACGGCCGGGCAGGCCGCGATGTTCGACCATCTCTCTAACGGCCGTTTCATCATGGGCGTGGGCCCCGGCGGTCTACTGTCCGACTTCGAGCTGTTCGGCACGATGGACAAGGACCGCATGGAGATGATGAAAGAGTCGCTCGACCAGATGCTGACGATGTGGAACACCGAACCGCCGTACCACATCCAGGGCAAGTACTGGACGATCGACATGAAGGAATGGACGCATCACGACATCAAGCTGGGCTATGTGCCGAAGCCCCTGCAGCTGCCGCATCCGCCGATCGGCATCTCGGCCATGAGCCCGCACTCGAGCTCGCTGACCTTTGCCGGTTCCCGCGGCTATCTGCCGGTGTCAGCCAACTTCATCTCGACCTGGTCGCTGAAGACGCACTGGCCGACCTACGCGGCGGCGGCAACTGCCGCCGGGCGCGTAGCAAATCCCGAAGACTGGCATGTGGCGCGCAGCGTCTACGTTGCCAGCACCGATGTCGAAGCCGAGCGCTTTGTGAAGGCAGAAAACGGCGCTTACGACTATTACTACCGGTATCTCTTTGCAATCTTCGATCGCTCCAACTACCGCGCGCCCTTCGTGGCGCAGGCCGGCGACGACCCGGCGCAACTGCAGCCCGAAGCCCTGCGTGACGCCTGCGTGATCCACGGCAGCCCGGACACCGTGGCGCGCAAGCTGCTGGAACTGCGCGAGGAGATCGGTCATTTCGGCACCTTGCTCTACGCGGCGCACGACTGGCAGCAGAAGAGCGACATGCGGAACTCGATGCGCCTGATGGCGCAGGAAGTCATGCCGCGGGTCAATCAGGCCCTGCGGGCCAAGGCCGCCTGAACGGCGCGTCTGACGGCATCTAAAAGAAAGCAGAGGGGAGAGACGTGGTGAAAACAAAAGGAAGCGTAACGCTGGGCTTGCTGGCTTGCCTCATGTGGCAGGGCGCGGCGCACGCAGAGGGCGCGCAGGGACGCGAGGCGATCGAAGCCTGGCTGGCGAGTGCGCCGGCCGCGCTGCCGGAGCCCGGCACCACCGTTGGCAACGAGGGGCTGGAGGCGCTGCGTAGCCTGCTGGCCCCGGGCTTTTACGATGCGGCCAATGCGCCGGGCGTGCAGTTCGAGATTGTGGCGACCGGCGATTACGCGCCGCCGCAGGTCTATCAGGACGCCACCGCGGCCAACGCGGGCAAGACGGTGCTCGGCGCCGATGGCGGCGTAGAGCACTACACCGCCGGCACGCCTTTCGATCCCGAACGTTTCGACGACGTCACGCCGCAAGAGGCCGGCCTGATGCTGGCGTGGAATCACGTCTATCGCTGGCAGTACTACGGCTATCGCGTGAAGACGCTGGACATGGTCTACGTGCAGCCGACCGCCAACGGCGCTCGGGGTGGCACGCAGGCCGGTGGCATGGAAGGCGGCGGCAACGCCGAGCGCGAACTGGTGCAGTTCTACCACCGGGTGTATCTCAACCATCTCGCGATGCTGCCCGAGCAGCAATATCGCGTGAACGCCAACGACAGCGCGGGCCGTTACTTCAAGGATCTGATTTCGTTTGTCGAACCTTTCGATGTGGCCGGCACCACCTTCGTGGTGGAGCGCGCGCTGCAGGCCAGCGAAGAAGATCAGGTCAACTCCTATCTGCCTTCCCAGCGGCGGGTGCGCCGCCTCTCGGCCAAGGAACGGGCCGACAACTTCATGGGCTCCAACTACACGCTGGATGACTTTGAAGGCTTCTCTGGCCGCGTGATGGACTACGAGTGGATTTATCGCGGGCAGAAGACGGTGCTGCACGTGTCCAACTCGCGCGAGAAGACGCTCCGCTTCGGTGGTCCTTTGAGCAACGTCGCGGTCGACCAGTGGGAGGTGCGTCCCTGTTTTGTGGTCGAGATCAAGCCGCGCTGGGACGGACATCCGATGTCGGCCAAGTTCCTCCTGATCGACCAGCAGACCTATACCCCGACCATGGCCTTGATGCTCGACCGCAAGAACGCCCTATGGCGGGTACTGGTCACGCATTACCAGCGGCCGACGCCGGATAACAGTACGCCGGCACGCGCGCTGGAAACCTCGGTCAGCGGCTGGCGCGGCAGCATCGCCTTCGACGTGAGCAATCAGACCACCACCATCGCGCGCGCGACCTCGGCGACCGAGTTTCCCACCATGAGCGAGCGTGAAATCAACCGCACGTTCAGCCTGTCCCGCCTGACCGAAGGCCGCTGACCGGTGCCCGCATCACAGAGAGTTTTTATGTCTTTACCTGGCCTCAAACAAACCGCCTGCGCGCTCTTGCTGAGCGCGCTTGCGCAGGGCGCGTTCGCCACCACCCGCGACGACGTGCTGAACTGGGTGGGCCAGCCCTCGCCGGAAGTGCTACCGGACGCCGGGCGCGTGTTGCGCGCCGACGACGCGGCGGTCATTTCCAGCCTGCAACCGCCGGGTTACGCCGAGGAGTTCCTGTTTCCCGAAGTGGATATGGAGATTCAGGCCACGGCCAACATCGAACCGCACGTGAGCTACACGGAAGCGACCCAGGCGTTCCTCGGCAAAGCCACTATCGACGGCGATGGCGCCCTGCAGAACTACACCGCCGGGCGGCCGTTCTCGGATGAGCAACTCAAGGCCGCCACGCCGGAGCAGGCGGGGCTGATGCTGGCGTGGAACCGCATCCACCGCTGGCAGTACTACGGCTGGCGCAATGACGAACTGACCATGAACTACATTCGGGCGGCGGCGCCGGGGACCCGGGGCAAGCTGAACAAGGGCCTCGAAGGCGGCGGGCACGTCGAGCGCTTTCTGGTGCAGAACTACCAGCGGGTG
>JAURHQ010000113.1 GCA_030833185.1 Gammaproteobacteria bacterium | reverse complement strand
AAGCTCGTTACCCGTCGCCGCCGTGCCAGCCGCCGCCACCTCAACCCCAAGCACCGATGCGCTCGTTTCCTGCAAGGTGATTTCCACCTTGTCGCTCGCGCCGGTGTTCGAGCCGACCTGAATCTTCAGCGTCACCGTCGACGGCGCCGTCGGCGTGCCGCTGCCGGAGAAAGACCCGAAGTCGCTGCCGGAGAAAAGCCGGTTGTTGTTGAAGGTCGTGGTCGCGGCCACACGGTCGATTTCGGTCGACAGCGCCTTCAGTTCGGTTTGCAGGTAGGCCCGGTCGTCAGCGCTGTTGGTGTCGCTTGCCGCCTGCAGCGCGAGTTCGCGCATCCGCTGCAGCATGTTCTGCACTTCGCCCAGCGCGCCTTCGGCCGTCTGGGTCAGCGAGATGCCGTCCTGGGCGTTCTTCACCGCCATGTTCAGGCCCTTGATCTGCGAGGTCATGCGCGAGGAAATCGCGAGGCCTGCGGCGTCGTCGCCGGCGAAGTTGATCTTCAGGCCGGTCGACAAACGCTCCATCGCCTTCTCGGTCGAGGCGCGGGTGGTGCGCATCGCGGTCTGGGCCTGAATGGAAGAAATATTGGTGTTGATAACGGTCATCTCAGTTCCTTTTAGGACCGGGCTTCGGGCGGTCCTGGTTCCGGGGGCACGATTGCCCTGTTGAATCGAGAAGACGACCGAATCCGGAATTGTTTAGGGCGATGGAGAAAATATTGTCGAAAATCTTTCGCTGCGTAGACCACAAACAAAAAGGCCCGCACCCCCTCGCAGGGGTGCGGGCCTTTTATCCAGCAGATGAGGGCGGTGTTACTTACCGCGCAGGCCGTCAAACACCTCGCCAAAGGATGGCTTGTTGTGATGGCCAATGCCTGAGCGGGCGGCTTCGATGACCAGCGGCTGGGGATGGCCGTGCAGACTGGCCACTATGATCTGGCGGACCACCTGATAGATCTCGCTGTCTTCATCGATGACCTGCTTCATGCGGTTGGCCAGCGGCTCGATAACACCGTAGGCCAGCAGCACGCCCATGAAGGTGCCGACCAGCGCACTACCGATCAAGGCGCCGAGCACCGCCGGCGGCTCGTTGATGGACCCCATGGTTTTCACCACGCCCAACACGCAGGCCACGATGCCGAGCGCCGGGCAGGCACCGGCCATTTTTTCGAGTGCCTCCACCGGCGCCAGCGCTTCGTGGTGATGCTTCTTCAAGGCGTTATCCATGACGTCGTCAACCGCGTAGGGATTGAGATTGCCCGAGGCGACCACCATCAGGCGGATGGTGTCGGCGATCAGATGGATGAGGTCGTCGTCCTTCAGGAGTTTCGGGTATTCGCCGAAAATCGCGCTGGACTCCGGGCTTTCCACGTGCGACTCCAGGGCCACCGGGCCGTCGCTGCGCAGGACCTTCATCAGCTTCGACACCAGGAAGATGACGTCCAGATATTCCTGCTTGTGATAGACCGGCCCTTTGAACACTTTGCCAAAGCCGGCGCCGACCGCCTTGATAGTGCCCAGGCTGTTGCCGCAGACCATCGCGCCGATGGCGGCGCCGCCAATCGAGGCAAGCTCTGCCGGTGCCGCATGGATAATCGGTTCCAGATTACCGCCGTGCGCCACGAACACGCCGAACACGGCGCCCATGACGATTGCCAGTCCAATCACGCTAAACATACATTTCTCCGACGCGCCGAATGCGGCGCGGGCTATGGGTCAGAACGCAGAAGTTCATCAGGGTGCGGCCGCCGGGTCGTCGGTCAGCAGGGTGACGCTGATTCGGCGATTGCGGGGGTCATAGGGGTTTGCGGGCACGGCCGGGTCGGAGTCCGCCACGCCCTCGATGCGCGCGAAGCGGTCAGGCGAGATGGCAGACGACTCCAGCAGCGACCGGGTGGTCTCAGCGCGGTCGGCAGAAAGCGTCCAGTTGTTACGGGATTTGGCATCCGAAAAACCGAAGCTGTCCGTATGTCCCCGCACGGCAACCTTGTTGGGGACCTTGGCCACCACCTTGGCCACCGCTTTCAACAGCGTCTGTGCCCTGGGCAGGAGCTTGGCGGTGCCCAGGTTGAACATGGAGAAGTCGGCCTGATCCACCAGATCGATATGCAAGCCGTCTTTGTCGCGGGTGATTTTGACATTGCCCTCAAGCCCGGCCAATTCGGGGTTTGAAGCGAGCGCGGCCTTAATTTTTTCCTCCACTTCGGCAAAGTTTTTTTCCTCTGCCGCCCGCTTGGCGGCGGCCTCGGCGGCTTTCTCTGCTTCAGTCTTCGGCTTGTCCGCGCCCTGCTTGCTCGCCTCGCCTTCGGCGTTTTTGCCGCCCTGCCCAGCTTCACCGTCGTTGCTGCCGCCATCCGCTGCGTCCTGCCCGTCGGCGCCCATGCGCGGCGGGGTCGCGGTATCGAAGATGCTGGTCTGCATCGCGGCGTTCGGCAGGCCCTGGTCGTCGAGCATGGAGCGCCCGCCGAATACCCCGTTCGAGCCCGAGCCTTTGGCGAGATCAACAATGCTTTTTGGCGTTGGCTTGAAGTAATCCGCAATGCTCTTGCGCTGCGACTCGTTGGTAGCGCCCAGCAGCCACATCAAGAGGAAGAAGGCCATCATGGCGGTCATCATGTCGGCCAAGGCGATTTTCCACGCGCCGCCGTGCGCGCCCCCGTGGCCGGCCTGAATCTTCTTGATGATGATTGGCGCGAGTTCGGGTTCTTTGTCTTCGCCTTTTTTTGCCATGAGGTTATTCAGCCGTTGAGCGCGAGCGCGCGAGCAAGGGGAGCGTATGCGGCATCGGAACATGGAGCACAGGCGTTCTCCTCCAACTTGGTGAGGAAGCGATGCCCCGATGTGGTGGGGTGTGTGATTGACGTGCCTAGCGCGGTGCCTTGTAATGGTGCGACCCCAGCGCACGAGTTCACGTTTAATCCAATGGCCAAGACTAGCCCCGCCGACTGGTTGTTTCGCAGCATGTCCGCCATCGCGGCCTTGCAGTTTCTTGAGGGCGATACACCACTGGAAGACATGCTGGTCGACGCACGCGCTGCGCTGGATGGCCTGTACAGCGATGACCTGAAACTCACCGAAGATTTAGCCGCGCTGGCCACCGAAATGCTTAGCGCACTGGTGAAACTTGAAGCGCCGGATCCGCCGGCCGTCCTAAGGGCGTATGCCGCCAGCACGCTGACCAGCAACACCGACGGGTCCGCCCGCAAGCTGAAGCGTTTGCTGGGCTCGGTGCTCGATCCGGAAGACCCCGGCCGCTTCCGGGTGGAGGAAGGCTTACGCGCCTTCCGCCAGTTCTGTTTCGGGCTCAAAAACGGCGCGGCGCTGACCACGCCAGAAGACTGGAATCCCGGCAGCATTAAAGAACTCTCGGCGCTGTTCACGCCGTTCCTCCAAAGCATCGGTCGTCTCCCGTCGCCGGACAGCGAAGACAACTACTGAGGCGCTGCGGGCCTGGTCCCGTCGCAGTCTCTGGCTCGCGCAAGTTCATCTCGTCGTTCCTAAAGCGGGCTGTCGGTTCAGGACAGGAACTTGAACAGCGTCAGGTCGATGGTCTTGATAAACGACTGCTGGGCGGCGGTCAGCGCGGCGATGCCCTGCTGCAGCTTGGTGCCCAGCTGCTCAATCACCGGCTTTGCCAGCGGTTCGCGTCGCGCCGCCAGTGCCGACTCCTTACCCGCAAACAAGCCAATGCGGGTTTGAATCGCCGCGCGTGCCGCGCCGACCTCGGTTTGCTTGGTATTGAGGTGTTCGGCCAGCGCATCGAGCTTGACCTGGGCGTCGGCTATGCCGGTGCCGCTGTCCAGCGCGGTAATAAAGGCACCGAGTACCGTGAAGGCATCGGTCAGTCCGGTGCGGGTACGCACGCCGCCAAAGATTCTTCCTCCGTGGTCAACGCTGCGCGTGGTGTCCTCGTTGCCGGGCACCACGGGCGTGCCGCTATCACCCTGATATTCCACCACGCCCGTGTCCGGGTTCTCGGCAAAGGCGCGTAGGTTGGTGCGAAAGCCGGCAAACAGCGAGTGACCGGATTCGTCTGCCGTATTGGCCAGGTCTTCCAGCGCGCCCTCGAGCTGGCGCGCTTCGGCGGTGAGATTCGCCCGATCCTGGCTGGTGATCTGGCGATTGCCCAGAATGGCGAGCTCCTTCAGACGCTGCACGATCGAAATCGATTCGCCCAGCATGTCTTCCTCCAGCCCAAGCCGGCCGTTGGTGAACTGCAGGGCGTTTTTGTCACGCGCCAGCACCGCCGCCTGATTGTCGATGCGGGCGATTTCGATGCTGGCGGTGGGATTGTCGGACGCGTGCAGAATCTTCTTGCCCGTCGACAACTGAATCTGGATGTCCTGCAGTTCGCGCTGCAGGGAAGACATGGAGCGCAGCTGCGTTTCAGCGAATTGTCTGGTGGGGATTTGCATGAGGACTCCGTCGCTTAGCGAACCTGCAGGATCGCGTCAAAGAGTATTTTGGCGGTGTTCAGCACCTGCGCGGCCGCCTGATAGGCTTGCTGATAGCGCACCAGATCGCCCGCTTCCTGGTCGAGATTGACGCCCGTTTTCTCCGCGTATTTGGCGGCGATTTCGTCCCGCGTCAGTTCTGCCGCAGTGAGGGAGGTCTTGGTGATTTGCACATCGTTGGCGAGCTTCGCCGACTCCGCGTTCACCAGATCAAGAAACGACGCACTGCCGCTGCCAAACAGGCTGCGCTTGGCGAGCGCCGCCAGTTCGGCAGCGTTGCGGTTATCGCCGGGACGGCCTTTGCCAAACTCGACGCGAAATTCGTCGCCCGCGGTCAGACCGCCGCTCAAGCCGCCGGTGAAATTGAATCCCTTCCCGTTCACATAAAAGGCACCGCCCGTGCGGGTGGCTTCGCGGGTTCCGATGACATCGCCAGAGGTTTCGTCGGTGAAGGTGAGCAACAGCCGCGTGGGCTGCGACGCGTCCGGGCTCGAGACGCTGATTTTCACGCTGGTCGCGGGCGGCGTGTAGCTCGCATCGACGGACTGCCACTCGGCCCCGATGCCGGCCCCTGCCGCGCGGGCGCTGACTAACAGCAGATCTTCCGGTAACGGGCCCTGCAGGCGGACTTCGCTGGCGATGGGCGAGGTAAAGGCCAGATGGGCGCTCAAGTTGGGACTGGCGCTACCGGCCGAGAGCCTGAGCCCGCTCGCATCGATTCGGGCGCTAAACCCATCGATGAGCGTAAAGCCGAAGTCGCCCGCGTCCGTGCCGGTACTGGTGACCGCGGTGCCCGCCAGCGCCGGGCTGGTCTTCAGACGTAACTGGTAACCGCCGGGCACGGCTTCGAAACTCGCGGCGAGGTCGCTGCTGCTTGCGCCGGCCGAATCCGTCACATCCAGCGCATTACTGCCGTTGGCCGTGAGCGTGTACGTCTGGCCGCCCAGCGTCACCTGAAAGCTACTGCCACTGCCCGGGAGGGCGGTGACCGTGGTACCGGATAACTGGCTGCTGCCTACGCCATTCATGCCCAAGGCCGCCAGCGTCGCGGCGCTATTGCCGCCGAGCAGCAGCCGTTCGCCGGCCAGACTGCGCGGCGCGTTCAGGACCAGGCGACCATCCTGCGAAATGCCGCCGGTGAGATTGGGTTCACCGCCGTCGAGCGCGATGACCGTCACGCTGGCGCGGGCGTAGTTCGGCGGGTCGTCCGTGGCGTTCACCCGCACGGTAAAGCTTCGCGCACCCAGCGAGACCGTGAGGTCCAGCGTCGCCGACGCACCCGAGGACGCGGCCGGGATCAGATCACCCACCAGACCGGCACTCGCGCCCTGCGCGTTGAGCGCGTCAAGCAACGCGCGCCCGGCGCTGGCCGGGTCGCCCTGATTGAGAAGATCTGGCCGGGGCATCGCCGTAAAAATCCGGCCATCCGGCGCGGTCAAGGTCAGCGTCGCCGTGCGGCCGGGATAGGCGGTGCCCTCGCTATAGACCACCGGTCCGGCGCCGTGCGCGGCCCAGTCCAGCGGCAGACTGGCGCTCGCCAAGCCAGCCCCTGCGGTTTGGGTCGCATTCACACCGTCCGGATAGGCCAGCTGGAACAGCGTCAGGCCGCGATAGCTGCCGCTGCCGGCGGGAGGCACATAGCGGGCGCCCACCGCAAAGCCGTTCTGGACGGTCAGCAGCGCGGCGGCTTCGCTGTCCGCAATCGGCGGACCAGAAACCTGCACGCCATCGCGCGTAAAGAGCCGCACGGCGTCGCCGCGCTCGCCGGCTACCAGCGACACCGCGTTCGACAAGGCGCTGCCATTCGCCGCACGCAGCACCACGCTGCCCGAGGGCGCCGAATTGAGACCCACCAGCCTGCCCGCGCCAGGCGCGACGATCTGCAGGGCGTCGCCGCGCCGCTGTGCAACGAAACCAAGACTTGCCATTTCCGGTGCGCGGTTCAGCCCATCCACAATTTTCTGCAGCGAGGAGCGGTCGGCCCGCGTCAAATCCACGGTCACGCTGCGGCCGTCGGTGAGCTTGATTTCCAGACTGTGGAGATTTTGCAGGTCGGCAGCCGAGAGATTCACCGTCGCCAGATCAGGCTGGTCGAAGCTGCGCAGGGTCAGGTCGTTGATGCCCGCTGGAATGGTCGTCAGCGCGCCGGGACGAAGTGGTCGCACCAGACGGTCCGCCGTCAGCGTGTTGCTGAAAATCTGCTCGAGTCCGGCCGGCCTGCTGGGACGTTCGACGGCGGTCGCGACGCTTAAGACCGAGGTGCCGAGGTTGGTGGTCGCGGTTTCGATCAGCATGTCCTTGCCGGTCGCGAACTGGTTGCTGGATAGCAGCGCAACCTTTATGGATTTCGCAGCGCCGGAAATAAAGTCGAGCGTGAAGGCATCACCGCGCGAGGCCGTGCCTTCGACCACCAGTTTCACGCCGTAGTCTTCAATCGCGCTTAATCCGCGCGCCAGCACGGCGCCGGATTCCTGGGTAAGGGTCGGCGTGCCCGCGTCGTCGAATTTCACCCGCAGGCGCTGATTGAGCGCGAGCTCTGGCTTGTTCAGCGCTACCGTGAGCTTCGCCGTGCCCAGATTGGCCGGCGCGGCGGTGATCGTGATACCGGTTAAGGAAAAGATTGGGTCGCCGGGCAGGCCTTCGCCGGTCACACCGCTTTGCTGGATTTCGTTGACCGCGTCGGCGAACCCCCGCACCAGCGTGTCTACGCCATCTATCGTGCGGCCCAACATCTCGTAGGTGGTGCGCAGGCCCGAGACTCGGCCACCGGTAATCTGCGAAGTGATCTGCGGGCTGCCGTAGGGGTCGAGCACGAAATCGAGCCGCGTACCGGATTGCTGCAAGGCCAGTGCGACGGTTTTAGATCCCTCCAGCAAAGGCCGCCCCGCATTGCTGTCGCCCAGATAGAGATCCACCGTCCCGTCGGTGCGCTCTTGCGCGGTAAAGCGCACCTGCTCGGCGAGGCTGGTCAGCAGACGGTCGCGCTCGTCCAGCAAGCCGACCTTGTTACTCGAACCGGCCACGCTACGCGCAAGTTCCTGATTGATGCCACCCAAGGCGGTCGCAAGATTGTTGACGAAGGTCAGTGCATCCCGGATCTGCGTCAGCGCGTGGTCGCGCTGGCTTTCCACGTACTTGGCGAGCTCACTGGCGGAGGACGCAAAGTTCTTGGCTTCAATCAAGGCCGACTGCTTGGCGGAATCGGCATCCGGCTGCAGCGCGAGCTGCGCGAAGGCATCGAACAGCCGATTGGCCGGGCCGCTCAAATTGGTGTCGGTGTTGCTGAGAATGTCGCTGACTTGCGACAGCTCACCCGAAAGCGTGTCCAGTTCCTGCGCGCGCGAGGTAGCGATGCGCAAGGTGCCGGCAAGGAAACTGTCCTGCGCCCGTTTGAGGTTTTCAACACGCACCCCGTTGCCGGTGCGCGCCTGGGTCGCGTCCATCGACACGTTGCCGGCCGCGCGCGCCTCCTGCAGGTCGACCGCCCGCCGCGAGTAGCCTTCGGTATTCGCGTTGACGATGTTCTCGCCGGTCACGGTCAGCGCGGTTTTGGAGGCGAGAATCCCGGACAGGCCCACGCTCATCAAGTCAGACATGGCCTAGTCCCCAGTGGGGGCGGCGCCGGGGCCACCCAACTGTCGCTGCATGGCTTCCGCCACGCCGAGCCGCGAATGCGTCGCCACCGACTGGGCCAGCTCCTGATGCAGCATGCCCCGATAGGTCCGCGCGCCGTCGTTGTCGAGCAAGGACTCGTTGTCTTCATCCTCGGCCGGCCTGGCCGCGTCCAGCACATATTTGACCAGCATGGCCTCGAAGCGCTGCGACGCCTCCTGCAGATTCTTCGGCGCATTGCCGACAGCCTCCGCTGGCGCGGAGAGACTGGACATCGTGGACGCGTCGGGCGCCGCAGCGCCGAGGGCGGTGATAGACATGGCGATGACCTGGCTTAAATCACAATCAGGTCGGCGCGCAGCGACCCGGCCTGTTTGAGGGCTTCAAGGATGGCGATAAGGTCGCTGGGCGTGGTGCCCACCTTGTTCACGGCATCGACGATGTCGGAGAGATTGACCCCGGGTGCGAAGAGGAACATGGGCGACTTCTCCTCGTTCGCCGAAATGGACGACTTGGGCGCCACAACGGTCTGCCCGCCGCCGCCGCCAATCACCCCGCCCTGCGGCGTCATCACCGCGCCGGGCGGTTGACTGACCGCCACGTCCTCCTGAATTTTGACCGTGAGCTTGCCGTGCGAGACCGCGGCCGGCGTGAGGCGCACGTTCTTGCTGATCACCACCGTGCCGGTCTTCGAATTCACGATGACCCGCGCGGATGGCTCACCCGGGTCGATTTCCAGGTTTTCCAGTTCGGAAGCGAAGGCGATTTTCTGCGCCACCGACTTCGGCGCCGCCACCACCACCGTGGTCGGGTCCAGCGGCTCTGCGGTGCCGGCGCCGTAGCGCTTGTTGATGGCTTCAACCAGGCGATTGGCCGAGGTGAAGTCCGAGGTGTTGAGATTAAGCACCACACTGGGCGCGCCGGCGAAATCGTTCTCCACCATTTTCTCAACCGAAGCACCACCGGGAATGCGCCCGGCGGTCGGGATGTTCACGCTGAGGGACGAGCCGCCCTTGCCCTGCACGCCCAGACCGCCCACCGCGACCGGGCCCTGCGCCACGGCATAAATCTGATTGTCCGCGCCGACCAACGGCGTCATCAGCAGCGAGCCGCCACGAATGCTTTTGGCTTTGCCGATCGCAGAGACCGTCACATCAATCCGCTGACCGGGTTTGGCAAACGCGGGCAGGTCGGCGGTGACCATCACGGCCGCCGCGTTTTTAGCTTCCAGATCCTGACGGCTCATGGAGATCCCGAAGCGCTCAATGATGCCGCGCATGGAGTTCAGCGTGACGCCGATGTCCTTGTCGCCCGTGCCGTCCAGGCCCACCACGATGCCAAAGCCGGACAACTGGTTGGAGCGTACCCCGGCCACGGTGGCCATGTCTTTCAGGCGGTCTGCCCGCGCCGGCGCGCAAGGCAGAGCGCTCACCACACTGAGCGCAAGCAGGAGCGCGCCGCGGAATGTCAGTACGTTCATCGTCTTCCCCTAGAGCGGGTCAACCTGATTAAAGAAGCGACCGAGCCAGCCTTGGCGGGCCACGTCGTAACGATCGCCGGCGGCGACAAAGGCGATTTCGGCCTGCGCCACCCGCGTTGAAATCGTGGTGTTGTCGGGCCGGATGTCCTCGGGCCGCACAATGCCGCGCAGCCTTACAAACTCTTCGCCGCCGTCGGTCTCCACGCGCTTCTGACCGGTAATGAACAGATTGCCGTTGGGAAAGACGCGCTCCACGGTCACCGTCACAAAGCCGCGCATCTCGTTCGACTTCTCGAGTGAGCCCTCGCCTTTGAAGGCGTGTTCGCTGCTGATCTTGTTGTCTTTGAGCACGTCTTCGGCCGAACCCGACACGCTGGCCGCAGTGGATTTAGGCATGACCACGGCCGCCACGGTATTTAACAGGCCGCCGGCAGCAGCGGCCAGCGGCGATGACAAGGACAGCCCGTGGCTGCCCGAGCGCTTTCCGGCATTTTTGGCGGAGGAAGCGCCGGTGGTGCTTTCCACCAGTTCAACGGTAAGGATGTCGCCCACGTTACGCGCGCGCTTGTCACCGCGCAGAAACGCGGCAGCCGACGGGCCGTAGATCGCGCCGACGCTGCGCTGCTCCTGGCCTTGCACGATGGTGTCGTAGCGGGCGATGAAGTCTTCGTTGCTGTTCAGTTCTTGCTGACGATGCTGGCTGGCACAGCCCGCGAGACCAAGGGCCGAGGCCAGCACGCAAACGAAACGCGCAGCGGGCAATGAGGGGCGCATACGAGGGTTCCTTATCAGGTGCTTTGCGTCAGGTTGCGCATCATCGCGTCGATCGATGAAATCGCCTTCGAGTTGAGCTCGTAGGCGCGCTGCGTCTCGATCATGTTCACCAGCTCTTCCACCACGTTGACGTTGGAAGATTCGAGCGAGCCTTGCAGCAGCTTGCCCGCGCCGGCGTCACCCGGGTTCGCCTGCAAAGGCGCGCCGGAGGCCACGGTCTCGCGGTAAAAGCTCTCGCCCATCGGCTGTAGCCCGGCAGCATTCGGGAAGGTCGCGACCTGCAACTGACCCAGCTGCTGAACCTGCGAGTCGCCGCCCACGGTCGCGCTGATCGTGCCGTCGCGTCCGATGGTGATGTTGGCGGCATCGGCCGGAATCTGGATCGCCGGGTTCACCACATAGCCGTTAGACGTCACCACTTCGCCGTTCTGGTTGCGGGTAAACGCGCCGTTGCGGGTATACGCCGTGCTGCCGTCGGGCATCGTCACCTGGAAGAAGCCGGGACCATCAATCGCCATATCGAGCGCGTTATCCGTGTTGATCACGTTGCCCTGATTGAAGAGCTTCTCCGATGAGGCGATGGCCACGCCCGTGCCCAGAAAAAGACCCGTCGGGGATTCCGCGCCCTGCGCGGTCTGCGCGCCGGGTTGCTTCAAGGTTTGGTAAAGCAGGGTGTCGAAATTCGCGCGGTCGCGCTTGAATCCCACCGTATTAATGTTGGCGAGATTATTCGAGATCACCGCCATGCGGTGGTTCTGCGCGGTGAGTCCGGTCTGCGCGACGTGAAGTGCCTCGTACATGCTTAGTCCTCATGATGCTGTGGTCAGCCGATGGGACTTATTGAGCATTTCATGTGCCAGTCGCGGCGTTTTTAGTCGGGCATTCGCATCAGCGAAGCACCAGCTTCATCCAAAGTGGTGGCAATTTTAAGGAGCTTGGTTTGTGCCTCGTACATGCGTGACAGCTCTACCATGCCGGTCAGCACTTGTACGGAATTAACGTTACTTTTTTCGAGCGCGCCCGCGACAATTTTCATGGCCGGATCGAAGGGCGGCGTGCTGTCATCGGCCGCGGCGATGTGGCCATCTGCTCGCCGCTTCACGCCGGCCGCCGGGGTAGCGACCAGCCCGAGGCGCCCGACCACCACCGGCGGTTGATCTTCCGGCGCATCGATAGGAGTGACGCGCACGGTGCCGTCGGATCCAATAGAAATCGATCGGTTGGGTGGCACCTGGATTTGCCCGCCATCGCCGAGGATCGGGAGGCCGCTGCCGTTTTCCAGCACACCGGCAGCACTCACGCGAAGGTCGCCGCGGCGGGAAAGCGCCGGCGTACCGTCGGCGGTCTGGATTAACAGATAGCCGTCCCCATCGACCGCCACGTCGAGGTCGCGCCCGGTCATGGTGACCGCGCCGGCTTCGGTGTTGATGGTTTGTTCGCCCGTCGTCGCAAACACGCGCGGCTCCGTGCCGCCGCCGGCCTGATTGAGATAGACCGAGGTAAAGCTGCGGTCGTTGTCGGCGCGATAGCCCACCGTCTCAGCGTTGGCCAAATTGGCCGCCACCACCCGCTGCGAGATTTCTGCCTGCCGCAAACTCGACAGGGCGACGTGAATCAATTTATCCATGGGCGCTACTCTCGCAGGGGGCTAGCGGGCATTCGACTAGCCGCGGATCTGGATGATGGTCTGGGTCAGGGTGGTGGTGGTCTCAATCGCCTTCGCATTCGCCTGGAAATTTCGCTGCGCGGTAATGAGGTCAACCAGTTCCTCGGTGATGTCGACGTTGGAGCGCTCCAGCGAACCGCCCTGAATGGTGCCGAAGCCGTCGGCGCCGGCTTCGCCCAGCTGCACTTCGCCGGAGCCTGAGGTCGCCACGTAGTTCGCGTTACCAATCTGCTTCAGGCCGTTGGGGTTCGCGAAATTGGCGAGAATGACCTTGCCCAACGCGCTCGTCTGACCGTTGGTGTAGTTGGCGCGGATGGTGCCCGAGGC
>JAURHQ010000112.1 GCA_030833185.1 Gammaproteobacteria bacterium | reverse complement strand
GCGCCTGCACAACCTGACGAGGCGCTACGGGCCAGGTGATCTGCAACAGGGTAGTCGGGGCCGTGTGATCGCACTCGGGCGAACACAGCTGAATCTTGATAGCCATCAACTTTTTGATGACAGCGGGCACGAAATTCCGCTGACCACTACGGAGTTCAACCTCCTGCAGATTCTGGCCGCACGCCCCAATCGGCCACTGAGCCGCGACCAGCTGATGATGCTTACGCGTCATCGCGATTGGGATCCACTCGATCGCAGCCTCGACATCCAGATCGCGCGGCTCCGAAAGAAGATCGAAGTTAAACCGGCGCAACCGTGTTTGATCAAGACCATTCGTGGCATCGGCTATATGTTTGTGCCGGAACGACAGCAATAGTCAGGTGCTCGCGCGCTGCTTACGAATCTGCAACAAGCGAGAAGCACTCCCGGTACATCAGGCGCGGACACTGCGAACAAGCCGGAAAAAAAGAAGCCGGCACTTCAATCTACGCAGGAGCAAGTGTCATGAATCAACTCATGCTGAAAAATCTCAGGGGCCATCGCTTCAATCAAGAAGACTTCTCGGCAATCGTGTTTGGCGTTCTTGGAATCGGCTTATGGGCCCTGCTCGTCTATGAACTGGCGACACATCTTTTACCTCCCAGCTTGTAGCCCTCATTCAGCCCGTCATTGAGGTCGATTACTCGTTGGGCCGGCTGCCGATTTCTTCAGTCCGCCGCGCCAAATTGCGTTCGAATTTCCTGTACGCTCGCACGGCACGCCAACGCGCGAGGCGGATGAGCGGGGCACCGGAGCATTTTTCCGGCACAACAACGTCAAGACCGAAAGACACGGCCATAACACCCGGCCAAGTCCGGGACACGAGGGAGCACAGCATGGCGTACGAGAATTACCAAACCCTGTCCGTTCAGGTTCGCGGGCGCGTGGCCTATGCCACCATCAACAACCCGCCGGTGAACGTGATTACCCCGCCGCTTTTTGAAGACCTGCTGCGTCTGTCGCTGGAGCTTGAAGCAGACGACAACCTGCTGGTGTTCGTACTCCGCAGCGCTAACCCGGAGTTCTTCATCGCGCACTTCGATGTGTCGTCGATTCTCGAATTCCCGATCGAAGGCGAGGCGAAACACGAGGATTACGCCAACGCGTTCTATCACGACATGTGCGAACGCTATCGCCTGATGAACAAGGTCACCATCGCGCAGATTGAAGGCCGGGTGGGCGGCGGCGGCTCGGAGCTGGCGATGTCCTTCGACATGCGCTTTGGCGTGCGCGGCAAGACCTTCGTCAACCAGATGGAAGTGCCGCTCGGCATCCTGCCCGGCGGTACGGGCACCCAGCGCATGCCCAATCTCATCGGCCGCAACCGGGCGATGGAGGTGATCATGGGCGGCATCGACATGGATGCCGACACCGCCGAGCGCTGGGGCTATCTGAACCGCGCCTTCGAGCCCGGTCAGGCCGGTCCCTACGTGGAGTGGCTGGCCAACCGCATCGCCTCCTTCCCTGAAGAAGCCGTGCGCCTCACGAAGCAGGCGATCAATTCCTGCGACAAGCCGCTGGCGGAGGGGTTGCGCGACGAAAGCTATCTGTTCCAGCAGCTCTGCCGCACTGAGAGCGGTCAGCGCAACATGAAGAAATTCCTGGAAGTCGGCGGCCAGACGCGCGAAGGCGAACTGAAGATTCAGGAGCTCAACGGGCTGCTGGGTAATCTCGGCTGAGGGCAGGTTTGAAGTTTGCAAGGAGGCGCCGCGATGGCGCCTCCGTTTGCGCAGGCAGCAAACCCTGGCTTGCATTCATCATTCAGGGGATTTGCAGCGTTCTACGGCAGCAATTCCACCGCATCCCCCACCGCGACTTCCCCGGGCGCCAGCACTTCCGCATACGTTGCGAAACCCGGCGTGGCGTAGCCGGGCAGCAGGCCATCGGGCAACCCGGTTTTGGGTCGGGTGCGAATGAGGCTGCGCATCACATCCTGATCGCGCACGCCGCTGGCCGGATTAAGGCCAATCACGCCGCAGCGGGGCACAGCCGTGCGCACCCGCAGCAGCGCGGTGCCTACGCGCAGCTGCCGTCCGTCCCAGGCGTCTTCGGCATAGGGCTCCGGGTGATCCAGCACCAGACCCGCGCGAAAGCGCGTGGCGTCGACGGCCGCGCCCACCTCGCTTGCCAGTTGGCGCAACGAGCCCGTGGTGGTGAAGGTGACCGGAAACACATCGATCGCGCCGCCGCGGCTCAAACAGCGAACCAGCCGTAAGGGACGACCGGCGTACTCGGAGAGCGCGGCGGTCCAGGGGCCGCCTACTTCCTGCACATCGATTTGGCGCAGGCCGTAGTGGTCGATGGTCCAGGCCGCGCCGTCGGCGTGGGCCGGGCCTTCAAGCTCTCGCCCATCCGGCAGCTGCAGCGTGAAGCGCTCGGCCGCTGCCGCGTAATCAAACTGCAGCGGAATGCTGCCAGCGTGACTATCTGAATTGATGAACTTGCCATCGGCTTCGACCAGCGCAAACAAACGGTCGTGCCGGATGCCACCGGCATCGATCGCCACGCGTTGGGGGTTCAGAAAGCGCGTGGCTTTGACATACGCAAGGCCCAGCTGATGAACGGTAATCATGAAAGTCTCCACCCTGAAGTAAGCCGCCACCGCGGCATAAGCGATGACGTGCCGGCCTACGCCGGGTCGTCGGCGCGGCCCAGATCGTGCGCGAGATGTTTGCCGCCTTGCCAGAAATGCCAGGCCACCCATACGCCCAGCGCGCCAAACACGAGCAAGCTGTAACGCAGGCTGTCGGCGCCGAAGCGCGGCGCCAGCGCATCCGACACCGCGCCTATCGCCCACGGTCCTGCGCCCAGCCCGATGATGTTGGCGATCAGCAGCAAGATGGCCGAGGCCATCGCCCGCATGCGAAGTCGCACCAGCCCCTGCGCGTGCGCCAGCGTGCTGGCCTGCCAGAAGTTGGCGGCAACGGTGGACGGGATCAGGCACAGCATGGCGAGCACCGGAGATTCGACCAGGAAGGCCACCGCGCTGAAGGGAATCGCGACCAGAAAGGCCACCGACACCATCCACGCGCTCCAGCGAATATCGCGACGACCGAGGCGGTCGGCCAGCACACCGCCCACAAACATCGCGATGCCGCCCACCACCCCCATCAGCAAGCCTAGCCACAGACCAATCTCGGTGGTTTTGAGCCCATGGCTGCGGATCAGAAACGCCGGCAGCCAGGTGATCAGGCCATAACCCAGAAAACAGGCCAGTCCCGCCCCGAATGACAGATGCAGGAACGCGGGCCGGCGCCGCAGGAAGCGCAGACTCTCCCGAAAAGACGGGCGCTCCCCGTCGTCGACGCGCGCGTCCGACAGCCCGCGGCGCGGTTCGGGCACCGTCAGTCGCACCAGCAGCGCCAGCGCAATGCCGGGAAGACCGACCAGAAAAAACGCTTTGCGCCAGCCAAAGGCTTCGTTAATCCAGCCGCCCAGAAACAGCCCGAACATCACGCCAAACGGAATGCCCAGCGCGTAAATGCCGATCGCCGTCGCGCGCTCACGCGGATGGAAATAATCCGAAATGATCGCGTGCGCCGGCGGACTGCAGCCGGCCTCGCCGATGCCAACGCCAATGCGCGCCAGCGCGAGATGCACAAAGTTTTGCGCCAAACCGCAGGCCGCAGTCATCGCGCTCCACAGCGCGAGAGAAATTGCGATGAGGTTGCGGCGGTTCCCGCGGTCGGCCCACAGCGCCATCGGAATGCCCAGCGTGGCGTAGAAGGCGGCGAACGCGAACCCGGACAGAAAGCCCAGCGATTGGTCGGACAGCTGGAGGTCGCGCTTTATCGATTCCATGAGAATCGACAGGATTTGGCGGTCGATGAAGTTGAAGGTGTAAACCACCAGCAACACGCCGAGTACGTAATGACGCAGTGCTGATCCCGGCTGCGCGCTCACGGTACTTGCGCCTTAATCCGCGGGGCCGCGGGTGATGCGCGTGAGATCCGGGTTCACGTCAAAAATGACGGCACGGATGCCCTCAATCCCGAAACCGGTGAGCCGCGCGCGATGCATCGCCAGATAGGTTTCCGCGCTGCCCCGATCGCTGAACAAATAAATGCCACCCGCCATCTGCTGGGTCGCACACTCGGTCCAGATTTTCCAGATCAGCCCGGACTCGCCCGCAATGTGCTGCGCCAGATCTCCCAGCGCCGCGCTCATGTCGTTGCCAAAAGGACCCGCAAACGGAAAATCAACTTGCAGCAGAACGGCCATCCTGGAAGCTCCTCTGGCGCGGTAGTGCGCGTGGCGATGCTAGCCCTTGTGGGTCAGGATTGTCATCCGGACGGACGGCCCGAGGGTGCGGACCGCGCAAGGAGGACAAGCCCGCGGTGGGTTTCCGCGCCCGGCCGATCCGCGCAAAATGCGCCTCGCGCGAGCTGTCGCGCGCCCGAACACGCGGACGCCCCCAGCATTCATTTGCCCGCCTTCCCGGTTCGCCTTTCCTTGCTGCTATCGGAGATCCCCATGACCCATCGTATGCGCTTCGGCATTTTCCTCGCGCCTTTCCACGCCGCCGGCACCAACCCCACGCTGGCCCTGCAGCGCGATCTGGCACTCATCCAGCATCTCGATCATCTGGGCTACGACGAGGCGTGGATCGGCGAGCACCACTCGGCCGGCATGGAAATCATCGCCTCGCCGGAAGTCTTCATTGCTGCTGCCGCCGAGCGCACCAAGCACATCAAGCTCGGCACCGGTGTGGTCAGCGTGGGCTATCACCATCCGCTGTGGATTGCGGAGCGCATCGTGCTGCTGGATCACCTCACCCGCGGCCGCATCATGTTGGGCGTGGGCCCGGGCTCGTTGCCGACCGATGCCGCCATGATTGGCATTGAGCAGTCGGAAACGCGCGAACTGCTGGAGCAGGGTTTTGATCTCATCGTGCGCTTGCTGAAAGGCGATGAGCCGGTGAACTTCAAGAATCACCGCTGGGAACTGCGCGATGCGCATCTGCATCTGCGCCCTTATTCCAATCCGCTGTTCGACATGGCGGTGGCCGCCGTGGCTTCACCCTCCGGCCCGCGCCTCGCGGGCAAGCATGGCGTTGGGCTGTTATCGCTGGGCGCCACGCAGAAAGACGGCTTCGACGCGCTGGGTCACCACTGGAACGTGATGGAAGAGCGCTGCGCGCAGTTCGGCCACGTCGCCGACCGCAACAAATGGCGGCTGGTGGGCATGGTGCACTGTGCGGAAACCCGCGACGAAGCGCGCCGGCAGGTGAAGTACGGCATCGAGCACTGGTTCCGCTATTTCCAGACCGTGGCCGCGCTCCCGCACATGACGGTCAGCGGCAACGATGTCGACGCGATGATCGACTTCGTCATCGAATCCGGCATGGGCGCCATTGGCACGCCGGACGACATCTGCGCGCAAATCGACGGGCTCTACACGCAGTCAAACGGCGGCTTCGGCGCCTTCCTGATGCTCGCGCACGAATGGGCCAATACGCAGGACACCGAGCGCAGCTACGAACTCATCGCCAAGTACGTGATGCCCCGCTATCAGGGCCAGGCGCAGGCCACGCTGAACGCCATCGACCGGGCACGTGCGCTGCGCACCGATTTGGTCGAGAAACAACGCGCGGCCATTGAGAGCGTGACGGCGAAACACGAAGCGGAAAAGGCAGCGCGTCAGGCCTAGACCAGATCCGGATGAAGCCTGCAGCCCTGTCTTGCTGACAGCGGCCTGGCGGTGGTTGACTAGCGTCGCTGCCGCCGGGTGTTGCCTTTAATGCGTCCCGCGCTGAGGAAGCACCCGCTGAATGAGCAGAAACTCACGCCATCTGGGGACCGCGATGCCTAGCGCGAAAGCCAAAGGGGACGCGCACCGCTGGCGCAGCACGGTTAAAGCTGTGCTGGCGCTCGTCCTGCTGACGACGCTGCTTGGGCTTGCCACAAGTCCACCCGCGGTCGCATCTGGCCCCGATCCGCGCTGGGCGCTTACCCCCACAACTGCAGGCTGGGAGCTTCGCTGGCGGGGCAGCCGACCATTGCCGGTGGGCGGCGAGCGTCTGACGGTGCGGCAAAACGACCTGCGACTGGGATATGCGCGAGAAGATGGCAGCGACGCGGTGCTCCGCCTCAGCGCCCCGCCGGCCTCGCTCGAGGGGCTTCAGTTGTGGCGCGGCACGCAACGGGTCGACGCCGTTAGCGAGGCCCAGCTCCGCAGCAGCGTGAGCGCCGAGGCGGCAGCAACGCTGGCAACGCCTTCAGTCGATCTGTTTGATCCCGGCACCCCCGGCCCCTACCGTACCCGACGCTTGTCCTACCGCCTCACCCCGCTCCGCCTGGTTGACTATCAGGTCCCAAGCGAAGTGCTGGGCGAGGTGACGGTCGGCGTCGGCGCGACGAAGCAGGCACCGCTGGTGCTCATCCTGCATGGTCGCCACGCAACGTGTTTTGCGGGAGGACCGACCGGGCTCGACCTGCTGGCCTGGCCCTGCCCGGCCGGCTGGCAGCCCATTCCCTCCTACGCCGGCTATCACGCCATTGCCGACCTGCTGGCTTCGCGGGGCAATGTGGTCGTTTCTATTTCGGCCAACAGCATTAACAGCCAGGACAACGATATCGACGACGCCGGCGCCGGCGCCCGCTCGGCGCTCATTCGACACCATCTGCGACGCTTGGCCGACTGGTCGCGCAGGGGCGGTGACCCGTGGGGCGGGCGCCTGCGCAATGCGCTCGACATGCGCCGGGTAATCCTTGTCGGCCATAGCCGCGGCGGCGAGGGCGTGGCCCGGGCCGCGCTCGACAGTCGCTCCACTGATCCCTGGCGGATTGTCGGGCTGGTGCCCATTGCCCCGACCGCCTTCGGCGCCCAGACCCCGGCAGACCAACCCACGCTGGTCATCCTGCCGTACTGCGATGGCGACGTGTCCGACCTGCAGGGCCAGATTTATATCGACGGCGCGCGCGATTTGCTGCCCAACGATCGGGCCTTACGCAGCGCGCTGCTGGTGCGCGGTGCCAATCACAATTTCTTTAACGCGGAATGGACGCCAGGCCTCGCTGCCGCACCGGCAATGGACGACTGGCTGTTTACCGGTCGCGGCGATGAGGACCCTGCCTGCGGCAGCCTGAGTGGCAAACGTCTTAGCCCCCTCGCCCAGCAACGGGTGGGCGCCACCTACACGGCCGCACTGGTCCGCTGGGCACTGGCCCGGCAGGACGGGGGCCTCTCCGAGATTGATGGGCGCCTGATGCGCCTGTATCTCGAAGGCGAGGTCGGCGCACCGCTGTCTGCCGAGCGGGCGATTGTGCAGGCAAGCGCGCTGGGCGCCGACCGCGTGCTGTTGTACCGGCCGCGCCAGACGCGGGTCCCGAGCACCGCCGGCGCCGTCACGGCGCAATGGTGCGCCGGCAGTTCAGCCAGCGGTGATCCGAGCTGTCCGGGCACGGTCGCGCAGGCCTTCGGCGGCACGCCGCATTGGCTCGCGGTCAACGCCCTGAGCGCGGACCATTTGACCTGGCGGGGTTCGGGCAGCGTGCGCTTCAATCTCGAGGCGCCGACCGATCTGCGGGGCCAGCGTCTGCTCGACCTCCGCCTTGCCTTGGGCGGCGAAACCCCGGACATCGATGCCCGGCTGCAGCTTGTCGATGCCACCGGCAGGGTGGCCACACTCCGCAAACCCGTGCGCCCCAGTTTCCCGCAGGCGGGTGACCCCTTTTTCACCAAAATTCTGGCCCGCACGATTAGCGCCGAACTGACCGGCCTCACACGGATAGACCTCAGCAAAATCGTCGCCATCAATCTCCTCATCAACAGCCGCAGCGGACGCGGCGTGGTGGGTGAAGCCTTTGTGCTCGACCTCGCGGCGCGTGGCCGCGAACTACATCAGGTAGAACCGCGCTTTGTGCCGCTCGCGACCGTGGAGACGGTCAGCGTGATCGAAGGGGGCACGGGACCGCAGTTCGCCGCCGTCCCCATCCGTATCGATCAAGCGGTCACGCGACCCGTGACTTACTGGCTGGAAACCCCCGGCGCAAACTTCTTTGCGGACAGCAGTTTCTCCAGCATCACGTTCCGGCCGGGCGGACCTACCCGACAGATCATCAACCTGCCTTACCAGGGCGACGATCTGCCCCTCGGCGACCAGAGCGTGCCGCTCAGACTCTTCGCCAAGCGCGGCGGGCTGGTGAGCGACTACATCGGCGGCGCGTTCATTAGCGAGGACGACCCCAAGCCGGTGATGCGGCTGGTGCCGACGCCCCTGAGCGGCCCCGAAGGCACCGCGCTGACGATCACGGTGAGCATTGATAACCCGCTGAGCGGCGATATCTACGCCGCGGTGAGCTTCCGGGCACCCGAGGGTGCGCTACCGGAAATGGACTCCGACGACATCCCGCCCGAGGTCTGGCAGCAGTGGGTCTCCTTCGACCCGCCCTCGCCGCCGCTCAAGCTCTCGGAATCCGCGGTCTTTCTCAGCCTGACTATTCCGGCGGGTTCGACCTCGGCCAGCATCGAAATCCCGCTACGCGCCGACGGCGTGACCGAAGGCAACGAAGCCTTCGGGATTAGCGTCTTCGACGGTTTTGGCAGCCTCATCGGCGAGCGCGACGGCGGGGTTAGCGACTAGCGTAGTCGGGGTTCCGCTACGGACCGATGGCGTGCGTGGACGCGAGAAAGCATCCGCAATCGAGCGCCACGATGAGCGTGGCGGCGGCATTTGGCGGCGAGTCGCAGCGTTCCCAGCCGGCCAAGCGCCGAGCCAGCAGCTCGCGCAAGCCTGCCTCGGGCGGACGCCCGGCGAGGGACTTGCTGCTGAACGACCGCGCGCCGTAGCGCCCGTTCTTCTGCTTGCGTGTGGGTCTTACGGTTGGCTTGGACAGCCTCGGCAAAGCAGAACCACCGCTAGCGCAACCATCCGATCTCCCGCGCCGTCTTGGCCCCAATCACCGTCTGCTGAAGACTAGCCGCCTGCTCCGCCTCATCGGGCCCGACCGGCACCCGGCCCGCCATGATCTCCGCATAGCGCTGCGGGTAACGCGGTTCGCGCGCGGGCTCCGCATAGCCGTCGGGATGCAGCGGCTGGCCGCTGCTCGGATCGTATTTATCGGTCGCGCCCACGGTATGCAGCAGCTCATGGGCAAGCACCACATTGTTCTGCGCGTTCATGTCCGGACTGGCGAACAGGTTGACGACGCCCAGCAGGCCTTTCTGCAAACCGGTCGAGTGGGCGAGCTGCGGGCTGCGCGCCGGGTCGTGATACAGCAAGAACAGGCGCACCTGCTTCCAGTGTCCCGCGTAGGTATCGTGGCGCCACGCCCACCAGCGCAGGCGCAGGCTCCAATTGATGACCGACAGCACGTTGCCGTCACGCGGCAAGGGCGGCGGCAGCGCGTTTACCCGCGGCGCCAGCCGAAAATCGACCGGCACCGTGCGCGGCAACTGCCAGCGCATGCCCTGCGCGGCGATGAACGCCGACACCGGCTCGAAACGCTCGACGGCTAGCGCCTGCAGGTAGCGCTCGGCAAGCTCGCTGCCGTCGGCGTTGATTGGATAGACCGCCACCACCAGCGGCCCAATCCAGTCGGTGGCGTTCCGCTCATTCCGCCAGGCGCTCAGCGCCACGCCCAGCAGTACAAACAACAGCGTGGTGATTCTTAGCGCTTTCCACATACGCGCGCTGTCCGAGGTCTGCCTGCCATCACCGCGCCCCTCAAGCAGCGCGCGATGCCGGGCTTCGCAGCCTCAGGCAAGATGCACAGGCCGCAGCCCCTCGTCGAGCAGACGACGGACCGCCGCCGCGGCCTCGCGCTTGGTGATTTTGCCGTTCTTGTCGAAGTCGAGTCCGGCGTTCTGCACGTAGCGCTTGGGATAGGTCGGATCTGCGCGGTCAAACAACACGAAGTCGTCAGCCTTGCCAATGGCGGCCGGCCAGAGAATCGCCATGTAAACGTCTTCCAGCGTTTTGAGCTTACCCGCGCGCGGCTGGAAATAGCGCTCCACGTAGTCCAGCTGTTTCACCGCACTCATGGCCGCGAGCAGCGCGGTGGTGGTGCCCAGCGCCTGGGCGGTGGCCGGCATGAACTGAATGAGCCCGACGGCCCCGCTACCGGCGGCGTTGCGCACCGCGGGGCTAAAACTTCTGCCGGTCTCGAAGGCCATGCAGGCCATCAGAAAATCCGGGTTGACCGCCAGCGTCTGCGCCATCATCAACACGCGATCGCGAAAAGGTTTGGACACCCGTTTGCCCCACGCCAGCATGGCGACCTCCTGTGCCAGTACTACATTGCTGTTTGCCCGCATCGAACCCTTGCGGCGCGCGGGCGACGGTGTTCCGGGCCATGTTAACGACAAAGGGCGGGTGACGTCTGCGCCTTCGCCTGCCTTAGCGCCGCTCGTCGGCGCAGGGATTTCAGTCGCTGCTCGCGGCAGACCTCATCACAATAGTTGAAGGCTTGTGCGGCAGACCCGCCTACCAGCGTACCCGCACGCTTTCCGGCCCGCGGTGCGAGGTGTTGCGCGAGTACGGGTAGTCCTGGCCGGGCATGAGTTCGAGATCCGGCAGGCGGCGCGCGAGGTCTTCCAGCATCACACGCATTTCGATCCGCGCCAGATCTGCGCCCAGACAGTGATGCCGACCAAAGCCGAAGGCCAGATGGTCGCGCGCGTTGGGGCGACGAATATCAAAACGCTCACCGTCTTCGAACTGCGCCTCGTCGCGGTTGGCCGACCCAATCGCCACCAGCAAGCGTGCGCCGGCGGGCAGCTCAACGCCGCCCAGCGTCACCGCCTGGCGGGTGATTCGTCGCCAGGCCGGCACCGAGGGTGCGTAGCGCAGACACTCTTCCACCGCGTTCGGCACCAGTGACGGATCCCGGCAGAGCAGCTCCCACTGCGCGCGATTTTCCAGCAGGGCGCGCATGCCGCCGGCGGTCGCGTTGACGGTGGTTTCGTGCCCGGCAAAAAACAGCTGGAAAGTCACGGTCGTGACATAGGCCGGGTCGAGCGGCACCGCGCTGTGCGGATCGGCCAGACCGCGAATGAACTCGCTGATCGCATCATCGCCGGGCTGCGCGATAAGCCTCGCCACGTGCGCCTGACAGTAGTCCCAGAACTCGGCCAGACCCTGCGTCATCGCCACCTGCTCGGACTCGGCCGGGCGCCCAAAACCCAGCACCGCCAGGCGCTGCGCGAACTGCCGCACCTTGGGCAGTTCGGCGCGCGGAATGCCAAACATCTCGAACAAGACATAGGCCGGCACTTCGAACAGCAGGTCGCCCACCAGATCCATCTCGCGGCGCGCGACCAGCAGGTCCAGCCGCGCGTTCAGCAGTTCGCGGACCAGCGGGGTCAGCGCCTGCATCCGGCCGCGCGCAAACGGCGTGTGCAGGGACTTGCGGTGCGCGGTGTGGATGGGCGGGTCCTCGTCCACGATGCTGGGGCTGATCACCACGCCGTGCTGCATGGCGATCTGTCCGGCGGCAGGACACAGCGGCGTCACCAGATCCAGCACATTGGCGGCGGAGAAGACCGCCGGATCGCCGCCCAGGGCGGCGCGCACGTCCTCGTAACGCGTGAGCACCCAGTAGTCGATTTCGGGGCTGTAGAACACCGGCGCCGCGCGCCGCGCTTCGGCATACAGCGGGTAGATGCGGGTGGGCTCGCCGTCGAAAGGGTCGAAGCGCGCACCCAGTTCGTGCATCGGGCAAGTGCCCGCCGCGCCGGTAGTCGAATCACGCATCGCCACGCTCCCTCGTTGCTCAATGGGTAGCGCGACAATCGCCGGAAGCGCCGGACCCGGTCAAGCCGGGCAGCGCATCCCCCGGCTGGAGGCTGGCATTTCCGGTCGGCGTGGGGAACCATAGCCGCCACGCGGGGCCTGCCCCTGCGCACATCAAACGATAACGAGGAGCTTCACTATGTTTTCCCACGTCATGATCGGCAGCAACGATCTCGCCAAAGCCAAGACCTTCTACGACGCCGTGTTCGCGGCCATGGGCGCCAAGCCCGCGATCGTCGACGACAAGGGTCGTCTGATTTACATGCACAACAACGGCTTGTTCCTGGTGACCGCGCCGATCAACGGCCAGCCGGCCACCGCCGCCAACGGCGGCACCATTGGCTTTGCCATCGAGTCCCCGGCGCAGGCCGACGCCTGGCACAAGGCCGGCTGCAGCAACGGCGGCGTGACCTGCGAAGACCCGCCGGGCGTGCGCGAAAGCGCCTTCGGTCCGCTGTATCTCGCCTATATGCGCGACCCGGACGGCAACAAGCTCTGCGCGCTGCACCGCATGGGCTAAGGTTCTAACGAACCGCGGGGGGCCGCGTCACCGGTTTCTGCCGGCGCGCGGCCTGCCCCCCTTTCTCGCCCCTCGTCAGGCTCACCGCCGCACCGCAAAATAC
>JAURHQ010000111.1 GCA_030833185.1 Gammaproteobacteria bacterium | reverse complement strand
GCCCGAAATCCTCGCCCAGCTCGCCGGCCAGACTCACCAGCAAGCGATAGCGCTCGCGACTTGGCGCATTGCTGTCCAGCGCACGCATCAATCGCCCCACGCCGAGGCGGACCAGATGCCTGAAGACATCCGATTCGCGCACGCTGAGGCGGCGCGCGATGGCCTTCAAGCGACCGTAGTCGGAAGTGTTAATCCGGACAGAGATACTGCGGCGCGCGTCGTCCTGAATATCGTCGACCATGGGGCGGCGCGGCGGTCTGCCACCGGCGCGGCCGGTCTTTCGCAGTTCGCGCTGGGGACGCCCGTCCCCGGCCGCCTCCTCGTTAATGCCAGCACCGATCCCGGGTTCATTCATGCGCGCTTGCTCCCCGGGCCTGATTGCTGGCCCGCAGATTGTCTTCGAGCTTGTGGCGGTATTCCTGCAGGATGTTCTCGACCTTGACCTGACCAAGCCCGGTCAGGGGCTCGGCGCGGAAAAAACGGGTGAGGCGCGTCTGCCGCCCCATTTCATCCAGCAACGCCTGATTCGCCTGATAAAGCGCGAGATTCTTTGCCTCCGAGTCTTGCAACTCGGCACGGGTGGCGGCGAGTGTGGCGTCCAGTTGCGTCCGCGCCGCTTCGGTCTCGCGCAGGCTGGCGGTGGTCTCTTTGTGGCGGGCCGCAAGCGCGGCCAGCTTTTCACGGATGCTGGCGAGCGTCGCGCGGTTTTTCTCGAGTTCACCCCCCAGCGCCTTGCCGCTACGGTCGGCCGCCTCAAGCTGGGTGCTGGCAGCCGCCAGCCCGGCCTTGCTGGTTTTCAGTTCCGCGGTAGCGCGGTCCAGCTGGCTCGTTTTTTCGGTCAACGCCAGACGGGCTTTCGCCAGCTCCGTCTCGGCCGCCACTTTTTGCGCATTCACCTGCTTCAGTAGCGCCTGCGCCTTGGCCAGCGCCCGGGCCGACCCGACGCCCTCCTCGGCCGCCGATGCGCTGACGGCCAGCAGCAGGAGCACCGCGCTCCACGCCGCCTGACTCAGACGCTGGCGTCTAGAAGCGCGCATTGAGGTCGACCTGCAGCGAATCAATCGACAGCGGCGGTCCGTCAATCTCAGTCGCCGACAGCCAGCGCGCGCGCAGCCACAGGTTGGTGGTCAGGCCGTAGAGCCCGCTGATCCGATAGCCCTGGGTATCCGTGCCGCCCAAATGAAAATCTGATTCGGTGAACGCATCCAGCACCGCATCGCGTTGCAGATACCGGTAGTCGAACGCCACCTGCCAAAGCCCCCGCCGATTCACTTCAGGCCAGCCGACCTGTACGCCGGCCAGCAAGCCCAGGGTGCGATCGCTGATCGGATAGAGATAGGTCAGGCCACCCGTGCGCCGGGTGATTTCGTCCTTGTCGAAGCCGAGGTTCTTGACCACGTCGGTAGTGAAGGTCACGTGATAGGGGGCGAAGTTCGCCAGATTGAAACTGGCCGTGACGTCGAGCAGCCGATAATCCGACGCCAGCGCAAACAGGACGTCGCCCGGATTGCCGTTGGCGATGTTGAACAGCAGGTTGCCTTTTTGCAGAAACTGCGGCGCGGTGCCGTCGTTTTCCTTGCTGAAGAGCGAATTCCGCTTGCCGGTGATGTGGAGGTAGTCATAGAAGGCCACGCCCATCGTCAGCAGGTTCTGATTTTCGAACTCCCAGTTCGCGCCCACTTGTCCGCCCAGCAGCCAGCGGTCCTGCGCCTGAAAATCGGGCTGCTGCAGGGGGAATGCACCGGCCGTGACAAACAGCTTGCGGTCGCGCTGGATGGGGTCAAATTCATCCGCTGCGAAATCGATGCCGTGACGCACGGTGGCAGCCACGCCGTCAAAGCCGAGGTCCTCATCCCACACCAGATCCGTGGACTGAAACGGGTTGGGCATACGCCCGCCCTGTAACGTCAGCCAGGTCATGCCCTGCTGATCCGGCCGGTCGTAGCGGATGAGCGCGCGGTCAAGCTGGATGGCAAACCGGTTGCCGGTGGTGCCCATGGTCAGGTTGGCCGACACCGGGTTATCGAAGGTGCCGGTCACGATGCGCGTATCGAGTTTCCAGCGGTCGGCAATTTTTGCGCTCAAGCCAAGACGTACCCGCTCCCGCCAGCGGTTCTGATCTTCGGACGTGTTGAGAAACGCCTTGTTGCCCGCGCTGGCCAGACTGCCCGCGCTGTTCACGCGCAGCACGTTGAGGTAAAGATTCTGCCCGCCGAGCGTTTCGGCGTTCCCGTCGCCATAGCTGTCAAACTGGTTACGAATGCGCAGGTCGCCCGACAGCTTGATCGCGTTGACCCAGCCGGGCAGCGCGCCGGGCGTGCCCCAATGTTCTTTTTTGGCCTTGTCCGTGACGTCGGCCAGCACGTCCTGCCGCATTTCACCGCGGAGTTGATTGCGGATCTCCTCCTTCACAAATTCCGGCACGTAGGGCACGCGCACAACCTGCTTGCCGGCGACCGCCGGGGCCGCGCTTGCCTCGACCGTGGCCACCGTAGCCGCCGCTCCCGCCGCCGCGGCGGCCGGCGCTGCCGCCATTTGTGCTGCGGCCTGACGTTTGGCATCGGCCTCAGCCTTGCTGATCAGCGCCGCCGCCTGCTGCTTGTCCAGCACGCCCTGCGCGACCAGCGCGTCCACCAGATTGACCACGGTGTTCTTGAGTTGCAGGAGTTCCTGCTGTTCGTTGGCGCTGGCGGCATGGGCAAGCGACCCCAGCCCCATGCCAACGACCAGTGGGAAGACCCGCCAAACCTGTCTGTTCCGGCTCACTTCGTCATTCATCCTCTTAACGTGAAACGATCCGCAGCTTGAGCGGCTGGGGCATGTCTTCCGGCGGCGCGCTGCCCAGCCGCAGCTGGTCAAGCACGCGCTTCAACGCGGCCTCGCTCTGACGGTCGCCTACGGTTCCATTCAATTCGTAACGTTCAACCTGACCGTCTGGCTTGAACCACAGGCGCACCACCACGGCGTACTTGGCCGCGCGCGCCTCCTCGTTTTCTGCCAACTGCCGCTGCAAATCCTGCTGCACCTGCCCCGCAAACCAGCGATTTCTATCGCCGCCGCCGATGAGCCCGCGGCCGCCTTTCTTACCCACCAGGCCGAAGCCGTCACCGCTACCTGAACCCTCGCCGTCGACCCCGAGCTCATCGCCCGGGGGCGCCTCGTCGCTGGCGTCCGCCTCTTCTTGCGGCGGCGCTTCCGGTGGCGGCTCTTCGATCTTCTGCTCTTCCGGCGGCGGAGGCGGTTCTTCCTTGGGCGGCGGCGGTGGCGGCGGCGGTGGCGCTTGTTGCGGCATGATCATGATCTGTTGCTCGCGCGGCGGCGGCGACGTTTTCGAGTTCGCCATCAAACGCAGCGCGCCGTAGATAATCAGCGCCACCAGCGCACAACCCACCAGCAAGCCGATGGCCAGCGGCCGCCAGTTTCTGGCTTCCGGTTTGTCGTGATCCCGCTGGGCCAAAATTCATTTCACCAGCTTCTGGGTCACCAGACCCAGCTGCGTAATTTCAAGCCGCCCGAGCATGTCCAGCACTTCCATTACTTTCTGGTACTGCACGGCGGCGTCGCCCTTAACCACGACCGGCAGTTCGGGATCGGCTGCCTTGAACTGGCTGAGGCGTTGTTCCAGTTCCTCCAGCGACACCGGATAGGTGTCCAGGTAAATCTGGCCCTCGGCGGTGATCGTCACCGCCTTGGTTTTGGGCTTGGCAAGGCTGGGTGCCGAACTTGCCTGCGGCAAATTGACCTTGATGCCCTGCACGCTCGCGGTGGTCATGATGATGAAAATGATCAGCAGCACATACGCCAAATCGAGCATCGGCGTGATGTTGATGTCGTCGTATGGTTCGTTGTCTTCTGGACCGGCGCTGGCCATGGGTATCGCTGCCTATTCGCCGTAAAGTTCGTTGATACGGGCCAGATATTCGTCGGCGAATACGTGCATGTCCGCCGAGAGTTCTTTTACTTTCGAGCCCAGATAGTTGTAGCCAAAGAGCGAGGGGATCGCGACCGCGAGGCCGGCGGTGGTCGCGAGCAGCGCGGCCGCCATGCCGGGCGCGATGGCATTGATGTTCACGTCGCCAGAAGCCGCAATCGCAGCGAAGGTCACCATCACGCCGACCACCGTGCCCAGGAGGCCGATGAACGGGCCGCCGGAAATGGCGATGGTCAGCAAGACCATCTGGGCGTTGAGCCGCTGGCCTTCGCGGATCATCACCGCATCCAGCGCCGCGCGGATGGCGACCAGCGCGCGCTGGTTAACCTGCACGGCTGCGCCAGCCTGCGTACGGCGCCGAATCTCGTTGATGCCCTGGCGATAAATCCGGAACAGCGGTGACTGGCTGTAGAGCCCGGCGCGCTCGTAGAGGCCGTCGATGCCCGCCCCGTCGTTGACGCCGAGCGTCTCGTAGGCGTCCAGAAACCGCGCGGTGGCCGTGCGACAGCGCATCAGATAAACCTGCTTCAGGATCATCACAGCGAAGGCAACCAGCGCCATGAACGCGCAAACCCCGATCACCGACTGCTCGATAATCGCCTGGTCGTTGCCGAACACCTGATTAAGGATGATGCCGAAGTAGGACGAATGGCCCTCGCCCGACTCGCCGGCACCTTCCGCATCCACGCCTTCGTCGGCCAGGTAGGTGATGCCTTTGACGTCGACGCCTTCGGTCACTGCCGCGAAGCGGACGGCGTCGGCGCTGGGCGCCGTGTTGTAGATGCGGAGTTCGTCGAGCTCACCGGTCAGGCCGGCGCTGGCGTCCAGCGCGGCGCCCACGCTGATTGCGCCGGTCAGGGGCTCGGCGGCGGCGGTGAAGTTGCCGGCCGGCACGCCGTCCACATACAGCGTGAACTGGCCGTTGGTGCTGGTGACTGCCACGTGGTGCCAGGCGGCCGGTGTCAGCGGGACCTCCGCAGTCTCGGCGGCGGTGCCGTCGCCGGCGGTGTACTGGAGTTTCGCCGCGGTGCCGTTCAGCACAACGCTCAGGCGCTGCGTACCGGTTTGGCGGTCGAACAAGAAGGCGTTGGCCTGCGGGGTATCAATCTTAACCCAGGTCTGGAAACCCCAGCCCTGGGCAGGATTCAGGGCCAGCGCCGGGGCATCTTCAATCTTGAGTTGGCTGCTGCCCGTGAAGCGGACGCCGGCGCCAATCAGCGACGCCGGATTCGGCTGGCCGTTAAAACTCGGTGCCGGCAGCGCGGCCGGACCACGGTCGGCCGGCACACCGGAAGTTTCGTCGAAGTGATAGACCAGCGCGGCGTTTGCCCCGTAGGTCGCCGCAGCAGTGCCCGTCTTCACCGCCTTCGGGTTGCCAAAATACAGATAGAGCTTGTTACTGCCGTCGGCGGCCTGCCCCTCGGCCTCGCTGCCGGCGATGGGCGCCGGTCCAGACTTGCCTTTTACTTGTGGCAGCTTGACCCAGATGAAAGCGAGTTCGTTGACCACGTCGAGTTTCTCGATGTGGTAGGCCAGCGGCGTCTGGTCGTCGCCTGCGATCAGTGAAATATCCGCACCGCCCTCAGAAAGATCCAGAAAATGGGTGAAATTTCCTGTGTGCAGCCGAAGCAATACCGGCACGTCGGACAGATCCTGCGCGATATTGGCGCCGGCCGGGGTGGTGTCGAGGGTGATGGCCTTGCGGTACGACCACTCGCCGTTCCACCAGGCCATGGCGTTGGCAGAGAGCAGCAGAAGACAGGCGGCGAGCGCAGCGATTCGGGACATGGGTGAAGTGTTTTCCACGCGATTTCTACTTCAAGGTAGGCCTATGGTTGGGCGGAACTGTGACAAGCGGATGACATAAAGATGACGAAATGCCGTGAGTCTAGAAGTCGTAGCCGAGACTGAAATGCACCCGGTCGTCGCCCGCCCGGGTGCGCTCTGAATCGCGCAGCGGATGGCCCCAGACCAGCAGCGCGTTCACCGTCTCAAAGCCGGTCAGACGCAGGCCGAGCCCGGTGCTCCACAGCAGCACCGTCTCTTTAACCCCCGGCAGCGCGCGCCGAATCCGCAGACCGGTCGCGTCGGTGTAGGCAAACAGCTCGGCGTGTTTCAGCCAGTTCCAGCCGGCCGGCCGGAGTTCCGGATAACGCAGTTCAAGGCTCGCGCTCAGGGCGTCATCGCCCTGCTTTTCTGATTCCAGATACCCGCGCACCGAATCCACGCCACCCGCGGCATAGGATTCATTGCTGATGAGCGGCGAATTGCTCGCCTGCCCTTCCAACTTCCCGAAAATCCGCAGCCCGGCGTAGAGCGATCGTTCGTGGTCGGCCGACAGTTGCAGGTAGGAAAAATCCGGAATGGCCCTGAAGCGTTTGCGCTCAAACTCTTTCGCCGTGTTGCCCAGCCCGCGCAGGCCAAAGTTAAGGGTCGCGTCGTAGTGGCTTACCGTCTGCTCGCCGTAGTGGGTGCCGCTGTAGCCGACGTTAAACAGCGAATAAGTGATTGGCGTGTTGACGCTGTCATTGCCCTGCAGACCAATCGACTCGCCGAAATCCTTATGGTCGAAGCCCAGCGTGACGCTCTGGAAATAGTTGCCCTGCGGGCGTAGCGGAATGGTGTAGCGCAGGCCGGCGATGGTGCCGTTGCCCACCACACCCAGCGTGCCGACGGTCGCGATATTGCTGTTCGAACGCACCGCATACAGCGACAGCAGATGGTTATTGCCGGCAAAGCGCCACAGGTAATTGCCCGAGAGCACTTCAACTTCGTCCGGGTCTTCCGGCGACACCAGATAGGACACGCCAATGCTGTGGCCGCGCTGGAAGAGGTTGTCGTAGCTCAGGCTGCCACTGATCCGGATGCGCGTGGTGTCGGCGCTGTAGCGGTCGTTGATCTCAACGCTGCCGTGCACCGGCAGCTCGTCTTTGACCTTCAGTTCGACTTCCAGCTTGCCGGGCGTTTTGCCGGGCTTCAGCACCGGCGTGATGCTGCGATCCCGCGAGACATTGGCGAGCGTCGCCAACTCCGCCTGCACGGTGGGTAAATGCGGTGCCTTCCCTTCAGCCAGCGACGGCACGCCGGATTTGATTTTTCCCAGCGAGAAGTACCGTGAGCCGGTCACGCTTAAACGCCCGACCGTCGCCTCGGTGACCTTCAACCGGATCACCCCGCCGACGACGTCCTGTTCCGGAATATCCACCAGCACCGTGCCGTAGCCTCGGCTGTGGTAGAGCGCTTCCAACTGCTGCTGGGCGGCCGTGACGTTGTCGATGGTCTTGCGTTCGCCCAGATGCGGATAAACCGCGCGCTCGATGTCCTGCACGGGCAGCAAGCTGTTGCCCTCGACCTGGTATTCCCAGACATCGAAGACTTCGGCCGCCGCCTCGGCAGCCACTTCGGCGCCGCTCTGCTCCACCGCAAGAGACGGCAGCGCGCCGCCCAGCAAGGCTAGCCACAGGAGGCCGCGTAAAGCCGGGCCGACGGGCAGGTTCACACTCATCAATTCGCTCCCGCTCACGCGCCAAAGCCCAAAAATTCAACTGAAATAATCGACATCGACGGCGCCGTCATGCCGGCCGACGGTGGTGCCCGTTCGCCGCCGGTCGCGTCCTGCGTCGCCGCCTTGGACGCCGCGTTTGCGGCGCCTGCTGCGCCGCCCACGCTTGCACCCACCGTGCCCACACTGGAGACCGGTACGCCGACCGAGTCGCCGCCCGCTTTAATGTTCTCCGAGCCCAGTACCTCGACCGCTGCGATGGTGATGTTGCCGGCGCTTTCGATACCCGCCTCGCTGGCGTTCACCACGCCGCGGGGCGTGACGAGATCGACGTTGCCAAAGGCACGGCCAAGGGTGGTGGTCAGCGCGCGAATCCCGCTGCCCTGAATCGGCGCCGGCACCGAGACGGTCAGCTTGCCGTCGTTATCAAACTGGAAGCCGTTACCGGGTACCGAAATCGCGCTGCGCGCGCCGCGACCGGCGTCGATGTCGCCAAAGTTCGACCACACCACGATGTCGCCGCCGTCGGCGGCAAACACGCGCGACTCGTTCACGTCCATGTTGTCCTTCAGGTAGACCCGAACATCGCCGGTGCCTTCGGTCACGATGCCCAGTTCGCCGGCGGCCTTGCTGATACCGAAACTGGATGGCGGCGTGGCGAGGCCAACGTTGATGCTGCCGCCGGGCGCCAGCAGGTCAATGTTGCCGCCACGGGTGGTGAAGATGCGGCTGAAATAGAGATTCAGATCGCCCGCATAGTCCTCGCCCGGCAGTAAGGTCTTGATTGCCATATCGCCCCGCGTGTAGTCCGGGGTGAGCGTCTTCGCTGCTGCGCGACCGGTGAGTTGGAGTTCGGTAAAGAAGGCATCAAGCACCGGGCCCAGTTGGGCGCCCGCCGAGGCGGTGCGGAGTTTCGCCAGCGCTGCCGCGCCCCGCTCGCCGTCAAAGCGGAGCGCGCTGAGGTACTCGCTCCCCGAGACGAAGTAGCGCGTCATAAACCCGTCCAGGTCGAGTCCCTCGCTGCCGAGGCCCGCGAACACCGACACGCTGGCGCCTTCGCCGCTCAGGGCCGCATTGATTTCGTCTCCGCGCGAGACCACGCCGCCGGCCGTGCCCAGATCAAGCGCCGCGCCCGTCGTGACCACCAGCCGCCCGGGGCCCCAGACCGCCACGCTGTTCTGGGTCGCGTTAAGCGAACCGGCCGCGCCCAGTGCGGTGTTGGTGGGCAGGCGGGGCGTGAGATAGACCATGTCGCGCCCGGCCTGGATGCTGCTGACGTCCGCCGCATCGGTGTGTTCAATGACCAGATTGAGATTGAACACATCGCGTCCCGCAAAGATTTCGGCCGGGCGCGAGAGGAACAACTGCACATCGTCGCCGCTGGTGACGTCGCCGCGGCGCGCAATCACCCGCGCCGGCGTGGCATCGTGCCCAAGATGGGCCGGCACCGGGGCAAGCGCCGCGCTGGGCGTGGTCGGTGAAATCTGCTGCTGCAATTGCGCGACTTCGGTCGACACACCATCGTTGGCCAGCGAGCGCGGATTCTCGACCGTCGGCAAGCTGGCCGCCGTGGTGTCGGACAGGTTCACCGCCTGCTGCAGAAACACCGAATCGCCGGCCAGCAAGCTGATATTGCCCGTCGACGATGGCGCAAGCGTGAAGGCCGCGTCGACCGTCAAGGACCCGCGGAAGGCGGTCGCTCCAAACAGCGGCGGGTACAGGCGGAGCGTGAGGTCGTCGGCTTCCAGTCCGAAGCGGTTTTCAAAGCCACCCTGACGAATCACCGAGGCATCCTGCAGGCGTAGGTCACCGTTCAGCGCGGTCAGTTGCACGGCGCTCGCCGCGCCATAGGTAATGAAGTGACTGTTGCGCGTCTGGTTGACGCCTTCGTTTTTCTGTACCGGCCCCTGCGCCACGAAGGTCGGGTTAATGACCCCCGCGAGGGTCAGCGCGCCGCCGGCCGTCAGGCTCAGGCTGGCGTCACCTTCGGCCAGCAAGGGCAGTAGCGGCGTGTCTGAATCGGCCGTGATGTTCCGGGCGTAAGTCACGTCCCCGCCGGCGTAGATCGCGCCGGCGCCCTTGCCGACGTAAAACACCCCGCCTTTGATGTCGCCCACAGCGAGGGCGTTCAGGCGTCCGCCGCCGACGACTTCCACCCGGCTGGTGCTCGCCGTCGTGCCGCCGATCTGACGCCCCGAGGCGGCCACTGACAGCGACAGGTCGTTGAAGTCTTTACCCGCCGTGACGTCCAGCAGACCGCCACCCAGCGCGCCCACGCCCTGCTCAAACCATTCGAAACCGACCGTCCAGCCGGTTGCCAGATCGAATCGCGCCACATCCCCCTGCCGCAGCAGCCAGCTGCTGACCATCTGTTTGGGAAAGGGGGTGACGTCAACGTCGAAGGCCGTGAAATCAAGCGTCGGGTCGACGCCGTTGATCGAAGCGCCCGCGCCAATCCAGACGTCCCCGCCCAGACTGGGATAGGGTTTTTGCTGCAAGGTGGCGCGCCCGCCAGTCTGGGCGGGACTGCCGAGCAGGATGCCTTCGCCGGTGTCCTTGCCGGCGGTGTAGATCACCGCCGCGCGATTATCCAGCGTCACATCGCCCGCCGCTGCGAGCTCGATTTGGCCGGTACCGGTGCGGATAGCGTTCAGCACCGGGCGCTGCACCAGCGGCGCGGTGGTGCTAACGCGGGGCACACTGACCGTACCCCCGGCGAGACTCAGGTTGCCCACCTCGCGGCCCGCGGCCCGAATCACAGGCGCCGCGAGCGTAGCCCGGCCATCGGCCGCGCTCAGGTCGGCGCCCGCTACCAGGCGATAGGACCAGGACTCGTCGTTGCGCAGGCTCGGCAGATCGGTCGGACGCACGGCACAGGACAATGGGTTGCTGCAGCGTTGGGAAACGCCGCTCGCAGCGCGCGCCAGATCCAGCGTGCCGCTAAAGCCATCGGACAAAATATCGTTGAAGCGCAAGTTGCCGGCTGCCCGCAGGGTCAGTACGCCGGGTTCGCCACTGAAACGCCAGGCCGACAGATCCCAGATCGCATTCAGCGTGAGGTCGCTCGCGCTGCTGCTGAGGTCATCGGACATGCTGCGGATTTCGAGGCCGGGACGAATATGGAAATTGCTGGTCTGCGCGTTCGCGCCCAGCGCCGTTTCCAGCGCGCCGGTTTGGCCAACGAAGGCAAGCGCCGCGGCGTAGCGGGCGTTGGCAGGGGCGGCCAGCACCTCGGCCGCCGTGAGACTGTTATCGGTGTAAGCACGGAAACCTTCCAGCACCCGCGGGCCCGCCCCGGTGAACGTGCCTGCAAGCAGGAGGCGATCGTTACTCGGGTCGCCGTCCAGCACCGACAGCACGCTGGCTTCCGGGAGCCGCAGATGCAGGCGGCCATCAAGGCCGTCGCTCCCGGCGGCGGTATTGATCTGGCTGCCCGCGGCCAAGGCAATGCCGCCGGTAGCGACCGTGCCGTCGCTGGCGCTGGCCGACTGCAGTTCAACCACGCCACCGCGTCCGTCGCGGGCGGTGGCATTGGCCAGCACGCGCGCGCCGGCAGCCAGCGTGAGCTCGTCGGCCGCCGCTAGCCGCACGCGACCGCCTTCGCTACCGCGGGCGTCGAGCAAGCCAGCAAGGTTCAGGCTGCCGTCGTCGGCACTGATCTCGATGCCGTGCGCTTTGAGCACGGTCCCGGCGGCAATGTCCACCGCCCCCTGTCGCACCCGCGCCTGCAGGCGCTCGGTAAAGCCTTCGGCGCTGAAACTTTCCAGCAGATCGCCCAGCGCGTCGGGCGCGGAAAGCGTCGCGACGTCGAGACGCAGCTGCCCCTGTCGCGCGCCAGCCACCGCCGCCGCGCGGACGCCGCTGACCGGGAACGTCACCTGACCTTGCCCGGCGAGCAGCGCGAGCCTGCCCGCATCGCCGCCGGCAAGGCCGCCGCTCAAATCAACTTCCGCGCCCTGAAAAGCGCGGATATCGCCCTGCTCGGCGCTGAGTTCGATGCTGCCGCCGGGCGCCGCCGCCAAGGTGGATCCAAACGCAAGCGAGCGCCCGGATGCGTCAAGCCGCGCCCCGTTCAGCAGGCGCACATCGCCACCCGCGCCCGTCGCGGTCAGCGTGATCCGTCCCGCCGGGGTGGCCAACTCGCTGCCGATATCGATGGAAGCACCGCGTAGCGACAGACTTGCGCCGATCGCATCCAGCACGGCCAGTGCAGGCCGGCGCGCAGGACGCGTGACCGCCAGCGCACCGCTCGCCTCGAGTGTGAGCTTGGCGGCGCCTTCCGGCGCAATCCGCCCGGTGGCAATCGTCAGGTCGCCGTCGACCGTGAGCGTACTGTCGCCGGCGCCGCTCAGCGTGCGGGCGGCCTGCAATTGCGTATTGCCGAACCCGCCGATGTGCAAGCTGCTGCCCTCGCCCGTCACGATCGCGTCACCGCTCGCCAGCTGCAGCGTGCCGTTGCCCGCCACCGCAGCGCCCGGCGCCAGATAATCGCCGCCCGAGGTGTTCGCCAGGCGTAGCACATCCGCGCTCAGCGCGGCGCGCTTGCCGGCGTTGTCGTAACCGTAGAGGCCTGGCGTATCGAGGCTCAAGGCATCAACCCGCAGGTTCACGGCACCGTACACGTCGATGCCGCGTCGCGCGCTCAGCGCGAGTTCATCCAGCCCCAGAGACTGCAGGCGAGCCAGCGGCAACACCAGGCCATCGACTGCGCCGCCAGGTGTGCCGAGGTTGATCCGGGAGGCGCCCAAGGTCAGCGTGCCGCGCAGGTTCAGCGTGCCATCCAGCAGGGTGTCGAGGCTGGCGTCGAGCAGCGTGGCGCCGGTGGCCGACAGCGTTGATCCAGCAGCAAGTTCGAGCCGCCCGGACAGCGCGGTTTCGCTCAGCCGCTGGAAGCCAATCGGCGCGCCGCTGGACACCCGCAACAGCGCGCCATCGCCCGCTACGGGCGGCGCAATTTGATTGCCGTCGGCGTCCAGTGTCTCCAGTTGCCCCACCGTCAGCACGCCCTGCGAGGTCGTCCCGCCAAGCGTCCCGGCCAGCGTGGCACCGCGCGCCACGCTGACCGTGTCGGTGGCGGCCAGGATCAAATCCG
>JAURHQ010000110.1 GCA_030833185.1 Gammaproteobacteria bacterium | reverse complement strand
TCGGTGTGCTGGGGTCTCAGATTTTTCGCGCCACGAGTTCGGCCTCAAAAATGGCGTCGTTGATGCGACGCGGCGCCAAGGCGTCACCGATCAGGTGGACCTCAAGGTCCTTGCGGACGCTGCGCAGGGCGTGGAAGCGCAGTCGGTCGCAAACTGCCACAAGGCCATTGACCAAGGGCTGGAGGTGCTCCCCGTCCTCAACAAGATCGACTTGCCCTCGGCAAACCCCGACCGGGTAGCCGTTGAAATCGAAAATATCATCGGCATTGATGCCACTGACGCCTTACAGGTCAGCGCCAAGACTGGACTGGGGATTACGGATTTGCTTGAGCAACTCGTTCAGCGCATTCCACCTCCGTCCGGTTCTCCATCGGCGCCACTCAAAGCGCTGATCATCGACTCCTGGTTTGACAACTATTTGGGGGTGGTGTCGCTGGTGCGGATTTTTGAGGGTGAGTTGGTGGCAGGCCAACGCATTCGCATTATGTCTACCGGCCGCGATGCGACCGCGGATCAGGTGGGTATCTTCACGCCTAAACGGGTTCGTCGAGACAAGTTATCAACCGGCGAAGTGGGCTTTCTCGTCGCCGGGATCAAAGAGATTAACGGCGCGCCGGTAGGCGACACCGTCACCACTTCGCAGGGTGGCGCCACGGAGGCGTTGCCGGGATTCCAGAAATCCAAGCCCAATGTGTTCGCGGGCATGTATCCCATCGATTCTTCGGATTACGAAGCTTTCCGCGATGCCCTGGCGAAGTTGCGGCTTAACGATGCAGCGTTGCAATACGAGCCAGAGACCTCGGAAGCCTTGGGCTTTGGGTTCCGCTGCGGCTTTCTCGGCATGCTCCACATGGAAATCATTCAGGAGCGGCTTGAGCGCGAATACGACATGGAACTCATCACCACGGCCCCCACCGTGGTGTATCAGGTGGCTTTACGTAACGGCGAAGTCATGAACATCGATAATCCTGCGCGCCTTCCCGGCCCGACTGAGGTGGCGGAAATACGCGAGCCCGTCATTCAGGCCGACATCCTCACGCCGCAGGATTATCTGGGTAACGTGATGACGCTGTGTATCGAAAAACGCGGCGTCCAGCTGAAGCTCAATTTTGCTGCGACTCAGGTGGCCGTCAGTTATGCCATCCCGATGAGCGAAATGGTGCTCGATTTCTTCGACCGGCTGAAATCCCTGTCCCGTGGCTACGCATCGATGGATTACAGCTTTCTGCGCTATGAGCCTGCTGACATGGTCAAGGTGGATGTGCTCATCAACGGGGACAAGGTCGATGCGCTTTCGATCATCGTTCACCGCACGGAAGCCGAGCGACGCGGTCGCGAGTTGGTCAGCAAAATGCGTGAAATCATTCCGCGCCAGATGTTCGATGTGGCGATTCAGGCAGCTATTGGCGCCAAAATCATCGCGCGGGAATCCGTCAAGGCAATGCGCAAAAACGTGACCGCCAAGTGCTACGGCGGTGACATCTCCCGCAAGAAAAAACTGCTGCAGAAGCAGGCCAAGGGCAAAAAGCGCATGAAGGCGATGGGCAAGGTGGATGTGCCCCAGGAGGCCTTCATGGCCGTGCTGAGCGTGAGGAAACAGAAGTGATCTTCGATTTCTCGACAATATTGGTGTTGCTTTGTGCGCTTAGCGGGTTGATCTGGGCAGTCGATTCTGCGGTCTTCAAGCGCAAGCGTGGTCCGGGTCAAATGCCGTCGTTGCTTGTCGAGTACGCACAGTCGTTCTTCCCCGTTTTCTTCGTGGTGCTGGTGTTGCGCTCGTTTCTGCTTGAACCCTTTCGGATCCCGTCGGGGTCGATGATCCCCACGCTGTTGGTGGGCGATTTTATTTTAGTCAACAAGTTTGACTACGGTATCCGGCTACCGGCCCTGAATACCAAGGTAATCGAAATTGGTAATCCGAAGCGCGGCGATATCGTGGTGTTCCGCTACCCGGAAAACCCGGCCACACCGTTCATCAAGCGCATTATCGGGGTGCCGGGTGACCGACTGGTCTATCGAAACCACCAACTGACACTGAACGACGTACCAGTTCCCACGAGTGACGAAGGGACGTTCATCGGCGTGAAGTCGGCGACGCAGCACAGCGGCGCCGCGCGTTGGACAGAACAACTGCCTGAGCGCTCGCACGAGATCATCGTTGACCCCAAGCAGGAGGGGTTTGGCTGGGAGGGAACGGTCCCGCCTGGGCAGTATTTCGTCATGGGCGATAATCGGGATAATAGTCGCGACTCCCGATTCTGGGGTTTCGTCCCTGACGAAAATCTTATTGGGCGTGCCTTTATGATTTGGATGAACTGGGACGGCGGTCCGGACTTCCGGCGGATTGGCACTTTCCTTCGCTAAGGCATGAAAGATCTGTATGCACACACCACGGCGTGATCAATCTGGCGTTAGCCTGAGCGGACTCCTGTTCTGGGCGGTCTTGCTTGGGTTCTCGGCGCTCATCGGCATGAAACTTTTCCCGCTCTTCAACGAGAAGTATCAGGTCGACCAGGCCCTTAAAACGGCGGCAGCGCAGGCAACTTCCACGACGAGCAAAGCGGATCTGGTCAAGGGCATCCTCCGGCAGTTTGAGGTTTCGGACATTGATCGCTGGGACGATGCCGATTTTTACCGTCTACTTAAAGTGACCAAGGCGCCCAACAGCAACAAACGCGTGATGTCGCTCGAATACGAACTACGCGGTCCGTTTCTAGGTGACCTTGATATCGTCCTGAAGTACAAACGATTCGAACCACTGCCCGCCAGTGAACTGGAATAGGCGCCGCGACAGATTTGAAATCGCTTAAGTATTCCTTTGTCGATCGCTCGTTGCTGCAACGGGCGCTGACACACCGAAGCGCAGACCCGCTGCATAACGAGCGGCTCGAATTTCTCGGCGACGCGCTACTTGGATTTTTCATTGCAGAAGAACTGTTCCGCCGTCATCCCCAGACGCAGGAAGATGTGCTGACGCGCCTGCGTGCTTCGCTGGTAAACCGCAGTACGCTTGCTGAACTGGGCCGAGAACTCGAACTAGGCCCCAATCTTCGCTTGGGGCTAAACGAGCGCAAGAGCGGGGCGTGGCGGCGAGATTCAATCCTGTCTAACACGATGGAGGCAATCATCGCCGCGATATATCTCGACGGGGGAATTGACGTTTGCCGGGCCGAGGTGCTGCGTTGGTATCAGCCGCGTCTGGACGCTCAAACGCCGGACACGGCGTGGAAGGATCCAAAAACGGCCCTTCAGGAATACATGCAGGCCCGCGGTCTCCCATTGCCCATTTATCGCACGATTGCTGAATCTGGTCCCGAGCACCGTCGTTGCTTCACCATTGAATGTGCGGTGACCGGCCTGGCGCCGGTGGTGGTTGATGGCGATAGCCGCCGCGCCGGCGAGCAATCAGCAGCACGACAAATTCTCGAACACCTAGGCGGAGCGCCGAAATGACTACCGATACCCCAGCGGATTTGGCGCGACTCGCCGGACGTAGTGGACGAATTGCAATCATCGGTCGGCCCAATGTGGGGAAGTCCACGCTGGTAAACCGCATCGTGGGACAAAAAATTGCCATCACCTCACGCCGTCCACAGACGACCCGGCACCGAGTGCTTGGCATCGCGAATGTTGAAGGTGCGCAGTTGGTCTTTTCGGACACCCCTGGCTGGCAACCTAATCCGCGAACGGCCATGGATAAACTGATGAATCGTCAGATTGATTTGGCACTGGGTGAAATGGATGCCGTGCTGATGGTGGCCGACGCACGCGCCTGGCGCAACGATGATGATCCCGTCGCGGAGTGGTTGCTTAGCGCCAAATGTCCACGTTTTCTAGCGCTGAATAAAATTGACCGCCTGGATGACAAGCGCCAGTTGTTGCCCTTGTTGCAGACGCTGGGCGAGCAGCTGCCGGACGTCGAAATTGTGCCGATCAGCGCCTTGAAAGGTCGCGGCGTAGAAATTTTGATGACGGCGCTGGCCGAGGTCATGCCGGTCGGTGAAGCAGAGTTTCCGAGCGATCAGGTCACCGACCAGTCAGAGCGGGCGCTGGCCGCCGAGTTGATGCGTGAGCAGCTGATGCGGCAGTTGGGGGAAGAGTTGCCCTATGCCGCTCACGTCGCAATTACGGCGTTTGAAGATCGTCCAACGGTCACCTACATCGAAGCCGAAATCTGGGTGGAGAAGCCCGGTCAAAAGGCAATTGTGATTGGGCGAAGGGGGGCGCGGCTGAAAGAACTCGGGATCGCGGCCCGCGCTGCCCTCGAACAGATGCTGGGCAGACCGGTGTTTTTGCAAACGCATGTACGTCAGCGCGAAGCCTGGACGCAGGATCCATTTGCCTTGGCCCAGATCGAACTCGGCAGCGGTTAGCCGGGTACGCTTGCCTTCCGCGCGGTATCCGAGGTCATGAGCGCCGCGCCGCGTGAAGAACTCGCCTACGTGCTCCATGTTCGGCGCTACCGCGAGAACAGCTTGCTCGTTGATGCATTAAGTCGCGCCGCAGGACGGCTCTCTTTGGTGGCCCGGGCGCCTTCGCGTGGTCAATCTCGACTAGGCGAAAGCCTGCAGCCCTTCCGGCCGGTGCAACTCGGTTTTAGCGGGCGGGGCGAACTGTTGACCTTGCACAGGGTGGAGCCCGGCGGCCCCCTGACGGTGCTCAAGGGTGATTGGCTGCTGAGCGGACTCTACGTTAATGAGTTGCTTGTGAGGCTCGTACAACGGGGCGAGGGTGAACAGGAACTCTTCGACCTCTATGCGCGCATGATGGCCGAACTTAACGATGAATGCCCACTAGAGCCCGCCTTACGGCGCTTTGAACTGGCTCTGCTAGAAGCCTGTGGCTATGGGCTGCCGCTTAGCAGCACCGCGGATACCGGCGCGCCCGTGGATGCGTCGGCGCGCTATTGCTTCAAGCACGATCAGGGACTGTTCTACGCGCCTGCGACGTCGACCCAGAACTCGGTTGGCGGCGCGACCTTGCTCGCCTTGGCTGGGGCGATCGAATTTGATCCGGGGACGCTTGCCGAGGCGAAGCATTTCATGAGGGCGGTCTTGCGGCACTACCTTGGCGACAAGCCGCTGCACGCGCGCAGCCTCTTTCAGCGCGGCAAATAAGACGCCGCGCGGTGCGCGGTGCCCCTCCTAACCGCTAAACTTGCCGCCTGACTGCCGTTTGGAAAACACGATGAGCGACTGGCCGACGATTGAACTCGGGGTAAACATTGACCATGTCGCGACGCTGCGTCAGGCACGTGGCACGCCTTACCCGGATCCTGTTTATGCCGCCTTCCTCGCCGAGGAGGCGGGTGCAGCCGGGATCACCATCCACTTGCGGGAGGACCGCCGCCATATTCAGGACCGTGACCTTGAACTGCTGCTGAAAACGGTCCGTGGCAGGCTAAATCTGGAGATGGCTGGCAGCGAGGCAATGCTCGCCATCGCGGAGCGGGCACGGCCGTCAAATTGCTGTTTGGTGCCTGAGAAGCGCACCGAGTTGACGACCGAAGGCGGCCTCGACGTCGCGATTGAAATATCGCGCTGGACCGAGGCCAACGACCGTCTTCGCGGCGCGGGGATTGTGGTGTCTCTTTTTATCGATCCGGACCCGGCGCAGATCGAGGCGTCTTGTCAGGCAGGCGTAACGGCAATCGAGCTCCATACGGGACGGTACGCGGATGCCCTGAATGAGCCCCAACGCCAACTTGAGCTTCAGCGTATCGCAGCGGCCGCCGACTACGCGCAGCGTCTTGGTCTGCGCGTCAACGCCGGACACGGCCTGCACTACGGCAACGTTGAAGCGATCGCCCGAATTAAACCCATCGTCGAACTCAATATCGGGCATGCCATCGTTGCGCAGTCCTTGTTCTCGGGTTTCTCGGCGGCGGTTCAGGAAATGAAGCGGCTGATGATAGAGGCCCGCCGATGATCAGCGGCTTGGGCATCGATATCGTCAAAACCGAGCGGGTGAGGGCGGTCTATGAGCGATTTGGCCTCAAGTTCGCCCGTCGCATTCTGGCCGACGCAGAATTGCGACGGTTTGGGAGTAGCCGTTCACCAGTCAGTTTTCTGGCCATGCGTTTCGCCGCCAAGGAAGCCACTTCCAAAGCGCTTGGCACCGGTTTCAGGGCGGGTGTTTCCCCGCGATTGATTGAGGTCGAGCATAACGCCGCGGGTAAACCCTCGCTCCGGTTCCATGGCGCAGTGGCGGAACACGTGGCCGCGCAGGGCGTCACCGCAAGCTTTGTGAGCCTTACTGATGAAATTGACTATGCGGCGGCAGTCGTCGTGTTCGAACGCACCTGAGGATTGAAATTGTCTCTTCCCGCTGAAGTCGCCCGACGGCGCACCTTTGCAATTATCTCGCACCCTGACGCCGGTAAAACCACGGTCACCGAAAAGCTGCTATTTCTGGGCGGCGCCATCAACGCAGCTGGCGCGGTCAAGGCCCGGAAGAACAGTCGTCATGCCGCGTCCGACTGGATGGAGATTGAGAAACAGCGCGGGATCAGCGTGACGTCCTCGGTGATGCAGTTTGAATACGGTGACGCCATCATCAATCTGCTGGATACACCGGGCCACGAGGATTTTTCCGAAGACACCTACCGCGTGCTCTCTGCAGTTGATTCGGCCTTGATGGTGATCGATGCGGCCAAGGGCGTTGAAGAGCGGACGATTAAACTGCTCGAGATTTGTCGGCTACGAAACACCCCGGTCATGACCTTGATTAACAAGCTTGACCGTCACGCGCGGGAACCGCTTGAGTTGCTGGATGAGATCGAGCGTGTGCTCAACATCAAGTGCGCCCCGATCACTTGGCCGCTGGGCTCCGGTCAAGGTTTCCTTGGGGCCTACCATTTCGGACAACGGAAAATTATCCGCTTTGCGCGCGAGAAAGATGCGAACGAAGAATTGCTGGAGGCCGAGACCTTCCCGCTCGACTCGCCTGAAACGACTGCACTCTTCGCGGATGCACTGCCCGGCTTGCGTGACGAAATCGAACTCATAGAAGGCGCCGGCGCCGAATTTGAACTCGACGCCTATCTCGCAGGACGCGTGACGCCCGTTTTCTTCGGCACTGCTTTGCGTAATTTCGGCATCAAGGAGTTGCTCGACTTTTTCGTAAAAATTGCGCCACCGCCACTATCGCGACCGGCGAATGAACGGGTGGTTGAAGCCGGCGAGTCGGCGTTTACGGGTTTCGTATTCAAGATTCAGGCGAATATGGACCCACAGCATCGGGATCGCATCGCTTTCCTCCGAATTTGTTCCGGTAAATTCACACCCGGTGACCGGATGCGTCATGTGCGCTTGGGCCGGGAGGTGAACGTTTCCAATGCATTGACCTTCATGGCGCGCGGCAGGGAACAGGTCGAAGAGGCTTGGGCCGGCGACATTATCGGCCTGCACAATCACGGCACAATTCAGATTGGCGACACCTTCACCAGCGGCGAATCACTCTCCTTCACCGGCATACCAAGTTTCGCGCCGGAGTTATTTCGGCGTGTTCGCGCCGGTGACCCCATGAAGAACAAGGCGCTGGTCAAAGGGTTGACCCAGCTGTGCGAAGAAGGCGCGGCGCAGGTCTTCAGGCTCGCCCAGCGTAATGAACTCGTGCTGGGCGCTATTGGCGTGTTGCAGTTCGATGTCGTCGCGTTCCGCCTGAAAAACGAATACGGCGTCGACGCCATTTTCGAGGCGGTCGGCGTGACCCTTGCGCGATGGGTGACCAGTGAGAAAGCGGGCGAACTCGAACGCTTTGCCCGTCAGCTTGGCGATAACGTCGCGCTCGATGGGGGCGGCTTAATGGCCTATCTAGCGCCGACGCGGGTCAATCTGCAGTTGACGATGGAACGTTGGCCAGATGTACGCTTCCACGCCACGCGCGAGTTCAGTTTGCGGGGGGAGGGGGCGACCTACTGATCGCCCCGGTAAGGGTCTAGGTTTCTTGCGAAACCGGCGCCGCTGGCTCGGCCCGCGGCGCTGTTGATATCGACTCGGCGGCAGGACGCGGTGTTGCTTCGGTTTCTGGGGCAGTCGGGCGCGGGGAAGCGGGTACCTCTGCGACTTGCTGCACCGGGCGTTGCGGTTCAACTGCCGGGGCTGATGTCTGTACCACCTCTGCGGACCGCTCTGTCATGACGACGGGCGTCGCTGGCTGCTGCGCCTCTGGCATTTGCTTGGGGGGCTCGGCGGCCGGTATCGACTCAAGCGCTGGCTGCGCGTCGGGCCTGGTTGCTTCTCCCGATTGCGAGGCAGGACCGCGTCCTTCACCGCCGCGGCCTCGTGGCCCGCGTTCCCGACCTTCGCCTCGCGTGCGCTGGGCGTTATTGCCATCGCGGTTCCCACCCTCGCGGCGCTCATTATTGCGCCGGGACTGGGAGTCAGCAGGCTCGCGACGCTCACGGGCTTCGCCTCGGCTTGCCTGATCCTCACTGCGCTCCTCGCCCTCGCTCCGGCCAGCACGAGCTTGCTCGTTGCCGCTCCGACCACCGCGGCCGCGACGCCCGTCGCCGCCGCGGCGACGCTGGTCATCTCGGGCGCGATCAGGCGTGCTGGCAGGACGGTGACTCGCCGCTGTGCGTGCGGGGGGATCGGTGCGAGGCGATGAGGCCTGCTTGACGGGGGTCTCCGCTGGTGCCGGTGAACTGCCAAACAGGGCGCTGAATACGCGGCGGATAAGCCCACCGCTAGCAGGCGCGGCAGCAGTCGGTGACGGCAGTTCTGGCGCTTGCGGGGTTTGATGCGAGTGACGAACGATGTCGCGCACCGCGGCCTGTTCTTCTTTCTTCGGCGCCGCTGTTTTGGTGTAGTCGAGTGCGGGTTGGGTCTGTGTTTCGGTCACCAACTGGTAGCTTTCGCCCAGTTCACGCTTGGCCAAATCCTGCTCGCGAATGCGCTGGACGTTGAAATGCGGCGTTTCGAGCTTCTGGTTCGGCACCAGAATAACCTCGACCTCCTGGCGCTCTTCAATACGCGAGATATCCCGACGCTTTTCGTTGAACAGGAAGGTGGCGACATCAACCGGAATCTCGGCGACCACCTTCGAGGTGGAATCCTTCATCGCCTCTTCTTCGAGTACGCGCAGTACGGTCAGAGCGGTGGAACGCAGGCTGCGGATGGTGCCGACGCCCTGACAGCGCGGACAGAGTTCGTGGCTGAATTCGGCCAGCGATGGACGCAGGCGCTGACGGGACATTTCCAGCAGACCGAAGCGGGAAATTCGCCCAATTTGCACCCGAGCCCGGTCCATCTTTACGCAGTCGCGGATCTTGTTTTCAACCGCCCGCTGGTTCTTGGCGGCCATCATGTCGATGAAGTCGATAACAATGAGCCCGCCCAGGTCCCGCAGGCGGAGTTGGGTGGCAATTTCCTCTGCCGCCTCCAAATTAGTTAGAAGCGCGGTTTCTTCAATGTCGCCGCCATGCGTTGCGCGCGCCGAGTTGATATCGATCGTGATGAGCGCTTCGGTCGGTTCGATGACCAGCGCACCGCCGCTGGGCAGGCGTACTTCGCGACTGAATGCACTGTCGATTTGGCTCTCAATCTGATAGCGCGTGAACAACGGGACGCTGTCGGTATAGAGCTTCAGCTTGTTGATGTTTTGCGGCATCACCTGCTTCATGAAGTCACAGGCGGTTTCATAGAGCGCCGCATCGTCGATCAGGATTTCCGCAATGTCGCTTCGCAGGTAGTCACGGATCGCTCGAATGATGACGTTCTGATCCTTGTGAATCAGAAACGGGGCCGGCCGCTCCTGAGAGGCCGTATCAACGGCTTGCCAAAGCTGGAGCAGGTAGTCCAGATCCCACTGAAGCTCCTCGGCGCTCTTGCCTATGCCGGCGGTGCGGAGAATCAGCCCGAAATCGTCAGGAATGGTCAGCGCCGACATGGCCTCTTTGGCCTCCTCGCGAGCATCCCCCTCGATTTGGCGCGAGACGCCACCGGCTTTTGGGTTGTGCGGCATCGCGACTAGGTAGCGGCCGGCCAAACTGATGAAGGTGGTTAGCGCGGCGCCTTTGTTGCCGCGTTCGTCCTTCTCGACCTGAACAACCAGTTCCTGGCCTTCCTCGAGGGCATCACGGATGTTGACCCGCCCGCTCGCGTTGCGCGCGCGCTCTTTAAACAAATGGCGGGAGACTTCTTTTAAGGGCAGGAAGCCATGGCGGTCGGCGCCATAGTCAACAAAGGCGGCCTCTAGACTGGGTTCAAGGCGAATGATTTTCGCCTTGTAGATATTGGATTTACGCTGTTCTTTGCCTACAGCTTCAATATCGAGGTCAAACAGGCGTTGGCCGTCGACCAGCGCCACGCGCAACTCTTCGCGTTGAGTTGCGTTGATGAGCATTCTCTTCATGGGTCAGAAATCCTGGCTTGAGCGCCTGCGACGTCACAGGTGACGTCTCGTGCAACCGTGCTCATTCGCCCGGTTACGGGTTGGCGAGAGAGCAGACGCGGTGCTGAACGTGGCCTGCGAACACGAAGATCCCAGGCGTTGTGCGACTCGCGCCGGGAGTTGCCGGGGCAGGGGAGAACGGGCGGGGGCGGGTCAGATGCACCATGGGTGCCGGATCACGTCATGACCGTGGCCTCCAGCGGAGGTGTTTACTCGCAGCATTTAATGCTGCTGACGAAAGCGCGTGGGCCGTGCTTTACGATTTGATAAACTGCCACCGCTATCCGCGCTAACTGATTGCCCATTAGAGACATTGCGGCTGGCGCGGCGCAGAGTCGGGCGGAATATAACAGCGATGGTGTGGCTCGGCAATCGAGCCGCATAGAGGATTCAGACAGATGTCCGACAGGCAGCAGGCTTCCGTACGCGAGGTCACCCAGGACGAGGCAGGACGTCGTCTGGATAACTTTCTTGCCACTGTGTTTGGCGGGGTTCCGCGGTCACTGGTGTACCGGGTAATTCGAAGTGGTGAGGTTCGGGTCAACGGTCGCCGGGCGAAGGCGGGCCAGCGGCTCGAACTGGGTGACAAGGTGCGAGTGCCCCCTTATTCGGCGCCAGACACGGTTTCGCCGGTGATCGGCAAACTGCCCCGGGCGCTAATCGAAGAGGCGGTGCTCTATGAGGACGAGCACTTGATAGTGTTGGGAAAGCCCTCGGGCATGGCGGTGCACGCTGGGTCGGGCTTGCCGTTTGGCGTCATCGATGTGGCGCGCGCGATTCGCCCGGACTGCGTCAAACTCGAGCTGGTACACCGTTTGGACCGGGAGACATCGGGCTGTCTAATGCTGGCAAAGGACGGGGTGACGCTGCGGGAGTTGCATCGCCAACTTCGCGCCGGGACCATGAATAAGCAGTATCTGACACTGCTGGCCGGGAGCCTCCCTCGTGGTGCGCTTACCTGCGAGGCGCCGCTGGCGATGGTCCCCGACGGACACGGCGAGCGTCGGGCCGAGGTGTCGGAGGAGGGCGCCGAGACGCACACGGTCTTTGCCGGTGAACAGTGGTTTGCCGAGTTCACGTTGACCAATGTGACATTAGCAACGGGCCGGACCCACCAGATCCGCGCCCATGCAGCCCATCTTGGGCATCCGGTCGCGGCTGATGCTCGTTATGGAGACCCCGAATTTAATGGTAAAGCCAAAGCCTTGGGGCTCAAGCGTCTCTTCCTGCACGCCCATGAATTGGCCTTCGATCACCAGGGCAAAAGATTGCGCGTCAAAGCCCCGCTACCGGCTGATCTGGCAATGGTGCTTGAAACGCTTGCCCGCACGGCCTGCTGAGCACAGGCTGGTGACCTTACATACGCCAACTTTCCCAGGAATCGGGACATGAACCAGAACGCTGAAGAAGATCGCAAGCAGGCCGGCTGGGAGCAGGATCTGCTGAAACGCTTTGCCTTTGAGGTAATGAAGGAGCAGCGCGCCTCCCGCCGCTGGGGCATTTTTTTCAAACTATTGCTGATGCTCTATCTGCTGGGTGCGCTGGCGGTAGGCATGGGACTAGGGTCGGGGGGCGAGTCGTCATTCTCTTCGGCCAGTAAGGTCACAGCAGTGGTGAAGCTTGATGGTGTGATCGGGCCGGAACTACCGGCAAGCGCCGAGAATGTGAACAAGGGGCTACGCGCCGCATTCGAGGACAGTCGTACCGCAGCCGTTGTGCTTCGTATAAATAGTCCAGGCGGTAGCCCTGTTCAGTCAGGGCAAATCAACGACGAGATCTATCGGCTTAAGCAAAAGCATCCGGGAATCAAGGTGTACGCCGCGATTGAGGATATTTGCGCTTCTGGCGCGTACTACGTTGCGGCGGCGGCGGACGAAATTTATGCGGACAAGGGCAGCATCGTAGGCTCCATTGGGGTACGGATGGACGGGTTCGGATTTGTCGATGCCATTAGTCGACTGGGTGTCGAACGCAGGCTGCTCACCGCCGGTGAACACAAGGGATTTCTGGACCCGTTTCTGCCGGTCAAAGAGCAAGAACAGAAACACATCAGCAGTATGCTGGGGGAAATTCACCAGCAATTTATAAACACCGTTAAAAAGGGACGGCGCGACCGCTTGAAGGATGGCGTCGATCTGTTCAGCGGGTTCGTATGGACCGGAGAACGAAGTCTGGAACTGGGGCTGGTTGATGCGCTAGGTTCCGTCGACTTTGTCGCGCGG
>JAURHQ010000010.1 GCA_030833185.1 Gammaproteobacteria bacterium | reverse complement strand
GTGCTGACCAATCTGCTCTTTATGCCGTTTGTGTCGGGGGCGGCCTACAATGGCGACATGGCGACGACTACCTTCGGCTTCTCGGCGCAGTCGGATGAATCCCGCCACATGACGCTGGGCCTTGAGGTGGTGAAGTTCGTGCTGGAACAGCACGAAGACAACGTGCCGATCATGCAGCGCTATATCGATAAATGGTTTTGGCGCGGCTACCGACTGCTGGCGCTGGTGGGCGTGATGATGGACTACATGCTGCCGCGCAAAGTGATGTCCTGGGCCGAGGCCTGGGGCATTTACTGGGAAGAAAACGGCACGGCGCTGTTTAACGATCTGGCGCGCTATGGCATCAAGCCGCCGAAATATCACGAAATTGCCACCGCCGAGAAACATCACATTACCCATCAGGCCTGGGCGGTGTTCTACACCGCCTGCCCGGCGACCGGCTTTCACGCCTGGCTGCCGCAGGCATACGAGCTCGACTGGCTGTCGGAAAAATACGGCAGCACCTTCGACCGCTACTACCGGCCGCGCTTTGCGGAGTTCGCGCGCATCGAGCGCGAGGGCGGACGCTTCTACACCAACCGCCTGCCGCTGGTCTGTCAGACCTGTCAGGTGCCGGACTTCTTCACCGAAGTCGACAACCCCATGAAGCAGTCGATTCGGCAGGTCGAATGGCGCGGCATGAAGTACAACTTCTGCTCCGACGGCTGTCGCGACATTTTTGTGAACGAGCCGGAGAAGTTCTGTCAGGCCTATATCCCGCCGCAGCAGATTTATCAGGGCAACGCCGGTGGCGCGCGCACCCTGCCGGAATACGCCGCGTGGCTGAAGTGCGAGTTTGGCAAGGACTCGGGCGAGTACTACACCTCCGACGACTATGCGCGCTGGAAAGCCATGCACGGCGGCAACGACACCACGCCCTCGAGCGCGGCGGCCTGAGGCAGAACCATGGCGACCATCTCCATTGGTGAGTACAACTTTCCACCCGCCGACCGGGTGGAAAACTACGGCGGTGACATCAACATTTACTGCTGCTGGGAGCATCACCTGCTCATCCCTTGCCCGGCGGCCTACCGGCTGCCGCCGGATATTTCGCTGCGCGATTTTCTGGAGCAGATGTTTCGCCCCGACCACAACCATCATCCCGAGTACGCAAAAATCGACTACAGCACGCTGGGGTGGACGCTGGACGGGCAGCCTTGGTCGCCGGTGCTCGACCAAAGCCTGCGGGAAAACGGCGTGACGCATATGTCGTATCTCTCATTCCGTGCGCCAGGGCTCGATGGGCTTAATGGCGACGGCGTGTAAAGCCAGCAGCGAGCGCGACGCGTGAGTTTTCAGCTGACCATTGAGCCGACCGGCGAAGTCGTCGAGGTGGCGGCCGGCCAGCGGCTGCTGGACGCCTGCCTGCGTGCCGGCATCTATCTGCCCTATGCCTGCAATCACGGGCTGTGTGGCAGCTGCAAGGTGCAGGTGCTGGACGGCGAGGTCGAGCACAACGAGGCCTCCGATTTCGCGCTGATGGATCTGGAGCGGCAGGAAGGCAAATGCCTCGCCTGCGTGGCGACGCTCGCGAGCGACTGCGTGATTGAGGCCGAGGTCGAAGAAGAACCGGACGCGCTACATCTGCCCATTTGCGATCTGGTTGCCGATGTGGTGCGCATTGAAGCGCTGACGCCAACCGTCAAAGGCATCTGGCTCGCGCTGCCCGCGCCGGGGCTGGCGTTTCAGGCCGGGCAATACCTGAACCTCACGCTGCCCGGCATTGATGGCGCCCGCGCCTTCTCGATTGCCTCGGCGCCGTCTGCGCCCACCCTGCTCGAACTGCATGTGCGGAAAGTGCCGGGCGGCGCGGCGACCACCTACCTGCATGAGGAACTGCAGCCCGGCGAGCGACTTGCGGTCAGCGGTCCGCTGGGACGGTTTTTCGTCCGTGAAAGCGCGGGCCTGCCGATGATTTTTCTGGCCGGCGGGTCCGGCATCTCCAGCCCCAAATCGATGATCGACGACCTGCTCGCGCGCGGCGTGCGTGACGACATCACGCTGGTGTACGGCGCGCGCAATCCAGCAGAGCTTTACTACCACGCGCACTTTGCGGCGTTGGCGGATGCGCATCCGCAGTTTCGCTACGTGCCGGTGGTGAACGAAGCCGATGCCGAGTGGCCGGGCCTGAGCGGCATGGTGCACGAGGCGGCGGGGCAGGTGTTTGGCGGGCGCTTCAGCGGACACAAGGCCTATTTGTGCGGGCCGCCGCCGATGGTCGAAGCCTGTATCAGCACGCTGATGCAGGGCCGATTGTTCGAGCGCGACATCTACACCGAAAAGTTCTTAAGCGCGGCCGACGGCAGCGGTAAGGCGCGCAGCCCGCTGTTTCGCCGGCTGTAGCGCGGCATGAGCGCGCCCCGTCATCAGATTGTGATTGCCGACACCGCCGAGACCTACCTCTGCGGCGAAGACGAAACCTTGCTCAAAGCCATGGAGCGGCTGAACCGCAAAGGCATTCCGGTGGGCTGCCGCGGCGGCGGCTGCGGGATCTGCAAGGTGCAGATCACGGCCGGCGACTGCCTGCGTCGGCGCATGAGCCGGGCGCATGTGTCGGTCGAAGACGAGGCCCGCGGCATCGGCCTCGCCTGTTGCCTGTTGCCCCAATCCGACGTGACCCTGCAGGTGCTAGGTCAGCTGCGCGCCCCCGTGCTGGCCGCGCAGTCGCGCTGGAAAACTTAACTGTTCGAGTTCAAACGAGGAGAACGCTGATGGCCCTTTCCGCCGTTCTACGTCCAGGCCATGTGGGTCTGCGCGTGCTAGATCTGGACGCCGCGCTCAAGCATTACCGCGACAGCCTTGGCCTGATTGAAACCGCCCGCGACGCGCAGGGCCGCATCTATCTCAAAGGCTGGGACGAGCTGGACTGGTTCTCGGTGGTGCTGCGCGAAGCCGACGCGCCGGGTATGGACTACATGGCCTTCAAGGTGCTGAACGCCACCCATCTCGCGCGCTACGAAGCCGCGCTCAAGGCCTTTGGCTGCAAGGTGGAGTGCATCCCTGCCGGCGAACTCGCCCACTGCGGCGAACGCGTACGCTTCGACAGCCCGACCGGGCATGTCTTTGAGCTCTATTGCGAGAAAGAGGTCTACGGCAACGGCATGGGGCGGCAGAACCCCAATCCCTGGGTGGAAGGCCTCAAGGGCATGCAGGCCCAGCGCTTCGATCACTGCCTGATCTACGGCGACGATCTGGACGGCACCGTGAAGCTGTTTCGCGAGGTACTGGAGTTCGACCTGACCGAGCGCGTGATGGAAGGCGACCTCATGGTTGGCGCTTTCCTCTGTTGTTCCAACAAGGCCCACGATCTGGCGCTGATCCGCCACCCCGAGAAAGCAAAACTCCATCACGTGTCGTTTCTGCTCGGCAGCTGGGAAGAAGTGCTGCGCGCGGCAGACCTCATCTCCATGCACGACATCAGCCTCGACATCGGCCCCACCCGCCACGGCATTACCCGCGGGCGCACGATTTACTTCTTCGACCCCTCGGGCAACCGCAACGAAGTGTTCAGCGGCGACTACACCTGGTATCCGGACCACGAGCCCATCACCTGGACTACCGACCAGCTGGGCCGGGCGATCTTTTTCCACGACCGCCAGCTGAACGAGAAGTTTTTGAGTGTGGTGACTTGAGGTTTGCCGCTCTCCCAACAAGCAGATCGTAACGACACAACCCCAGACTGAGATAAGCATCTATGACGCAAACTAACGCCCCAAGCCCGCGGCCGCGCACGCTCGGCGCCGTGCTGTACCCGGATTTCGAACTGCTCGATTACTACGGTCCGCTCGAGATGTTCGGCAGCACCGGTCATGGCCTAAAGATCGTGACTGTCGCGGAGCAGCCCGGGCCCGTCGGCTCGGTGCAGGGGCCGAGCACGATCGCAGAGTTCGGCTTCGACAACGTGCCGCCGCTCGATCTCGTGCTGCTGCCCGGCGGCATCGGCACGGTGCCGCAACTGGAAAACCCCGCGATGCTCGCCTTCCTTCGCGCGCAGGCGGCGCGGGCCGAACTGGTGATGTCGGTCTGCTCTGGTTCTGCGCTGCTGGCCAAAGCGGGCCTGCTGGACGGCCGTCGCGCAACGTCCAATAAGCTCTTTTTCAGTCTTGCCACCGCGCAAAGCAACAAGGTGGACTGGGTGACGCATGCGCGCTGGGTCGAGGACGACCGTTTCGTCACCTCCTCTGGCGTCTCGGCCGGCATCGATATGGCACTGGCGGTCATCGCCCGGCTCTACGGCCGCGGGCACGCGGAGCAGGTGGCACGCATGACCGAGTACGAGTGGCAGGCGGACGCCGGCCGCGATCCGTTCAGTCAGTATCTGAACGAGGGGCGCATGGACGAGTATCTGGTCGCGATCGGTCGCGCGTGATCCCGCCGGCGCCGCCCGCCTGACGCGGGGCGCGCCACGCATGCTTCGACGCTGTGCCATGTAGGAGCGGTGCGCGCGCCGCGATGACACTCGGCGCGATCGCCACGCCGTTTCCCGGCCGACCGGCAACGCCTGCAGGGGTTGCCGGGCGTCGTCGCCATCGAATAAGGCACCTACCGATCGCCACCTCCGCCGCTGCGAGGTGCTTTCAGAATCGATCGCTGAACCACCGATAAAAAAAGCTGGGACGGCCACGTCTGTCTGAAAAAAAGCGATGCCTCCTCCGCGCGCGCTACGCCCGTTCCCGCGCTACAGATCATCGCCAGATCGTGACAGCAGTCACGAATCGAGCCTGAACATCAAAACCCCACGGAGCGACTCAACGACAGACAACGCAACACACCCAACGGGGGGAAACCCTCACGACCAGGAGGTCACCCATGAACCCTTCCATTCGTCTCGCCCTGCTGGCTGCACTCGCGCTGCAGCCTCTGATGGCCACCGCCGCCCTGCCGGATCTGGACCGCGACGGCATTCCCAATATCGCCGATACCGACGTCGACAACGATGGCCTGCGGAACGGCGTCGACCGCAACATTGACGGCGGTGTGGCGGTCAAAGGGCCGCTGCGCGGGCGCTACGTCGGGGACCAGTTGCCGAACAATGCAGCCGCGGAGCTCGACATGGACGCCGACGGTCTGGCCGACAAGGCGCCCAACGAAACCGACATCGATGGTGATGGGCTGGCCGACAATTCGATGGCAGAAACCGACATGGACGGCGACGGGCTGGCGGATAACGCGGCCAGCGAAACCGATATCGATGGCGACGGCTTGGCCGACAATGCCGCGAACGAGGCCGACATTGATGGCGATGGCATCGAGGACGGCAACAAGGCCGAAGCGGACATTGATGGTGACGGCCTTGCGAACGGTGCAGATGCCGACGTCGACGGCGACGGTCTGGCCAACAGCGCCGACCGCGATTTCGATGGCACGGGTGCAGTGGAGGATTTTCTGGCTGAAGCAGCGGGCAATCCGTCGGCCTATGTGGACGATGCCAGCGTTCAGCCGGTGATAGATCTGGTGGCAGCGGAAATTCGCCGCCAGCTCAACTTACCGGCCAACGATACCGGCCTGAAGGTGAAGGTGCAGCCGTCCTGGATGCCGGGCGTACAAACCGGCGTTTGGCGGTATCTGAGTGCGGACAACATGCAGGTGTGGGCAAAGTGGTCGTACGCAACCGCCAAGCCCCAAGAGATTAAGCTATTCGTCAACTACGAATACACCGGGCCTTATTCCGGGCGCGCGGAGGATTACACCAACCCAGCGAACTACCAAATCTCCAACGAAAGCCGCTTCTACGCCCAGTATCCGCGCGGCCCCTTCACCTTCCTTAGCTGGTTGCCCGGCGAGCCGGTGAGCTTCTACTACGCTGCGCCAGACGAACAGGCGACCGGACGGGCGGTGCCGGTTGCGGCGCTTAACACCGCGCTAGCCGCCTATCCCAACTTCTATACCGACGGCCGCGTCTTCGCCGGCGACCTGGTGCCAACGCTGACCAGCCTGCAGCCGGTGCTGGAGTTGCAGCGGCAACTCCAGAAAGCCACCCGCAGCGCGAGCGCCAAGCATGAAACCGCGCAAATCGCCGCAGAGTCGGCGGCCGCCAGCAAGCTGGATTAGCCGGGCGCTGGAGGCCGCAGAAACCCATGTAGGAGCGGCGTGCACGCCGCGATTGATCTGGCGCATGTGCAGAGGTCTTTCGCGGCGCACGCGCCGCTCCTACAGGTGCAGCAGTTGCTCCCACGGGGGCAGTCCTTTCACCCCTGTCGGCGCGGTGCGCATGCACGCCGCGCCCACAGAATCAGCAGAGGCTGCGCTCTGGCGTAGACGAATCTGATGTCGACGCGCCCCTCACCGCTCCCGCAAATGCCGAATCAAGCTCTCGTCCACCGTGCGCTTGGTGTCCAGTACCAGACGGTCCTGCGAAAGCTGAATCTGATGCAGGAAAAACATGACCAGGATGGTCAGCGTCAGCGCGACCAGCGTGGCGTTGAAGGTAATGCCCAGACCTTGCGTAACGCCGGTGACGTCGCCGGCGGCGGCGCGCTGGGCTTCCTGCAGCGCGTTGCCGATGCCGCGCACCGTGCCGACAAAACCGACCGCGGGAATGGCCCACACGGTAAAGCGAATCATCGACAGCTCGGCGTCCAGATGCGCCGCTTCGAACTCGCATTCCTCGCGCGCGGCGTCGGCGGCGTGTTGCACGCTGCGGGTGGCGGCGAAGCGGTCCAGCGCTACGCGGAGCGCGCGCGGCAGGAAGCGGCGTTGGGTGGCTTCGGGGTGACGTTCGAGTTGGCGGGTGAACTCGCGCACGTCGTCAGGAAAGACGACTTCGCCTTCTTTGAGGCTGATGAAACTGCTGCCCAGCGCGCGGTGCTCGCGCGACACCAGCCACTGCCGCCAGCCCAGGATAAAACCGGCCCACACCGCCAGCACGAAACAGCCTTCGGGTTCGTATTCGTGGAGGATGACCATGACCGAGCGCGGCATCCGCGCCAGCGGGTCCTTGGCCCAGACTTCCTGTTGATGCTGGAGCGTGGCCTCGGCGCTGGGCCTGACGACGATGGTGTACACACCGTGCACGAGCGTGAAGCTGAGCAGCAGCGTGATCAGCGCGTAGAAGAAGCCGAAAGGGAAAGTCTTTTTCATGCGGGTTCTCGGGGGTTAACGCGTTGCGTTCAGCGGAATGAATTAAGTCCCACAAAACTGCCGCCGTTCTGGCGGGTCAGCTCGCGCATGAGGGCCGCAAAGCGGATGCCTGTGGCCTGCATGCTGGGGGGATTGGCAAACTGGGTGGGAAAGCCGATGGCGTGAATGCGCACCAGCGGCTCGCCGGATTGATTGGGCCGGTTAACCCGCCGCACGGCGTCGGCAATGGTCTTGATCGACGGGCCGGTAAATTCGTCGCCCAGCACAAAGAGGCTGATTTTGCGGTCGGGCCGGTAGAACTGCGTGACCGCCGCCTCGATACCTTCGCCGGGGCTCGATTTGCTGAACACGTTCCAGCTGCTCAGTTTGTCGATCACCATGCGCCGGCGCTCGGGCGAATCGGGAATCCAGTCGCCGGCATATTCAGGAAACATGTAGGTGCCCTGGTCGTTCATCACCTGGATGCCCTTCACCCGCGGGTAGACGCTCAAGGTCTCCATGATCTGGTTCAAGAGCCGCGGCCAGGCGTAATTGAACATGCTGCCCGAGGTGTCGATGATGAAGCAGACGTATTCCGAATCGATCGGAATGCCGCCGATCAAATCCTTGGGCTTCGCGCGATTCTTCTGCGCATAGAGCCGCTCCATTTCTTCGCTCAGCTGCTGCTGCGCGGTTTTCAGCTTGCCGAAAATCTCGGCGTTCTGTGCCGCCTGCTGGTCGGCTTTGGCGGCTTTCTCGCGCGCGGCGAGGATCGCCGCAATCTGCGCCTTGATCTTCGCGAGCTCCGCCGCCGACAGCTTCGCCGCGTCGGTTTTCTGCGCGGCTTCGGCGGTCGCCTTGCCCAGTTCTGCCTGCGCGGCAAAGAGTTCGCGCTGCAGCTGGCTAATCGCCACCGCGCGCGGGTCGCTGTCGGACGGACCCTGTTCGTGCGGGCGTGTGGTGGTGACCGTCATCAAGAGGATGATGGCGCCCACGCCACAGGTAATGGTGTCGAGGAAGGAAATGCCGATCTCAGGCGGCTCGCGGCGAACCAGCTTCATGGCCAGTCGTACGCCGGGGTCAGGAACGCGCCGCGCGTGTACATCGCCATCGACCAATAGGCCCAGGGCGCCATCGGGTCGCCTTCCATCGGCAGCAGCACCACGTTCACCGGCGGCGCGGGCTGCGGGAGTTGCTTCACGGCTTCCAGAAACAATTCGTTGCGGCGGTCGCCGGAAACCTTCTGCCCGCTCGGCGCGGCCAGGCCCTGGGTCGGCAGGCCGTCCGTCACCAGAAAGACGTTGTCGGGCCGCGGATTGAAGTTTGCGATGACCTGCAGCGCGCGGGTGAGGTTGGAGCCGCCGTCAGGCACGGTGGCCTTCAGGCTCATCACCGCCTGATTGAACTGCCGCGCGTCGTCGACCTTCAGCCACTGGCCGGCGCTGCCCGGCACCACGGGTTCGGCGCGGCTGTTGAAGGTGTAAATCTGGTACTGCGTGCCGGGCTGCAAGCGCGCGGTGATCCAGTCGACGGTGTCCAGCGCCTGTCGCCATTTTTCGGACCGACGCTTGGCGTTGTCGTCCATGTTCCGCTTGCGCAGCACGTTGACCAGCGAGACGTCCAGCATGCTCGACGAGTTGTCGAGCAGGATCAGCACGCGCTGGCCGCCGGTGCGAATGCCGGTCAGGTATTCGCGGTTGCCGGTGCCCACAAACTGGCGCACCTGCCGCGACTGCTGGTTGAGATACGAGAGCAGGTCCTGCTTCTCGCTTTCCATTTTCTTGAGCGCGAGTTCCAGCGCGTCGATGTCGCGGCGGGTCACCACCGGCGCGGCGCCATCCTGCGGGGCGGCGCGGGTCTGGGCCAGCAGGCGCCGCGCCGCTGCCGATTCACTGACCAGCTGCGCGATCCGCTCATCCACGCTTAGCGCATTCGCGCGCGCGGTGGCGGTGTCCTGTTGCACGCCGGCGATCTGCGCTTTGAGCGCGTCGACTTCGGTGGATAAATCCACCGCCGCGATTTCCTTCTGCACGATCGCCTCGTGCTGCAGGATCATGAACAACAGCACCACGGCGCCGAAGCCGCAGCACATCACGTCGAGAAACGACAGCGTGAAAACGGAGAAGCTGCGTCGCTTAAGCGGCATCGGGGTTCAGCACCCGGATCGCGGTGTAGAGCACGGGCGTGCCGCCCAGGGTGATCTGATCGCCCGCCTGCAGCACGGTCGCCGCGTTCAAGGGCTGACCGTTAAGCCGCGGGCGACCGGCTTCCAGCGGGCTCGCTTCTACGCCCTGCGGCCCCAAACTTAGGCGGCAAAAGCTGTTGGGCTCGGCGCTGCGCGCGTGGCCGCCGTGGCTTAATAAAAACAGCGGCGCCTGACCCAGCGGCGTTGCGGTGTGCTGCTCGAGCAGATGGGTCACGCCAGCGTTGGGTCGCGCGCTCACGGTATGGCCTTGCACGCTGGGCTTGGCGCTGGCGGGCAGGCTGGTCAGCAGGGCCAGCCCGCCGGCGCTGGGGCCAACGCCGGCCATCCCCTGAAACACCGCTTTCTCGCCCAGCACGGCGACGCCCGGAAAACTCGCGCCAAAGCCGGGTTGCGCGGCCAGCCGGTGACTGGCGACCGGGGTGACGCCCGCCGGCACGGCATCGCGCAGAGGCCGCAACAGTGGCGCGGTGGCGGCCAGAACCGCCGCGCGCTGCACGCGGGTTTCAAAGCGCCGCCCGCGGTATTCGATCTGCACCTTGATTTCCGCATGCTGGCGCAGCAGCGCAAGCCACTGGCCCAGCTGGATCTGCATGATCTGTTCGGTGTCGGCGTGGTGCCGGGGGTCGAAGCGGCAGTCGCTGACGAAGGCCTGCGTGATGACGCGGATGCAGGCTTCGCGCAGCCGGTTGATGCCGAAGCCGGCCAGCACGTCCACGCCCGTGCGCACGACTTCCGCGCCGACCTCGAGCCGCGTCAGCACCGCCTGATGCTGCTGCAGGTCGAGGTGCAGCCACTGCCCCGGACCGAGCGCCGCCGCGCCGGCGGCTACCGCGCTATCGACCAGCGCGGTGGTGCGCAGGCCGCAGGCTTCGGTCACGCCCAGCAACAGCGACAGCTGGTCGTTGTGGAAGCTGCCCGGCACCGCGAACTGCACCTCGGTCGGGTTACCCGCGGCGGCTTTCAGCTGTTCCAGCTGCAACCAGGCCAGATCGGCGTGATGCCGCACGCGCCGACCCAGATGATCCACGGTGGCGGTGTTGAGGTCGCGCCAGTAGCGGTTTTCGCTGGTGCGCGGATGCGTCCAGGCGACCGCCATCGCGGCCGCGCCAATTTCGAGATTGCCGTTGACCAGCGCCACCTGTCCCGGGCCGCTGGCCACCACCTCGCCGTGACGGGCAAGCCTGAGCTCGTAGTCGTTCAAGTCGATGACGCAGGTCGTCATGCTGGCCTCTTTAGGTTCTGCTCGCGCGGGGTGGCGGATGGCTGGCGGCACACGGGCCCGCTCAGATGTCCTCCGGGAAGGGCACAGGAAAGTCTTCCTGCACTTTCTCGCTGGGTTTGAAGGTGTCGCTGGGCAAGCCGCGGGCGCGGTATTCGGGGCGCTCCGGATCCGGCGCGGGCGGCGGATCTTCGGCGACGGCCTGCGCGGCGGCGCCCAGCAGCAGGACTGCGATCAGCGGTCGCTTCATTGTGCGTATCTCGCCAGCCGGAAGCCGAGATCCGGGCGGCCGGCGGCGGCCGCTTCGCGGGCGGTAGCGCGCAGCTTTTCGCGGCTGCCGCTGGCCCAGCTCGAGCCACGCACCACGTGCTGGGCGGCAGTGGGCGGCCCGAGCGGATCGGCGCCGGCGGCTGGGCTGGGCGTGAAGCCGTCGTGCACCCATTCAGCGACATTGCCGGCGAGGTCGTACAGGCCGCGCCCGTCGGGCGGGAAACTGCCGACCGGCGCGCTGGTGCCAAAGCCGTCGTCAAAGCCGCCGATCACGGTGGCCAGCATCTGGGCGGCGCTGGCGTCGGCCAGGTTGGCGCTGCGCGCCGGCGGCGGGAAGGCGCTGCCCCACGGGAATTCCAGCGGTTTGCCGGCGGGTGAGAGCGCCGCCGCCCATTCCCACTCGGCTTCGGTCGGCAGGCGATAGCCGACGGATTCAGGATTGATGCCCATCACCCGGCCATAGCGGATTTGGTAGAACACCGGCAGCGAGTCGCGCCGGGACAGCCAGTTGCAGTAGACGGCCGCCGCTTCCCAGGTCATGCCGACCGCCGGCTGGTTGTCGCCGTTCAGCTCCTGCCCTTCGCCGCCGCGCGAGGCGTGGTTGGCAATGAAGCGCCGGTATTCGGCGTTGCTGACTTCGCGCAGCGCCAGATAGAACGGCCGCGACAGCTGGGTGGGTGCGCGGCCCGGCAGGGCGAAGTCGCCGCCTTCGAAGCGCGCCAGCGGCTGGGCCAGCGAGGTTTGCAGACGCCCTGCCGTGGCGGGCGGCGGGGCGGGCACGGGCGCGCGGCCGCGGGCTTCGGCCTGCGCGATGGCCTGCAGGCGAGGGTCGGTCTGCGCCAGCCGCTGTTGGACTTCCGGCGGGGCAAAGGTGTTGCCCATCAGCTCGGCCTGTTGCTGGGCCTCCAGCGAGCCTTGATCCAGCGGCGGTGGCGCCTCGCCGGGCGGCGGCGTTTGGCTTGCCGGATAGGCCGGCGGCGGGACGTAGCTGGGCGGTGGGGCCTGCTCGGCGGCCATCTGCGCGGCGGTCTTGAGCGAGATACGCAGGTGTTTGTCGACGCCCCGGCGCGGCGTGACCAGCGTGCGATAGCTGGCGTAACCCGCGCGGCGCACGACGAGTTCGTGTTCGCGGGTCGGCAGGTTGAGCCGCTGGGTGGCATTGCCGGCAGGCTGGCCGTTGACCAGCACTTCGGCGTCGGCCGGTTCGGTCATCAGGTTGATCACCGCCAGTTCGGCCACCAGCTGCAAGGCAAGACTGGTGGTGTCGTCCGGTGCGGCGCGGGCGCTTACGTTGTGCGGCTCGAAGCCGGCCAACATGGCGGTCACGCGATGGTCCGCGTCCGGCGTCACGGCCACTTTCAGCGGAGATTCGCCGCGGTAACGCCCGTCCACCGTCACCGCCGCGCCGCGCGGTTCGGTGACGATTTCCAGCACGCCGTCGGCCTTGGCCAGCGTCACATCGGGAATCGTCACCGCGCGGCCGGCTTCCACCTGAATGGCCCGTGACCAGGTTTTGAAGCCCGGCTTGCTGACGGTGACGCGGCGTTCGCCATGCAGCAGTTCGGCGGCGAGCGGCGTGGGGCCCAGCAGCTTGCCGTCGACCGACACCAGCGCGCCGGCGGGCTGTGAACCCAGTTTGAACTCGGCCCAGGCCGGGGTCAGGCGCACGGCGAGGGTTTCGTCCTGACGCTTGCCGCGCACCTCAAGCTTCGCCACAAAGGGCATGTAGCGCGGCGCCTCGACGAGAATTTCGCGCGGGCCGGCCTCGATTTCTTCGATGACGCCCGGCGCTTTACCAATGTCCTTGCCGTCGACCGACACGCTGGCCTCGCTGACCGGCTCAAGGGTGAGGGTGAGGCGACCGGGCAGCGGCGTCAGCGCCAGCTGGTGCTGCTGCAGCGTTGACTGGGTAACGGTGATCTCGGCGTCGAAAGGTTTATACCCCGGCGCCGACGCCTCGACCCGGTGGGCGCCCGGCAGCAGCAGCCAGTGGTTACCGATGCGCGGCGCGAACAAGCCCTTCACGCTGACCTCGGCCTCCGCCGGCTCGGCCGTCAGCAAGACCGAGCGCGCCAGCGCCATGTAGGCCATCACGCCCAAGGTCAGCACCACCGTCAGCACCGCCACCAGCAGCCCCCAGGGCAGGCGCGGCCACTGCACGCCGGTCAGCGCGCCGGGCGGGCGGAATTCGGCGGGCGCGATGATTTGCGGCGAAGGTTTCACAGGGCGCTTTCCAGAAGGCGTGGCCGCAGTATAGCGAAGGCCGGGATCGGTAACCGCAAACGGAAGACAGTCCGACAATGGTCACGCAGCGGCCCTGTCGCCGCTACACTGCGGGCTCTTTTCCGGAGAGCACTATGAGCAAGAAAGTACTGGTGGCAGGCGCGAGCGGCGTGGTCGGGGCAGCGGCGGTCGAAGCCTTTTTACGCGAAGGCTGGGAAGTGGTGGCGCTGTCGCGTCGCGCGCCCGAAATCGACAGTCCCCATCCCTATACCCATCTGGCGGTGGACCTGCAGGACGCGGCGGCCAGTCGCGCGGCGCTGGGCGCCTTGAGCGGCGTGACGCATCTGGTCTACACCGCGCTGTATGAAAAGCCTGGCCTCATTGCCGGCTGGCAAGAGCAGGACCAGATGACGACCAATCTGGCGATGCTCAAAAACTGCCTTGAACCGCTGGAAGCTGCCGGCAACCCGCTGGCGCACGTCAGCCTTCTGCAAGGCACCAAGGCCTACGGCATTCATCTGCATCCCATGCCCATTCCGGCGCGCGAGCGGAATCCGCGCGACCCGCACGCCAACTTCTACTGGCTGCAAGAGGATTACCTGAAAGCCCGCGCGGCCGCCGCCGGGTTCCGTTGGACCATCCTGCGGCCGCAGCTGATCATCGGCAGTGCCTATGGGGTGGCGATGAATCTGGCGCCGGTCATTGGCGCCTACGGCGCGATCTGCCGCGAGCTGGGTCAGCCGATGGGCTATCCGGGCGGCATTTCCTGGGTGTGGGAGGCGGTGGATTCACGCCTGCTGGCTAATGTCTTTGTGTGGGCCGGCAGCGCGCCGCAGGCGGCGGGCCTGCATTTCAACGTCACCAACGGCGATGTCTTCGAGTGGCGCGACCTCTGGCCGGTGATGGCCGACACGCTGGGCGTGGCGACCGGGCCGGATACGCCGCGCGAGCTCAAGCACTGGCTGCCCGAACACAGCGCCGTGTGGGACCGGCTGGTCGCCAAGCATGGCCTGCGTCAGGTGGCCTTGCCGGCGCTGCTGGGCGAGTCCCACCACTATGCGGACTTCTGCTTTGCCTACGGGATGAACACCCCGCCGCCGCCGGCGTTTGTCAGCACCATCCGCCTGCGGCAGGCGGGCTTCACCGAGGTCTGCGACACGCAGGAAACCTTCCGCTACTGGCTGCAGAGCATGATCGACCGGGGCATTTTGCCCAAGGCCTGAGGCCTGTCGACCGTCCGGGCCGCGCGGCGCGCCCGGACGGATCATCCGCTTTGATGCGCTGGCGGCGCCCTTGCAGCTGCCGGTCGCAGCCTGAGCCCGCGCCGGGGAGGGCGCGGGCGGTGACAGCGCGTAGACTGCCTTGGCGCGTCATCCCGCAAGGCGATTGCTCGGGGTGCCGCCGACCGTCTGTTTGACCCTTTACCCTTGGCGAGGCACCCGCATGGATCAGGACCCCGGTCTTTTCGACACCCTCCACAGCATGCGCGCGATGCGTCGGCTTAAACCCGACCCCGTACCGGATGCGCTGATCCGCAAAATCATCGAGGCCGGCACCGCCGCGCCCAGCGGGCAAAACCTGCAGCGCTGGTCGTTTCTGGTGGTGACCGACGACGACGGCAAGCGCTTTTTTGGCGAGCGCTATAACTACTGGCTGCGCAACCGCTTCGCCGGCCTGATCGAAACGCTGGACCCCGCCTCCAGCGACGGGCGGGTGATGAATTCGGCGCTTTATCTGGGCGAGCACATGCACGAAGCCCCGGTGCTGCTGTTCTGCTGCGGCAAGCGCGACTGGCCTTTCGTGGTGCCGCAGGCCGCGCGCGTGGGTCTGGCGCCGCCGTCCTATGGCTCGATTTACCCGGCGGTGCAGAACATCCTGCTGGCAGCACGTGGTCTTGGCCTTGGCGCCAGCCTGACCACCATGCATCAGATGTTTGAGCCCGAAATGCAGGCGTTTTTCGGCATTCCCGCGGAATGGGGCGTGGTGGCGGTGATTCCCATCGGCTACCCGCAGGGCAAGTTTGGCCCGGTAACGCGTGCGCCGGCGCCCAGCAAAACCCACTTCAATCGCTGGGGGCAGGGCAAGCCGGGGCTGGCGGCACCGGAGGTCTGAGCCCCGCGCCTAGGGCGCCGCTTGCTCAAGCGCGCGCAGGGCTTTTTCCAGCTGCTTTTGCTGGGCGCGCAGCCGCGGCCCGGCGCTGCCGATGCGCTGCACCCGCGCCAACAGGGCGAGCAGGGTGGGGCGCGATGCGGGGGCGGCGAGGGCGTCTGCAATCTCGCGGGCCAGCGCGGCCCGGGCGCGGGCGTTGTCCGCCTTGGGTTTGAGGTCCGTCAGGCCCTTGTCCAGACCTAGCGCCGTCGCATAGGCCCGCGCCGCTTCGTCCCAGCGCTCTGCTTTCTCGTTGCGTTCGGCGCTGGCCAGTGCGGCGGCAATTCGGGCCGCGACGCCACGTTCGATGCTTTGCGCCAGCGCGTCCTGTGCGGCCGTGGTTGGGTTCAGCTTGCGCGCCCGCTCGAAAGCGCTGCGGGCTTCGTCGTAACGCGCGGCGGCCAGCGCTTCATAACCGCTCGACATCGCCTTGGCGTAGGCCTCGGCGCTGTCGGTTTCGGTCAGCCGGGCAAGCCCTTCGCTGGCGGCGACCGTTGCGCCGTCCAGCGCCAGCGCGGCTTCGAAGGCAGCGCGGGCTTTGGGTATATCGTCCATCCGTTCGTAGGCCATGCCTTCGGCCAGCAGCGCCTGAACCCGTTCGAAGGCTTCGGCGCGGGCCAGCGCCTCGCGACCGGCCGCGTGTTGAGGGTCGATTTTCAGCAGCTGCCGGAAGAACTGCGCGGCGTGCACGCTGTCGCCGGCGTCGAGCGCGCGCAGGCCGGCCTGCAGGCGGTCGTGGATCAGTCCGGGGACCATCGCCTCCAGCGCGGCCAGCTGGCGCGCCGCATCGGCATAAATCCGGATTGCCGCGGGATAACGCTCCTGGCGATAGGCGCGTTCGCCATCGGCAATCCGCCCTTGCGCGGCGCGCCAGCCCTCAGCCTGCCAGTCCTGCGGCGAGCGGCCCGCCAGCCGGTCGCTGGTCGTCAGCAAGGCGGCCAGCGCCTGCTGCGCGTCCAGACGCGCGGCGGCTTTTTCGGCCGGGGTCAGGATGGGATCGGGCGGCTCTTCCGGCTGGGACGGGGCCGCACCGGGCGCAGCGGGCGGCGCCGGCGGGGGCGCCATCAGGCGCGGCAGGGCGAACAGCGCGGCGAGGCACAGGCCCAGGCTCAGCAGCAACCACAGCACCGCGCCGCGCGGGGCGGCAAAGCGACGCGCCGGCGGGGCGTCGTCGGCCACCCGCGGCGTGAGGCGGGTGGGCTGGAGCGGATCGGAGGGACGCGGGTTCGCCACGGCAGACCTCAGGGTTGGGTGTACTTGCGGTATTCCCGCCAGAGCTTTTCTTTCAGCACCGGATCGGGTTCGCGTTCGGCGGCCTCCCGCAGCTGTCTGGCGACGATGGCGTCGTCCCCGCTGCCCGGCCCTCGCACGGCGCCGGGGCCCGGCCCGTTGGGATTGATGCCGACTTGTCCGCTCAGGTCGGGCGAACGACCGACGCCGCTGCCAGCGCCGCGCGCACCGCCCCCACCGTCCGGCGTGCCGGCGGCGGGTCGGCCGCCGCCGCCCTGCTGTTGCATCAGCCGCTCAAACTCGGCCCGGCTGCGGCGGAGGTCCTCGGCGGTGGTGACTTCGGCCGCCGCCGGTCCGCCCGCCGGTCCACCGCCCGGTGCGCTGGCGCCGCGAACCGTGGGCGCCGGGCCGCTCGTGCCAAGGCGTCCCGGTGCGCCCGAAGGCGGCGGCGCTGGGCCACCCAGCGGCGCGTTGGGCCTTATCCCCTGCGGCACATTGCCGCCGGTGCCGCCGCCGTCGGCCGCCGCGCGCGCCCCGCTGCCGCGGGCGTTCGCCTCGCCGCTGTTGCGGGCGCTGGGCGGCGGCGGTGGCGCGCCGGCCGGGGTTTCGGTCATTTCGACATAGGCGCCCTGTTCGCTGGGCGCCGCGGGCGGCGCGGCGGATTCGGGCGCGGCAGGCGGCGGCGCCGGCGCTGCGGGCGCAGGGGCGGGCGGCGGGGTGCCGGCGGTGGACGGTGCCTCCGGCGCGGCCTGACCGGCCTGTTCGCGCTGTGCCGCCTCGGCCCGCTTGCGCTCGGCCGCCATCACCGCCCGCAGGCGGGCGTCATTCTGGATTTGGGGTTTGGTGTCTTCGACCCGACAGGCGCCAATACCCAGTGCCAGCAGCAGGCCAAACAGCAGCGTTTTACTCATGGCGCCAATGTACACCGAACCCGTCCGATCACAGGACGGCGCGAGGACAGGGGAAATGATTGGCCGGAGCGTTTATTGTGGCGGTCTGGATTTTCCTCACGAGAGCGCCCCATGACTGCCGGCATTTCCGCTACTGCAACCCATATTCCCGTCAACCAGGGCCAGCTTGAAATCGCGCGCCCGCTCTACCAGCTGGTGGTCGACGACATCCTGCCCGGGCTGGGCATCGACCCCGTCGACTACTGGCGCATGCTGGAAGAGGTGGTGACCGAACTGGCCCCGAAGAACAACATCCTGCTGCTGAAGCGCTACAAGCTGCAGGCCGAGATCGACACCTGGCATCAGTCCCGCTGCGACGCCGCGCACGACCACGCGCAATACCGTAAATTCCTCGAGAAAATCGGCTACCTCTTGCCCGAAGGGCCAGATTTTCAGGTCAACCCGCAGCAGGTCGACGACGAGATTGCCAGCCTTGCCGGCCCGCAGCTGGTGGTGCCGGTGAAGAACGCGCGCTACGCGCTGAACGCCACCAACGCGCGCTGGGGTTCGCTGTACGACGCCCTGTACGGCTCCGACGTCATCGCCGACACCGATGGCGCGGAAAAAACCGCCGGCTACAACCCGGTGCGCGGCGAGCGTGTGATTGCCTACGCCCGCGGTCTGCTCGACCGTTCTGCACCGCTGGCCGCCGGCAGCCACGCCGACGCGGTGGCCTATCGGGTGGTTAACGGCGCGCTGCAGGTCAGCCTGCGCCATAACGGCCATGTGGGCTTGCGCGAGCCGGAGAAGTTTGCCGGCTACAACGGCAACCCGGATGCGCCCGCTGAAATCCTGCTGCGGAACAACGGTCTGCATCTCATCATCCAGATTGATCCCGGGCATCCGGTCGGGCGCGCTGACGCGGCGCATGTGAAAGATGTGGTGCTGGAGTCGGCGGTGACCACCATTCAGGACTGCGAAGATTCGGTGGCTGCCGCCGACGGCGCGGACAAGACCGAGGTCTACCGCAACTGGCTGGGTCTGATGACCGGCACGCTGACCGATACCTTCGAGAAAAACGGTAAGACCATCACCCGCACGATGGCGCCGGATCTGTGCTTTATGAATCCGCAGGGCGCGCCGTTCTCGCTGCACGGTCGGGCGCTGCTGATTATCCGCAACGTCGGTCATCTGATGACCAACGAAGCGGTGCTGCTGAAAGGCGAGGAAGTGCCGGAAGGCATCCTGGACGCGGTCATTACCGGCACCATCGCGCTCTACGACCTGCGTGGGCTGGGCGCCTTGCGCAACTCGCGCGCGGGCTCGATGTACATCGTCAAACCGAAAATGCACGGCCCCGAAGAAGTGGCGTTTGCCTGCGCGCTGTTCGACAAGGTGGAAGACATGCTGGGACTGGCGCGGCACACGCTGAAAATTGGCGTGATGGACGAAGAGCGCCGCACGACGGTCAATCTTAAGGAATGCATCCGCGCCGCGCAGGACCGGCTGATTTTCATCAACACCGGTTTTCTTGACCGCACGGGCGATGAAATTCACACCTCCATGGAAGCCGGTGTCATGGTGCGCAAAGAGGCCATGAAGCAGGAGAAGTGGATCAAGGCCTACGAGAACTGGAACGTCGATATCGGCCTTGCCTGCGGCCTGCAGGGCAAGGCGCAGATCGGTAAGGGCATGTGGCCGAAGCCCGATTTGATGAACGAGATGGTCAACACCAAGCTGGCCCATCTGCGCGCCGGCGCGAGCACGGCCTGGGTGCCGTCGCCGACTGCGGCGACCCTGCACGCCATGCACTATCACGAAGTGAACGTGTGGGAGGTGCAGAACGAGCTCAAAAAGCGCCCGCGGGCGAGTCTGGACGACATCCTCACCATCCCGCTGCTGGGCGACACGCCGCTCACCCGCGAGCAGGTGCAGGCTGAACTCGACAACAACTGCCAGGGCATTCTGGGCTATGTGGTGCGCTGGATTGATTTGGGCATCGGCTGCTCCAAGGTGCCGGACATCAACGATGTGGGCCTGATGGAAGACCGCGCGACGCTGCGCATTTCCAGCCAGCACATCGCCAACTGGCTGCGGCACGACTACGTGCGCCGGCGGCACGTGCTGGAGACCTTCAAGCGCATGGCGGTAGTGGTCGATCGTCAGAACGCGAACGAGCCGGGGTACAAGCCGATGTCGGCCAACTTCGACGAGTCGGTGGCGTTTCAGGCCGCCTGCGAACTGGTCTTCGGCGGCGTGCATCAGCCCAACGGGTACACCGAGCCGGTGCTGCACCGGCGGCGCCGTGAACTGAAAGCGGCCGCGCAGGGCAACCCGGGCTAAGCCGACAGCGGTGGGTGTTGCCGCGTGCGCGCCCGCTGCCCATTTTGATCTCGTGCGCGGCGGCGCCTCGCACTTATTGAGCAAGGACTTCGCATGGCCACCGATACGACCGCGCCCTACGCCCCCAAACTGGTGCTCCGCGGCACCTGGCTAGACACCCCCGAAGTGACCATGCTGACCAGCAAGGGCAGCGTGGTGTTTGAGCTCGCCCCCGCGGCCGCTCCCTACACCGTGGCCAATTTTCTGGCTTACGCGAACGGCGGCTTCTACAGCAAGCTGCTGTTCCATCGCGTCGTGCCGGGTTTCGTGATTCAGGGTGGTGGCTACACCACGGATCAGGTCGAAAAAGACACCTGGTACGCCCCGATTACGCTGGAGTCCAACAAGGGCCTGTCCAATCTGCGCGGCACGCTGGCGATGGCGCGCACCGATGCGCCCAATTCGGCGACGAGCCAGTTCTACGTCAACCTGCTGGACAACAGTTTTCTGGATTACACCAGCACCGCGAATCGCGGCTACGCGGTATTTGGCGAGGTCAAAACCGGCCTGTCGGTTATCGACGCCATTGGGCGGGTGGCGACCGACGCCGCCGACGCGCCGATCACCAATGTCTTGATCAAGTCCATGACGCAGAGCGCGACCGGTGTGATGTACACCAAGACCGGGAAGATCTTGTTGAGCGCGGTCGAATCCAAAGCCAAATGGGAATACAGCCTCGATGCCGGCCTGCACTGGACGCGCGGCAGCGGCAGCATCCTGAGCTTGGGCACGGGCGCGGTTGAGGCGCGGGATTTTCAAGTGCGCCAGATCGACGCCGCCGGCAACGTCAGCAAACTTGCCCGGCCAGGCAGCGACATCGTGGTTAACGCCACGTCCGCGCTAGTGGGCAGCAGCGCGCGCGACACGCTGAACGGCACCAGCGGGAACGACAATCTTTATGCGCTGGGCGGCAATGATGTGATGAATGGCAACGCCGGCAACGATAGTCTCGATGGCGGCAGCGGCAACGACACCATGAGCGGCGGCGCTGGGAGCGACACCTACGACGTGCGCAACAGCGGCGATTTGGTGCGAGAAACGGATACCGATCCGCAAACCGGCGGGTTTGATCTGGTGAGAAGTTTTCTGAGTGCCTACACCTTGCCGGGCAACGTGGAATACGGCCGCATCACGTCCACGGGCACCGCCCGCCTCACCGGCAACGCGCTGGACAATCTGCTCTTCGCCGCGGCGGGCAATAACGTGCTGGCCGGCGGCGCGGGGGAAGACACCGTCTCGTACGCGTCGGCCAGTGCGGCGGTCACCGTGAGTCTCGCCACGACCGGCGCGCAGAGCACCGGCGGCTCTGGCAGCGACACCCTGAGCAGCATCGAAAATCTCATCGGCTCGCGCTATGCGGACCGCCTGACCGGCAGCGCGGGCGCTAACCGCCTCGACGGCGGCGCCGGTAACGACACCCTCACCGGCGGCCTCGGTGACGACACCTACGTGGTCAGCCAGACCGGCGATCTGGTGCGAGAGACGAGCAGCGGCGGCGGCACCGATCTGGTGTTGACGGCGCTGGCGAGTTACACCCTGACGGCCAACGTCGAGAACGGCCGGATCACGAGCAGCGGCACCGCCAACCTGAGCGGTAACACGCTGGACAACCTGCTCTACGCCGGCGCGGGCAGCAACGTGCTGAACGGCAGCAGCGGCAGCGATACGGTGTCTTACGCCTACGCCAGCGCGGGCGTCACGGTAAGTCTCGCCGTTGGCACCGCGCAGGCGACCGGCGGATCGGGCAGCGACACGCTGCTCTCGATCGAAAACCTGACCGGCAGCGACTACAACGACACGCTGACCGGCGACGCGGGCAACAACTTGCTGGCCGGTGGCGCTGGCGCGGACAGTCTCATCGGCGGTGCAGGGCTTGATACCTTGCAAGGCGGCACCGACAACGACGTCTTCGTATTCACCGCGGTGGGCGACACCAATAGCGACGCCATCTTGGCCGATGTGATCGCGGACTTCACCAGCGGCGACTTGATCGATCTTTCGGCGATTGATGCCGACAGCCTGACCGGCGGCGATCAGGCCTTCGACGGCACGCTGGTGGCGACTTTTACCGCGGTGGGCCAGCTGCGGCTCGATACCGGCGTGCTCTACGGCAACACGGATGGGGATTTCGCCACCGCCGAATTTGCCATTGTCATGACCGGCGCGGCCAGCCTGACGGCGGCGGATTTCGTGCTCTGAGCGGCGGGGCGCTGGCGGTGTTAGACCAACGAGCGCCTCATCACCATGCAGCGCAGGATGGAAGATGGATTCTGTTTGCGCCCGCCGTGGGCAATCAGGAAGCACTGCTTCAAGGGCTCGCGGGCCAGCGCGGCGCTCTTGAGCTGAATGCCGGTGGTGATTCATACCCAAGGAGTGGGTGAGTGTGCGCCGCTGCGACCGATCCGGTTGATGGCGACCAAGGCGTCACCGCATTTCACCGACCGGGTGAACTGATGCGGTGGCTGTTAGACGGCACTTAGTTGGCGTGCGCGCTCGGCCGCGCCGCTTATTTGCAAACAAGGATCATCTCCATGCGTGAACATCTCAAATTCTTTATCAACGGCCAGTGGGTGGCGCCGGCGACGTCGCAAGTGCTGCCGGTGATCAATCCTGCCACCGGCACCCCGAACGGGCGCATCGCGGTGGGCAGTGCTGCGGATGTCGATGCGGCGGTCAAGGCCGCACGCGACGCCTTTCCGGGGTGGGCTGCCACCCCGAAGGCCGAGCGCCTCGCGGCGCTTGAGCGCATCGCGCTCGAGTTTGACCGTCGGCTGGACGACATGGGCGTCGCCATTCGCGAGGAAATGGGCGCACCGCAGTGGCTGGCGCGTGACACGCAGGCGGCGCTTGGGCCGCGTCACTTTCGCGCTGCCTTCAACATCCTGCGCGACTACGAATTTGAAGAAATCAAAGGCACGCACTGCGTGATGAAGGAGCCGATTGGCGTCTGTGGCTTCATCACGCCCTGGAACTGGCCGGTACATCAGATGTGTGCGAAGACCGCGCCGGCGCTGGCGGTGGGCTGCACGGTGATTCTGAAGCCGTCGGAAATTGCGCCGTTTTCCGCGCAAATACTCGCCGAAATTATCGAGGCCGCGGGGCTGCCGCCGGGCGTGTTCAATTTGGTTTTTGGCGAAGGCCCCACGGTGGGCGCCGCGATGTCTTCGCATCCGGGTATCGACATGATCTCCATCACCGGTTCGACCCGCGCCGGCATCGAGGTCGCGCGTAACGCTGCGGCGACGGTGAAGCGCGTCCATCAGGAACTGGGCGGCAAGAGCCCGAACATCGTGCTGGAAGACGCCGACCTGAAGGCCGCGGTCACCGGGGGCGTGAACAGCGTGATGATGAACTCCGGCCAGTCCTGCCGCGCGCCAACGCGCATGCTGGTTCCCAACAAGCTGATGGACGAAGTCTGCGCGATTGCGCGGGAAGTGGCCGAGAGCTGGACGCCCGGCGACCCGGCCGCCAACAGCCGGATGGGCCCGGTCATTTCAGAAGCGGCCTGGCAGAAAGTGCAGCGACTGATCGGCGCCGGGATCGACGAAGGCGCGACCCTGGTCACCGGTGGGCCGGGTAAACCCGAAGGCTTGAGCGAAGGCTATTACTGCAAGCCCACGGTGTTCAGCAACGTGCGTAACGACATGGCGATTGCGCGCGAGGAAATCTTTGGGCCGGTGCTGTCGATCATCGGCTACGACGATGAAGACGAAGCGGTGCGCATAGCGAACGACACCGAGTACGGGCTGGGCGGTTATGTGCAAAGCCAGAACCTCGAGCACGCGCGGCGCATCGCGGGGCGGATTCGCGCCGGCTACATCAGCCTGAACAACGCGGGACTCGATATCACCGTGCCGTTCGGCGGGTACAAGCAGTCGGGCAACGGGCGAGAATTCGGCGAACACGCCTTCGGGGAGTTTCTCGAATTGAAGTCTGTGCTGGGCTACTCGCCCGCCGGCTGAGCAGCGCACCGCCGCCACCGGGTCGCCGCGCGGCCCGGTCGCTTATTCCGGCGGCAGAAACGCCGTGATGCGTTCGCGCAGTCCGGCGGCAAAGGGCACAGATTTGCGCGTTTCGAGCGACATCTGCACCACCGTGATGTGCGCGCGGGCGCGCAGTTCATCACCGCCGATGGCTTCGCCCGTAAAACTGAGCGAGCTGCTGCCGAGGCGCGTCGGCTGCAGGCGGAAGCGCACTTCGTCGCCCAGTTTGCTTTGCGCGGTGAACTCGCATTCGGCCTTCACCGCCGGCACCCCGAGGCGCGCCACGCGGATGTATTCGCCATAGTTGGTGTTGAGCCCTTCGCTGAACCACTCTTCCATCAGTTCGTGGAACAGCACGAAATACTGCGGATAAAAAATAATGGCCGCCGGGTCGCAGTGGTGGAAGCGGATGACTTTCAGGCGTTCAAACCACATGGGCGACAGATTCCTCGGGCGGTTTGGTCAGCATCTCCAGACAGCGTGGGCAGTAGCAGTCGCTGGTAGGGGAGAGCAGCGCGGCCGGCAGGGCGGGCAGTTGCTGGCACCAGCAGGAAGCGAGCTTGGCTCCGCAGGAAAGCGTGTCCCCGCAGCGGCTGCAGCGCTTTGTTTCCGGTGTGCTCATGCGGTGAGCTAGTCGCGGGGCAGGGGGCCGAAGTCGTCGATCATGAAGCTGGCTTCGGTGGTCGCGACGAGCGCGCCATCGTCGACGCGGCGCGCGCTGCCTTCCAGCTGACAGAGCCGGCCCTTGCGCTGCTTGCAGTGCGCTTCAAGCGTGATCGCCGTACCAACCGCCAAGGGTTTGCGATAGCGGATTTCGCACTTCGCGGTAAAGCCGCGTGCGCCTTGCAGGAACAGCCAGTTCGCCATCACGTCGTCCAGCGCGCTGAAGAGAATGCCGCCGTGGGTCATCTGGTCAAAGCCGACGTGATGGGGGCCCGGCGTGAACTCACCCACGCAGCGCTCGCCGTCCAGCCGGAACGCGATGCGCAAGCCCTGCGGGTTTTCCGGTCCGCAGACAAAGCAGTGGTCGGCGTCGCCGCGGCCGCGTGGGGTGTCGCTCATGGCTACACCATGTCCGGATAGCGGTTGGGCAGGTCAAGGTCGACCGCGTTGGCAATGCCGGGCAGCTGAATGCTGTGGCCGTCAATGACGATGCCGCTTTCATCCATCAGGTCGTCGCCAAAGCGATAGATCGGCTGCATTGGCCCGCGGCAGCAGGCTTCATCGTAGGCCGCCGCCGCTTCGCGGGTGGCCTCCAGCCGGCGTCGATAGTCCTGCATGGTGGCCGCACCGTGCCGCTTCTCCAGCATGCGCAAGGCCACCGTCGGCGAGAGAATGGCGCCGGTCGCGTTGTTACCGCCGAAGCCTTTGGAGTTCAGGAAGCCGATGTCGGCGCGACCGCTGAGGTCGGTGTCCTGCAGGACGAAATTCAGATGCTCGCGATGCACGTCGGCGGCAATCGCCGGCGTGGTCTTGATGCCCGGCAGAAGGCCGTGATGGAACACGCCCAGCGTGTTGGTCAACTGGTCGGCGCTGGCCGGTGCCAGCGAGTGGCCAACGAAGGCCTTGAGCGCCGTGACCGGCCACTGCTCGATACCGAAAGCCCCTGCCACCTGGTCGAAAATCTTCGATTCCGTGACCCGGTTCTGCGGCGTGCTGGAGCCGTGGGCCTGCAGGAAACTGCGTGTGCGCACGGCGTCTTCACCCAGCAGGCTGCGCATGGCGGCGACCGCCTTGGAGAGCGTGATGTAGTTGCCGGGACCGGGGGATGAAATGGACTTCTTGAAGCCGTCGGCGTTGACGAAAACATCCGGCACCGCGCCGTGGATGTCGGCGCCCAGTTCCAGCGCCAGTTTGTCGTCGCAGAGCACGAAATACTGGCCGGACTCGCCCAGCACGAAGCCGCAGTTGTCGCCGAACGGGCGGCTGGCGCGACGCCAGTCAGGCTGGCTTGCGCCGTCCAGTTTGGCCACCGCGTCGTCGGTCGCCAGCGCGCTCATGGCGTGGTAGCCCTCGATGACTTCCGGCACCAGCGGGGCTTCGGCGTTGCCGACCACGGCGAGCCGCCGACGGCCGGACTGGATGTCTTCCACCGCGAGCCGCAGGTTGTAGAGAAAGCTCGCGCAGGCGCCGGCAATGGCGCCGGTGCAGCCGACGTTGCCCAGCACATAGGCGTTCACAAAGTCGGCCGGCATGGTGTTCAGCCCCAGCGGCAGCTGTTTGGCGCTGACCCGCCCGCCGCGCAGCCGGGCCTGCAGCATGCCGCCGGTGCCGTACTGGTCGAGCTGCGCCATCGCGCTGGAGGCGTAGACGGAGATCTCATCCGGCCGCAGCTTGCCGAGGATGGTCTGCCAGTCGATGCCGATGGAGCGCACCGCGTCCGAGGCGCCCACAATCGTCATCACCAGCCCGCGCGGATGAAAGCGCGAGGCGTAGAGCGCGGTCGGGTCGAAGCCGGTCGGCAACTGGCCGGCCGACTGCACGGGAATCTTGCGGTGCGATTCGAGCCGCAGCTCGGTGCCGGCGGTGGCCTCGATGCGGGTGATGCCGTCCTGCTTGTCGAGCACCCGCCAGCCGGCGGGCAGCGGGTCGGGCAGTTCGCTGCTGTGGGTGCTGAACACCAGCGGCGTGGCGCCATCCGGCGCGATTTCAAAATTGAGCTGAACGGACATCCGGTCGCCGTCGAAGTACTGCGGCTCGAGGCGGCGGATCAGCGTGTGCTTGAGGATGTGATCGCGAAAGCGCGGGGCAATGTCGCCTTCGGCAATCCCCGCGCCATCGGCCGTTTGATAGCCGGCGCTGCCGTATTTCACCAGCCCCATCATGGCGGCGAGTGCGCGCAGGGTGTGGTCCTGCTGCGCGGCCGGCAGGTTTTCCAGCACGGTGCGGCGATAGGCGTGGTGAGCAGATGAACGGCCGGCCGAGCTGATGCCCCCGAAACCGATGATGACGGGCAGACTGGTCATCAGCGTCCTCATGGTGAAGTGTGGAATTGCCCGGCAGTGTAGGGGGTATAGACGAGGATAAATTGGCCTATTCCGCCAAAGCACTGGCCATTCTCGCCAATCCGCGTCCACAATCCGCCAGCACTGCTGAAAGAACTCTATGCGCCTCGCGTTTCTACTGACGCCCCAGATGCTCGCGGCCAGTTGCCTCCTGCCGGCCGAGATGTGGCAAGCCGCCGCCGGCACGGTGAACGGGCGCCAGCGCGATCAGGTGACGCTGGAAGTCGTGCTCTTGTCCGCCGATGACCGGCCGGTTTCGACGCAGGCCGGCGTGCCGCTGGCGCCGACCATGGCGCTGGATGAAGCGGGCCCCTTCGACGTTGTCTATCTGCCCGCCCTGTGGCGCAACCCGCGCCCGGTGCTGACCCGCAGTCAGGCGCTGGTGCCCTGGTTACGCGCCCAGCACGCGGCCGGCGCGACCATTGCGGCGGTGGGCACGGGCTGCTGTTTTCTCGCCGAGGCCGGCCTGCTGGACGGCAAGGCCGCCACCACCCACTGGCATTATTTCGAGCGCTTCGCGCGCGACTATCCCGAGGTGCGCCTGAAGCGCGAGTTCTTCATCACGCAGGCCGGGCGCCTGTACTGCGCGGGCAGCGTGAACGCGCTGGCGGACGTGACGGTGCATCTCATCGAGCAGTTTTACGGGCGGCGCGTGGCGGGCCATGTGGAGCGCAATTTCTCGCATGAGATTCGCAGGCCCTACGACCGCTATCGCTACCTGGAAGGCGATGAACTGCAGCACGCCGATGAGGTGATACTGGAAGTGCAGTGGCGCATGCAACGCGACCTTGCCCAGCCCTTGCGCATGCCCGCGCTGGCGCTGGAGTTCGGACTTTCGCCACGCACGCTGGACCGGCGCTTTCGCGAAGCAACCGGCCATCCGCCGCTGGTGTGGCTGCAGGACCAGCGGATCCGGGTGGCCAAGGAACTGCTGGAGGCAACCAATCTGTCGCTGAAGGAAATCGCGTTTCGGGTGGGCTATCAGGATCAGGGCCACTTCGCCCGACTCTTTACCCGCGTGATGACCGTGGGCCCCGGCGAGTACCGACGCACGGTGCGCGCCAAGGTGTTCTCGCTGAGGGCGCCGTCCGCGGCTACCATGCCGGCATCACGAGAGGAGCATTCCTGATGAGCGGACCCCGTTACCCAGGCTTCGATACCTTGAGCCTGCACGCCGGCCAGCGCCCGGACAGCCAGACCGGCAGTCGCGCCGCGCCGATCTACCAGACCACATCCTTTGTCTTCGACGACGCCGAGCGCGCCGCCGGCCTGTTTGGCCAGATGCGTGCGGGCTATGTCTATTCGCGCGTCGCTAATCCCACCGTCGCGGTGCTGGAAGAGCGCGTTGCCGCGCTGGAAGGCGGGGTCGGCGCCGTCGCCACCGCGAGCGGCATGGCGGCGATACATCTCGCGCTAGCAACGCTGACCGGGCAGGGCTCGCATATCGTCTCCTCCCGCGCGCTCTACGGCGGCACCCACAATCTGCTGGCCTACACGCTGCCGCGTTTTGGCGTGAGCACGACGCTGGTTGATCCGCGCGATCCGGCCGCCTTCGCCGCCGCCATCCGTCCCGAAACCAAGCTCCTTTACGCCGAAACGGTCGGCAATCCGCGCGGCGAAGTGCTGGATATTCCGGCGGTGGCGGAGATCGCCCACGCCGCCGGCATTCCGCTGGTCATCGACGCCACGCTGACCACGCCCTGGCTGTCGCAGCCGCTCGCGCTGGGCGCCGACATCGTGGTGCATTCGCTGACCAAGTTCATCGGCGGGCACGGCGTTGCGATTGGCGGCGCGGTAATCGACGGCGGTCGCTTCGACTGGGAAGGCTCGGGCCGTTTCCCGCAGATCGTCGAGCGCGACATGGGGCTTAATGAACTCGACTTCGCCGAGGACTTTGGCCCCGCCGCGTTCATCATGCGGGCGCGCCTGGAGGGCTTACGCGACTTTGGCGCCTGCCTCGCGCCGGGCAATGCGTTCTATCTCTTGCAAGGGCTGGAAACCCTGTCGCTGCGCATGCGCCAGCACGTGGCGAACGCGCAGGCGGTGGCGGAGTTTCTGGCCAGCAATCCGGCGGTGCTGCAGGTCACCCACGCGGGGCTGCCCGGACATCCCGACTACGCGCTGGCCCAGCGGCTGATGCCGCGCGGCGCGGGGGCGGTGTTCAGTTTTGAACTCAAAGGCGGGCGCGCCGCCGGGCGTAAATTCATCGACGCGCTGCAGGTGTTTTCGCATCTGGCCAACGTGGGCGACGCCAAATCGCTGGTCATTCATCCGGCCAGCACCACCCACGCGCGACTCGACGGCGAGGCCCTCGCTCGCGCGGGTATCGCCGAAGGACTGGTGCGACTGTCGATAGGCCTCGAAGACGCTCAGGACCTGATTGACGACCTTGCCCGCGCGCTCAGCGTGTCGCAGAAATAGGAGGCAGCCGTGGAACTCAACTATCAGGGCGCAATGACCTTTATCCAGACCGCCGGCTATGCCATCGATCCGGCCAAGCCCAGCGTCTGCTTTGTGCATGGCGCGGGCATGGACCACGCCGTGTGGACGCTGTTCGTGCGCTGGTTTGCGCGCAACGGCTACAACGCGCTGGCGGTAGATCTGCGCGGTCACGGCCGCTCGGGCGGCACCGCGCTGGAAAGCATCGAAAGCATGGCCGAGTGGCTGCTTGGTTTGCTTGATGCGGTCGGCGTGGCGGAGGTCGGGCTGGCCGGCCACAGCATGGGCTCGCTGCTCGCCCTGCAGGCGGCCGCGACCGGCGGCGCGAAGGTGCGCAAGCTGGCGCTGCTCGGGTTTGGCTATCCGATGGCCGTCGGCGCGCCGCTGCTGGATGCCGCGCGTGCCAACGACCACGCCGCGGTCGACATGATGACCATCTGGGGCCACGACGCCGGCGCGCAGTTTGGCGGGCATCAGGTGCCGGGTTTGTCGATCTCGACGATTACCAAACGTCGCCTGGAAGCCGCGCGCCCCGGCGTGCTGTTTGCCGATTTGAATGCCTGCCACACCTACGCCGGCGGCGCAGACGCTGCCGCTGCGCTGGCCTGTCCGGTGACGCTGATCCTTGGCGACCGCGACCGCATGACGCCGGTGCGGGGCGCACGCGAATTCGCCAAAACCCTGCAGAAAGCCGCGATCGACATGATCCCGGGCTGCGGTCACGGGATGATGGAAGAGAAGCCCGAGCAGACGCATAAGGCGCTGGTGAGGGCGCTGTCGGTCTAAGCCCGTCGGCGGGCGCGCCCGCGCCCGCCTGGCCATTCTCTGGTCCGCGGCGTGGCTGTCATTCGGCGGTGAAGGCGGTCGTGCAAGCGATCGGGAGCAGGCACTCCGGCCTGACGGCCCGCCTCGACTCACTCTGCTTCTGGCTGTGATCGCTCTCCGCAAGGCGCTGGCGTGCCTACCGCGCAGCCCCCGCTTGGCGGCGCCGGGCCGGCACGGGTCGCACCCCGGGCCGTCGGCGCGATCAATCCGGAACGGTGTGAAAAGCCGTCGCGCCGAAGCTGAATCGCGGGTACTTCTGCAACGCACAAAACCATAGTGCTTGCCACCGAAGATTTCTGAAACCGGTTCTCGGCAGGCGCTGCATTCATCAACCCATCACGCGTTGCCCGCAGCGCTCTGGATTCCATCATGTCTGACACCGACCTTGATACCGACACCAACGGCGAAATCGAAGCACCGGTTTCTGTAGCGGAACCAGAAGCGGCGACGGCTGCCACGCCCAAGCCCAAGCGCGTGCGCAAAAAGCCGGTCGCTGTCGCGAGCGATGCGGCACCGGCCCGCGCGAAAGCAAGCGCCAAAAAAGGCGCAGCAACGCCTGCCAAGGCGACGACCAAGGCAGCCGCCGGTGGTCGCAGCAAAAAGGCCGCAGCCAAGCAGCCCACGATGATGAAGCAGATCACCACGCGGCTCGAACGCTCACGCGCCCAGGTGACGCGGGCAATTGAGGAGTTGACGAGCAAAGTCGCGAACCATCTGGAACTGATGGCGGTGCCGAGTCCGGGTGAGTGGCGCGACCGTTGGGTGAAGTCGCAGACCTTGAACAACCTCACCGCCCGCCTGGGCCTGTCGGACAAGAAGAGCGCCCGCAAGCAGCCGGCGCGCAAAGCCGCCGCCAGCAAGACGGCAACGGCAACGGCAAAGAAACCGGCAAGCCGCAAAGCGGCGACCAGCAAGGCCGAAGCACCGGCCAAACCTGCCATCAGCAAGAAGGCGCCGGTCCGCAAGAAAGTTACCAAGGCGGTCGCGCAGCCCGCGTCGGAGGCCTGAACCGGCGCACGCGCCGGCGGCTGAGCGGTGATTGCTGGCCGCCGCCGAAGCGACTGGGCCGATGACCCGCAACGCCGCTCTAAACGCGCTTTTTGCGTATGGGAGATGAACGTGGACGCAGAATCAAATATCGACGCCGTGGCATTGCGCCAGTCCGCAGCCGATGCCGAAAACCCGGTCGCAGGAGCGGGCGCCAGCCCAGCTAGCGACGCCGCCGCCAAGGAGGCGGACGAGGCCATCGTTGCGCCTGTGAGCTCGCCGGTACCGACGGCGGAGCTGGGCACCAAAGTGGCCTATATCGAGACGGGTGCCAGCGGCATCCAGACCATTGAAGTGTCGACGGGCGGCGGCGACATCATCATTCAGGCGCACGACCAGAGCGGCATTGCGGTCTATGCCTTCGACCACGACGCGGCGGTAAGCCAGCTTGAACTGTCGGTCAAGGAAAACTTGGTAAAGGTGGTCGCAAAAGCACGAAAAACCCCGCGCCGCCTGATGGTCTGGCGCCACCGATCGCAAACCACGGTGAAGGTGCTGTTGCCAGCCGGCATTTTTTTGAATGCCAAAACCGATACCGGCCACATCCGCATCACCGGCGCGCGCCACGGCTTTGAGTTGAAGACCAACTCGGGCGACATCCACCTGACCGACGCCGCCGGCGTGCTGTCGGCCAGAACCGCCAGCGGGCACATCAGCGGTGCCATCGACACCGACAATGTTCACCTCCTGACCGGCAGCGGCCATGTCTCGCTGACGGGCCTGACCGGTTCGTTGAACTACAAGACCACGACCGGCGCCCTGCGCGCGGTGTGGGCCCAGAGCCCCAGCCTCGGCACGATCGAAATCAAGGCGGGCAAAGGCTCGGTGGCGCTGACCTTGCCGAAGGAAACCCGGATGAATTCGCGGTTCATCACCGGCCCGACGCCAATCATGAACCAGTTTGAAAACGACGCGAACTCCGGGTTTTCGCTGGGCGTGACGATGCGCTCGGGCAGTCTGGAGATCCGGAAGGCGGAGTAGTGACTGCGGTCGCGCCCCGCAAGCGGAGCATCTATGGCACGCCCACGTAGCCGGCTGGCGCGGTTCAAAGCCGTTACCGACGCCTTCGTAAAGGCGGTCGTACTCTGCGTGCTGGGCTTTGCGGCGTGGAAAATCTTTCTGGCGTATCAGGTACCGCTGAAAGTAGCGATTCTGCAACCCGTCACGGGAACGCAGGCCATTACGGGGCTCGCGATGGTGGAGGCGTATAAGGTCGCGATCGACGCGGTGAACGCCCGGGGCGGCGTCCTGGGGCGACAGCTGGATCCCGTCATTCTTGATACCCGTCCAGAGGATCCTGAGAAAGCGGCTGAGGCCGCCACGCAGGCGCTGGAGGAAGAAGATGCCGCTGTGTTATTCGGGCCCTTTACCTCTGCAGAGCGCAAGGCCGTCGCGCCAGTGGTGGAAGCCCATCAAGGGCTGCTGATTTATCCGCGACAATCGGAAGGAATTGAATCTTTCCACGGCGTTTTCTACGCAGGTCCGTTGCCCAATCAGCTCGCCGTGCCCGCTTTTCGCTGGGCGCTCACGACGCTTGGTAAAAGATTTTTCCTCGTTGGCACGGATACGGTTTTCCCGCGTACCGTCGCGGCCATGCTGACGGATGAAGCGGCAGACCTGAACGCCGAGAAAGTCGGCGAGGCGTTTTTCCGGCCGGGCACGCAGGACATGGACGATATCGTCGATGAGGTGCTCGAGCTAAAGCCGGATTTCGTCATTAATCTCATTGGCGGTGACAGCAATATTCTGTGGGTGAAGGCCCTGCGCGGCGCAGGGATAAAATCCGGTCAGACCCCGACGTTGTTCCTCAACGTCAGTGCCCCTGAGTTACGCGCAATCGGTACCGATGACGTCGCAGGGGACTACGTGGCGGCGTCCTACTTTGACGCCCTTGAATCTCCCGCCAACACCGCGTTTCTGCAGTTGATGCGCGGTCGTCCACGCGCCTCGCAAGGCATCGGCGCGGCGCAGGAGGCGGCATATAGCAGCGTGCTGCTGTGGGCGGCAGCGGCTAAACGCGCGAAAACCGTGGCGCCGGCTGAAGTGGCCGAAAGCTTCCCGGGCCTGCGAATTGAGACCCCGCGCGGTGACCTGACGGTAGATCTGAAAGGGCAACACGTTGAGGTCGTCCCGCGGGTGGGCCAAATCGATTATGCCGGCAGCATCAAGCCGGTGTGGGAGGCCGAGGCGCCCATCGACCCCGTGCCTTATCCGATCAGTCGTACCCACGAGGAATGGGAGGGCTTTCAAAAGAAGCTATTCGTCGGCTGGAAGGGTACCTGGGGCGACGCTCAACTGAATGACAACGGGCGTTAAGCCAGATCACTTGCGATGAGTAATCCCCCCCTGCCAGCCGTCGAGCTGTCTCCGCCGGAGGCGGCGGCAAGCATAAATCACACGCAGACGCCGCGCGCGTCACGGTGGCTCGGTGACTGGATTTTTCGCTGCAAATTCGCGGTTTATGGCGTCCTGAGCAGGATCCGACGCGGCGTGACGAGCGTCACGGAATTTATCCACGAGTCCTGCCGCGAAGCGGTGCGCGCGATGGTGTTGTTCTGTCGCGAAAACCGCTACGTCAACATGCTGTGGAAGAACACCCGCCGCACCATCGTGTTTGGCGTGTTGGCTGGTTCACTCATAGCGCTGGGCATTGAATCGATCTTCATCGTTAACGTCAGTGCCAATGCGGTCATTCTTCGTCTTGGCCACTACGAGCGCAGCCACGATCCGGGGCTCGCGCTCAAATTTCCGCTTTTCGAGCAGAAATACATCGTCAACACCCAGTCTGTGTTGCAGGAAGACTTCGGGTTCAAGCAGTACACGCCGCCGCCTCGTCCGCAGACCGACGCGGAGCTCGAGGCGGCGGAACACGTGGCGGAAGTGGTTGCCGGCCAGCACGCCGAGGTCAATAGCAATCTCAACTCCGGCAGCATGATGAGCGACCTCCAGCGCGGGCCGCAGGTGACGCGTGATTACGTCATTGAGCAGAATCCGCCGCCGGCGCAGCCACTAGACCCTCAGGCAGAGAGCGAGCAGGTTCTGGAGCGCATTGACAGGCACGCCGAGGCAGCCCAGAACGTGATTCCCCCGGACGGTAAGGTGCCGGTCCCGGAAGAAATGAAAATGCTGACGGGCGACCTCAATATCGTTTTTGTGACCTGGTCGGTGCAATACGAAATCACGGACGGCAAAAAGTATCTGTTCCACTCGGCCGACGTCCGTCAAAACATCCGGGATGTTGCCGTGGTGTCGATGCGTACCGCAGTGGGTGACCGACTTGACCGGGACATTCTGTCCACTGGCCGCGAAGGCATCGCGCGCGATGCCAAGCGCCTGATGCAGGGCATCCTCGACCAGTACGACATTGGTATTCGGGTCATCGAGGTGCTGATTCTTGATGCCAACCCGCCAGACCAGGTGCGCGGCGCGTTTCACCGGGTAAACGAAGCCAAGCAGGAAATGGAGGAGATGATTCAGCGCGCGCAAGGCGAATACAACAGCGTCGTGCCGCAGTCCTACGGCAAGGCAGAGCGTCTCGTGCTTGAGTCCAAAGCATATGCCATTGAACTCAAGAGCAAGTCGATGGGAGAGGCGGCGAGATTCGATGCGATTTTGGCTGAGTACAAAAAATCGCCGGAAGTCATTCGCGACCGCTACTACATCGAGGCCATGGAGGATCTCTACACGCGGATGTCGGTCACGCTGATCGATAGCGGGTTGAAGGGGATCCTGCCGCTGTTTCCCGGCCACAACCCGCGGGAACCCGGGATGCGCGATCAGGCCGCGCTGGCGGCCCAGCACCCGGCTATTCAGCGCGAGATGGCAGTGACGGGGGGTGGCAGCCATGGCGCGCCTACGCCGGAACTGGCCGCGGTGCCGCCACCGGCCGGCGCCGCGGAGGTACTGCCGCACAGCCAACCGCAAGCGGTGGCGGCGCGGGAAATTCCGCCCCCTTCGGTCATCCAGGAGCCACCAGCCTCGACGCTAGCGCCCACTGCTGCGCCCGCCCCGCAGGGCCATGAGGCGCCGCCGTCGGTGAATCGGGTTGAGCCCTTGAGCCTCCCCTCACGGGCCGCTAACAGCCGCTGAATGCGGACCCAGTAACCAAGCGCACGGATCGGGAACTCTCAGCATGTGGAATCTTTTGTTCTTCCTGATTATTGCGACCACCGCGGTCGTTTTTCGGAGCGGGACCTTCATCGTCTACGAGGGCTCGCAGGTCGTGATTACCCAGTTCGGTAAGCTCATTGGCGAAACCTATGAGACGCCGGGGATGTATTTTCGTGTGCCGCTGATTCAGCGTGCCCATTACTTTGATGCGCGGATTCAGACCTGGGAAGGGCACGTCAATTACGTCCCGACCAAGGACAAACTGTACGTCGCCGTGGAAGCTGTTGGCCATTGGCGGATCAGCGATCCCCAGAAGTTCATTGAGACCTTGGGTAGCACCGAAGCCGCACGCTCCCGACTGGACAGTATTCTCAACGATGCGGTGAAAGACATGGTGTCCTCGCACCCGCTGGTGGACACCGTGCGCAACACCAATCGGGTGCTCGAACTCCGCACCGATTTCGAAAAATCTGCGCGGGCGCCCGTCAAAATCAGCAAGGCCAGTCAGGTGACGGACGACGTAGTCGCCGAACTGGAATCCGTCACCATCGGCAGAGAACATCTGACACGGAAGATGCTGGACAGCGCGGCGCCAACGCTTGAACCCTTGGGCATCGAGGTGTTGAACGTGCTGATCAAAAAAGTCAGCTACGAGCCGGCGGTGGAGCAGATGGTCTACGAGCGGATGGTGTCGGAGCGTAACCGGGTGGCCGAGCGCTTGCGTTCAATCGGGCGCAGCGAGCAGGAGCGGATCCGCGGCCTTACTACCCGTGACGCGCAGGAGATCATTAGCCCGGCGGTGCGGGAAGCCGAGACCATCAAGGGCGCTGCGGATGCCGAAGCGGTGCGGATCTACGCCGAGTCCTTTGGCAAAGACGCCGATTTCTACAATTTCTGGCGCAGCTTGCTGGCCTACCGAAACGCCTTGCCGGAGAAAACGGAAATGGTGGGCGCCATGGACTCGGATTTTTTTCGGGTGCTGCATCAAAAGCACGAAAAACAAGCCGCTGCCTCGCCCGCTGCGCTGCCTGAACCGGCGCCCATCGGGGCGCCCTGAACGACACCAGACCTAACCCCGAAACAGAGCGCTAACGCCCCCTATGGACGTCACACTGCTTGCCTACGCCCTGCTGGGCTTGTTCTCCGGTTTCTTCAATGGCTTGCTCGGTGCCGGATCGGGAGTCGTGATCGTGCCGGTGCTGGGCATTGCAGGCTTTGGTGCGGGCGCGGCTTCCGCCTCCGCAGTGGCCGTTTTGATGGCCGCGTTGCCCGCGGGCTTGCACGCGCTGTTCGCCTACCGGCGCCTGCCGCGCTTGTCGTGGGTGCCCGGGGTGGTGATGGCGATATCCGCCCTGTTGACCGCGCACGTCGGGGTGTCGGTTGCACTCGCCATGCCGCGCTTTGTGTCAACGCTGATGCTCGCCTTTTTTGTCTATCTCAATCTTGATCTGTTCGCGCGTACCGAACGACGCCGGCGGCGCGTGGGCGCCCCGAAGCCAGTGGTCTACACCGATCAGCTGCTTCGCCAATACTTTGTCCGCTACGTGGTGTTTGGGTCCTTATGCGGCATGTTCGGTGCGATGGTCGGAAGCGCCGGCGGCTTGATGCTGGTGCCCCTGCTGATCGCGTTCACCGGGATGGGCACCAAGGAAGCAATCTACGCCAGCTTGTTGATGATGGCCGGTTCTGCGACGTCCGCTTTTTTGGGGCAGTTCACGTACGGCTCACTGGATTACGCGATTGGGGTGCCGATGGGCTGGGCCGCCATCGTTGGCGGGTATTTTGGCGTGATGGCCATTGAGTACGTGGCTGAAGACACTCTGCGGGTGCTGCTGAAGATTTTCCTGAGCGAACTCGGGATCTTCATGCTGGTGTTCAGTTTCTTTATTTAGGTCGCCGGGTGTTGGGCGAGGCGTGAGGCTCGCGCGCTAGCCCTAGGGCGGTTTCTTCCGCTTTGCCTTACGCGCGGCCAGCGTGCTGCGCTCTTCCACAAAATGCAGCTTGTTGTCGGTCGGCGCCGGCCGCACGCAGCCCCAGTCGAGTTCCTGATCCTGCACATAGCGCTTGCCGAGCTGCCAGGCGATTTGCGCGCGGGCGAGTTCCAGCCCCAGATAAAACGCATGCGGCGCGTCGTTTTCGACGCCCAGTTGCGGGAACAGGTCGTACGGGTCGACCGCGCTGCGCAGGCCGTCGCGGTTGTAGATCTGGATGCCCTCAGCGGTGACTTCAATGCGGAAATTGGCGTCTTTGACCGCGGCCGCCGCGTCCTTTACTTCGGGCAGCGTGTAGGGGAAGGGCTTGCGGTCGTGCAGCGCGAGCAGGCCTTCATCGATGTGGCGCGGGGGCATGTGGTCCTCGCGCGCGGCGTACAGCACGCGACGCGCGTGGGCGAGTTCGCGTACCACGCTGCGGCAGTGTCCGCTGACTTCGGTCGTCAGCACCGCGCCGATCCGCAGTTCCGAACAAATGCCCAGCAGCAGCGTATTCAGGCCCAGCGTGTCGGCGTGGGTGAGTTCCGAGAGATTGCCGATGCCCATCAGCATCGGGGCCTCGGGATAGCGCCGGCGAAGCTCGCGATAGCGCAGCAGCGAATCGGTCAAACCGTGATGGACAGGGTCAAGGATGGGGTCGGCAAAAAATGCCCGGCCGCGCGCGCTCAGCGCCTCGATCGCGCGCCCCAGCGAATCCAGATCGCGCGGGTCGCGGCCAATCAAAATGGGCGTGACGGGGTATTCCTCGGCAATCCACAGCGTGTCTTCGGTCAGGCTGAAGAGGTAGTCCGCCCCGGCCCGCGCGCCTGCCAGCAGGTCTTCGTCGCGCAGCGAATCGACACTCACCCGATACCCTTCGCCCTTCAGCGCGCGGACCATCTCCGTCAGCGCGGGGAAAGGCACGTCCGGCAGACAGCCGACGTCAATCACATCCGCACCGTCGGCGCGGTAGCGTGCGGCGCGCGCCAGCACGGCAGCGACGCTCACCTGCGGGGCGTCGACAATTTCGCCAAAGATGAGGATGTCGTGCTGGTCGATCGCGCGGGCCTTGGCATGCCGGCCGAAATGCGCCGGCAGATCTTTCAGTTCTTCCGGCCCGCGCTCGAAAGGAATGCCGAACGCCGCGCTGAGTTCGTCGAGTTCGCCGCGGCAGCGGCCGGGCAGGATAACGCGGTCGACGCCCGCCAGATCGCGCAGGCGGCGCTTCAGGAAATCCACCGTGATGAGCGCCGCGACCGTAATGCCCAGCGCTCGCACCTCGTAGGTGAAAGGGCAGGGCGTGATTTCCGACAGCACCCGGACGAGGTTTTTTTCGGCCAGTTTGCCGGTGATAAACAGCAGGTGGGGCAGGGCGCCGGATGCGGCTGTCATGCTGGGTCTGGCCTCCGCGCAAGGCGCGCGTTGGCGGCGGATGGTACGGTGAAATAGTCTGCTGAAACAGACGCAAACCCTGCGCCAACCCTGATGGAAGCCCTATGAGCCCAGTACCCGCCTGCCTTTATCCGCCGCTTGAACCCTACGCCAGCGGGCACCTGCAGGTGTCCCCCCTGCACAGCATCTACTTTGAGGAAAGCGGCAACCCGCAGGGCAAGCCGGTGGTCTTCCTGCACGGCGGACCGGGCGGTGGCACCGCGCCGCGAATGCGCCAGTTTTTTGATCCGGCCGCCTATCGCATCGTGCTGTTCGACCAGCGGGGCTGCGGCCAGTCAACGCCGCATGCCTGTCTGGAGGACAACACGACCTGGGCGCTGGTCTCCGACATGGAGCAGCTGCGCGAGCATCTCGGCATTGCGCGCTGGCAGGTGTTTGGCGGGTCCTGGGGCTCGACGCTGGCGTTGGCCTACGCCATCACCCATCCCGAACGGGTCAGCGAACTGGTGCTGCGCGGGATTTTTACCCTGCGTCGGCAGGAACTGCTCTGGTTCTACCAGCGCGGCGCGGACGCCCTGTTCCCCGACGCCTTCGAGCCCTATCTGGCGGTGATTCCGCCGGCCGAGCGGGACGATTTGATCAGCGCCTACTACCGGCGCCTGACCTCGCGCAGTTCCGCCACCCAGCTGCGTGCGGCCAAGGCCTGGAGCCGGTGGGAAGCCGCCACCAGCCACCTGCTGGTCGACCAGGCGCAGCTTGATGCCTTCGGCGCGGACGCTTTTGCGCTCGCCTTTGCGCGCATCGAATGTCACTACTTCGTGCACCGCGGATTTTTCCCTACCGAAAATTACCTGCTTGATAACGTGGAAAAAATTCGCCAGATCCCGGGGGTCATCGTGCAGGGTCGCTACGACGTGGTCTGTCCGATGGAAACCGCCTGGGCGCTCCACCGGCGCTGGCCGGAGGCGGCGCTGGTGGTGGTGCCGGATGCCGGCCACGCGGCGTTTGAGCCGGGCATCGCGGCGGCGCTGGTGGCGGCGACCGACCGCTATCGCCCCGCGTGCTGACGGGCGGCCATCTCTTGCGACGCAGCAATATTCTCCTTGCCGCCTCGCGGATCGTGGACTAGCTTTGAAGTCGGACGCGCCACAAATCTGTAACAGGGGGGGCCATGTTCGAATTCGATCAGGATGCCGTTGACGCCTTGCTGGTGGACAGTGCACAGTTCAGACGGCTCTACGACAAATACGCCTTGCTCAAGTCGCGCATCAACGACGGGAACAGGCGCGAAGTCACGATTGACCCGCTGGATCTGGAAGGGCTTAAAAAGTCCAAGCTCCAGCTGAAAGACCGCATGGCGGGGATGATCCGGGAATACCGCGACGTCCAAGCCTGATGAGTCCCTGATAAAAACGACAACACCACACCATTGCAATGCCCAAACGCCGGCGGGATCGCTTTCCTGCCGGCATCTTTTAGCCCCCCCGCCCGCTGCTCTCCACACCAATCTGGCTGGTAACGCCCACAGACCGTTTGCCTGACCCCGGCAAATTCCCAACAATACGGTCCGTTCCGGAATGCGAGCCCGCGCGATGAATCCCCAGTACCTGCAAGTCTCCTGCGAGGACGGCCTTCTGCGCGTCCTCATCAATCGACCCGAAAAGCGCAATGCCCTGTCCCAGGCGGTGCTGAACGAAATTCGTGAGGTGTTTAGCGCCCACGCCGCCGACCAGACGCTGATCGCGGCGACCATCACCGGCGCCGGTGAACGCTGTTTCGCCGCCGGCGGCGACCTCAAGGAGTTCGACGGGCTGCGCGAGCGCGCGGCGGTCGAGCGCATGACGCTCGATTCCAGCGCCGCGCTGGACGCGATTCGTCATTTTCCGGTTCCAGTTATTGGTTTCCTTAACGGTGACGCCATCGGCGGCGGCGCCGAACTGGCGGTGGCCTGCGATATGCGGGTGTTCGCCGCGCATTCAAAAATGGCTTTCGTGCAGGGCACGCTGGGGATTTCCCCGGCCTGGGGCGGCGGGGCGGACCTCATCCGCATCGTTGGCGGCGCGCAGGCGCTGCGGCTCTTGTCCCGCGCTGACTTTCTCGACCCGGCCGCTGCCGAGCGACTGGGACTGGCCGACGCCATCGCGCCCGCCGATCGCCCTTTCGCCGACTGGTGCGAGGAGTTCCTCAAGCCCATCCGGCAGCGCAAACCGCAGGTCATGCGCGCCTTCAAGGCGATGGTCATGACCGCCCGCACCGGTGACGTTCAGGCGCAGCGCGCCCAGGAAACGGCGGCCCTCGTGGAGACCTGGATGCATCAGGACCACTGGGATGCCGCCGCCGCCGTCCTCGCCCGCATCGCAGGAGCCGCCAAATGAGCAAGGCACACGCTGAACCCAACGACCCGACCACCCGCACGCCCTCCGGCATCGAAGCGCCGGAAGTCGCGACGCCCGACATGGTCGACCCGGCACGCATCGGCGAGCCCGGCAAATTTCCCTTCACCCGCGGCATTTTCGACAACGGCTACCGCGGCCGGCTGTGGACCTTTCGCCAGTACTCGGGCTTTGGCTCGGCGGAAGAAACCAACGAGCGCTACAAGTTTCTGATCAACCAGGGCCAGACCGGCCTGTCGGTGGCCCTGGACCTGCCCACCCAGTGCGGCTACGACCCCACCGACCCCATGGCAAGCTCGGAAGTCGGCAAGGTCGGGGTGCCGATCGCGACGCTGGCGGATGCCGAAATCCTGTTCGACGGGCTGGACCTTGCCAAGCTTTCGACCTCGTTCACCATCAACGGCACGGCCGCCATCATCTATGCGATGTATCTGGCGGTGGCCGACAAGCGGGGCATTCCGCGCTCGAAGCTCACCGGCACCATCCAGAACGACATCCTCAAAGAGTACGTCGCGCGCGGCACCTGGATTTTCCCGGTGCGCCCCTCGATGCGGCTGATCGCCGACAGCGTGATGTATTCCAACGAGCAGACGCCGCGCTTCAACCCGATCAGCATTGCCGGTGCGCACGTGCGCGATGCGGGCTGCACCGCGGTCGAAGAAATGGCCTACACGCTGGCCAATGCCTTTGCCTACGTCGACGAGCTGGTGCGGCGGGGCGGGGACCCGAACGCCTTCGCCAAGCGCCTGTCCTTTTTCTTCTACGTGCACATGGATTTCTTCGAGGAAATCTGCAAGTTCCGCGCGGCACGTCGCTACTGGGCGCGCGCCCTGAAAGAACGCTACGGCGTGACCGACGAGAAGGCGCTGATGTTCCGCTTTGGCGTGGTCTGCGGCGGCTCTTCGCTGACCGCCGAGCAGCCGTACAACAACATCGTGCGGGTGGGCATCGAAAACATGGCGGCGGTGTTCGGCGGCGCGCAGTCGATCTTCACCTGCGCGTTCGACGAGGCTTTCCAGATCCCGACCGAAACCAGCGCCGAGATCGCGCTGCGCACGCAGCAGATCGTGGCCTATGAAAGCGGTATTTCGCGCACCGTGGACCCGCTGGGCGGCAGCTACTACGTCGAGGCGCTGACTACCGAGTACGAGAAGGCGATCTTCGCCATCCTGAAGGAAGTCGACCAGCGCGGCGGCACCATCAAGCTGATCGAGCAGGGCTGGTTCCAGAAGCAGATCGCCGACTTCGCCTACGAGACC
>JAURHQ010000109.1 GCA_030833185.1 Gammaproteobacteria bacterium | reverse complement strand
CTTCCTGATGCTGGCGGTCTTAAGCCTGATGGGCGGTTTGCTGATTGGCTATGAACTGGCAGGCAAGCACCACCGCGAGTGGCTGCACATGCTGATTTTTCCGCTGCTGATGTCGGTGACGCTGTACGTGATTCTGGATCTGGAGTTTCCGCGACGCGGGCTGATTCGCATCGACGCCGCGGACGAGGTGCTGGTCGAACTACGGCAAAGCATGGACTAGCGCCCGCCAGCGCGCGGCAGGCAAGCCCGGCGCCGCGCGCGCTGCCCGGGTGGTTCAGGCCGAGAGCGTGAAGCCCCGATAGCCTTCGTCCACCGCCTGCCGCACAAACTCGAAATACGTCAGGCCACCGCCGGCATAGGGCATGAAGCCGGCCGGCTTGCCCTCGGTGTTTTCGCCGGTGTACCAGGACTTCACCTTGGTATAGATGGTTTGCTTTGAGATCCAGTCCACGTATTTGGTCCACGCCAGTTCCTCGCGCGGCTGCGCTTCGATACTGGCGTAGTGATGGTCGCGCAGGTGGTCGATGGTGTTCGACACAAAGTCCACGTTCTGCTCGATGCTGGCAGTCATGTTGTAGAGCACCGACGGACTGCCGGGGCCGGTAATCATGAACAGGTTGGGGAAGCCGGCGACGCTCACGCCCAGATAATTTTTGGTGCCGTTCTGCCACTTCTCGCGCAAGGTCAGTCCACCCTTGCCGCGAATATCGACCGACAGCAGGGCGCCGGTCATGGCGTCGAAACCGGTGGCGAAAATCACCGCGTCCAGCGCGTATTCGGTGCCGTTTTCAAGCCGGATCCCCTGCGCGGTAAAGCCGTCGATACCGGATTCGCGCAGGTCTACCAGCGTCACGTTGTCGCGGTTGAAGGTCTCGAAGTAATTGGTGTCTACGCACAGGCGCTTGGCGCCCAGCGGATACTCCGGCATCAGCTTGCGGGCAAGCTCCGGGTCCTTGATGCGGGCGCGGATTTTTTCCTTCACCCAGTCGCTGACCAGCTTGTTTGATTCCAGATCGGTTAACAGATCCGGATAGGCCGCGAGCATCAGATAGCCGCCGCGATTCCACGCGAATTCAAGCTGCTTTTGCAGGGACTCTGCGTCTGCCTCCTTGGCGCCGATGCTGGGCGATTCATAGTCGATGCCCACTTCCGACTGGCGCATCAGGCGGCGCAGTTCGGTATACGACTCCTGCGCCGTGCGCATTTCTTCATCCGTCAGTTCGCGGTTCCAGGCCGGAATCGCAAACTGCGGCGTGCGCTGAAATACCAACATCTGCGCGGCCTGCTGGGCAATGATGGGCGTGGACTGGATGGAGCTCGACCCGGTGCCAATCATGCCCACGCGCTTGCCGGTGAAATCCACCCCGGCGTGCGGCCAGCGGCTGGTTTGGTATTGCTCGCCGGTGAAGGACTCGAGCCCTTTGAACTTCGGCGCCAGCGGCTTCGACAAACAGCCGGTCGCCATGATGAAAAAGCGGGTGGAGATTTCTTCGCCCGTCGCGGTGCGCACCTGCCAGCGCTGGCTGGCCTCGTCGTAATGCGCTGCTTCAATCGCGGTGTTGAACGCGAAATGCGGGCGCAGATTGAAGCGCTCCGCCACGTGCTGCAGATAGCGCAGGATGTCGGGCTGCTCGGCATAGCGCTGCGGCCAGCGCCATTCGCGCTGCAGGGCCTCATCAAACGAATAGGAGTAGCAAATACTTTCGATATCGCAGCGCGCGCCGGGGTAGCGGTTCCAGTACCAGGTGCCGCCCACGTCGCTGCCTTTCTCGAAGGCCCGCACGCGGTAACCGGCCTTGAGCAGCCGGTGCACCTGATAAAGCCCGGCGAAGCCGGCGCCGACTACCACGGCGTCGACCTGATTGAGTTCTGCGGATGCGCTCATGACTGCTCCTCTCACTGCGTGGATCTGGCGCGCGGCTCGGCGCCGACGGCGGCCAATCATGCCGTGACTTGGCGGGGATGGGTACCCGTGCGGCGCTTACCGCACCGCGTTTTTATACCGGCCTCCAGACAGAGGCAGCCGCCTCGACGGGCGATGTGCTGTAATGCGGCCCGCGCCCGTGTTCAATCGCCCCTGCAAACGAGGTTTCCGATGGCCATCGACCCCACCATCCAGTTCATCCTCACGGCCTTGCACAAGCAGGGTGTGAAATCCTTCGAGCACATGAGCATCGCCGAAGCGCGCGCCGTGATCGACACCTTCCCCACGCTGCAAAACCCGCCGCAGGACGTCAAAAGCGTGGAAGAACTGGCGCTGAACGGCGTGCCGCTGCGCGTGTACACCCCGGCGAATGCGAACGGCAGCGCCATCCTTTACACCCACGGCGGCGGCTGGGTGGGCGGTCATCTCGGGGTGTGCGACGAGCCCGTGCGCTCGATTGCCAACGAGACCGGTGCGGTGGTGGTTGCGACCAGCTATTCGCTAGCGCCCGAGGCCCGCTTTCCCACGCAGGTGAATCAGGTCTTTGCCGCGCTGGAATGGCTAATCGCCAACGCCGCCCGCCTTGGGATTGATCCCGCGCGCATCGCGCTGGTCGGCGACAGCGCCGGTGGGCAATTGATGAGCATCACCGCTATCCGCGCCCGCGACGCCGGCATCAGTCTCGCCGCGCAGGTGCTGATTTACCCGGTCATCGACCGCCGCTGCAACGGCGCTTCCAAGACCGAATGCGGCGAAGGCTATCTCATCACCCGCAATGCCGTTGACTGGTTCTGGGATCATTACCTCGCGGCGCCCGAAGACATCGAACACGCCTACGCCTCGCCGCTCAACACCAAGGACCTCTCCGGCCTCGCCCCTGCGCTTATCCTGACCGCGCAATACGACCCGGCGCGCGATGAGGCCATCGAATACTGCAACGCGCTGGCCGCTGCCGGCACCTCCGCCACGCATCTCGCCCTGCCCGGCCTCATTCACGGCGCGTTCTGGATGAGCGGCGCCGTGCCGCGCGCCAGCGAAGTGCTGGCGGGACTGGGGGACTTTTTGCGGGAGCGGCTGGCGGCGTAGGGGCGGCGCCGGCGCCACTTCGCCGCGCAAAGTCGTCAGCGACGGCTGCAATCAGCGCTGATGATGCAGCCGTCGATAAGCCTCATCCCCCACCTCTGCCACTACCGCGCGCCCCAGCTCGTCTGCCGCGACCGCCGCCTCCATCAGCATGTTGGCGGTGACGGGAAACGGCTCGTTCTGCAGGAAGGCCATGGCGGTTGCGCCCATCATGGCGGCCATCATGTCGTCGCGATTAGAGACCTTGAGCGAGAGCTGTCCGTAGTGCGCGGGCAGGCCGACGGCAGCGCAGAAGCCGGCGACACGTTTGGCCTCCTCAAGTCGCGACTCCAGCACCAGTTGCGTCAGCAAACCTGTCGCCACCATTTCACCGTGCATGTAAGTGGCGTGGAGTTGCGGCAGGACGGTAAGTCCCTGCGCGACGGCATGTGCGCCGGCAAGCCCACCGCTTTCAAAGCCGACGCCGCTTAGCAGGGTGTTGGCTTCAATCACATGCTCGAGCGCCGGGGTGACCTGTCGCTCGTACACCGCTTTGGCAGCGGCGACGCCGTCGGCAAACAGCGTATTGGCGCAGAGCTCACCTAAAGCCGCCGCCGCCAGCGTGGGCCGCGCGCCAAGCATGGAGCGCCCGGCGGGATTCTGCAGGCAGGTGCGCGCCTCGTACCAGGTGGCGAGTGCATCGCCCATACCGCTCACCAGATAGCGCACCGGCGCCTCGGCAACGACCTGCGTGTCGACCACCACCAGCACGGGATTTTGCGGATAGAACTCCAGCAACTCGGTCACGCCGGCCGGCGTGTAGATGACGGAAAGCCCGGAACAGGGCGCGTCGTTAGACGCCAGCGACGGGCAACTCACCATGGGCAGGCCGAGGCGGAAGGCAATCCCCTTGCCGGCATCGATGCATTTGCCGCCGCCCACCGCCACCAGACAGTCCACCGCCAGCGGCTGGCTGCGGATCGCCACCACGCCACGCTCGATTTCTGCAAACGAGCACTCGCCGCCAAAGCTCACAACCCGGCTCTCGATCCCGGCGGCATCGAGGCTGCGCTTGATCCGCAAGCCTTCGCGGCGCTCGCCGCCTGCCGTTATCAACAACGCCACCCGTCGCGCGGGTACCAGGCCGAGGTAAGTCCCCAGTTGGTCAAGAACGCCTGCGCCCTGAATGTAGCGCGACGGCGCGGCGAGGACCTGCGGCAGGGCCGCGCCGGGATGTTGGTAGACAGACTCGGGGTGAAAAGGCGGCGGCTGGTGCATGCGGGTTCCTTTCAGTGGCGATTCCTGTCGCAAGCGTACGCCCAGTGCGGAATGCCCAGTAATCCCCCCCGCCCGCGCGTCTGGCGACGTTGGCCAGGAGGATCCCCGGCTAACACGCACCACGGCTGTGCCGCGAGCGGTGGTTTTGCCCTCTTTCCAGCGTGCTTCCGCCCCTTGCTGTTAGCTACACCCTGCCTGCCACCGGGGCACGCGCGTGGCCTATCCGCCGACGGCACAGGGCTTGCTGCAGGTGGGCATGACAACCGCCAACATCTTGCCCCCCGCTACCGGCGCACAGGTAATCACGCCGGCAGTGCTATCCACGGACATGCCCACATGAGCATCATCAGCCTGCCGCCCCCGTCGACCTTCATCGGCGCGCCCTTCATGGAGGCGCGCGCGGACCTGCTCCGCGCCGCCGGCGTGAAGGCTGCCCTGCTCGGCATGCCCTATGACATGGGCGGCATTTGGCGCACCGGCGCCGCCGACGGTCCGCGCGGGCTGCGCGACGCCTCGCGCCAATACGGCTCGTATTTTTTTGACGACGATGTGGATCTCTTCGAGGCCTTCAAGCTCGTTGATTGCGGCAACGCGCCGATGGTGCCGGCAAATCCCGCGAAGTGCCGCGCGGCGATGAAACAAGGCGCCGCCGGCATTTTCATCGGCGGCGACCATTCCATTCCGGCCTCGATCGGCGAGGCGCTCTCGGAAGCCACGCCCGGCAACATCGGCTACATCGTGTTCGACGCCAATATGGACGCCGAGGAAGAAGTCGACGGCGAGCGTTTTTCCAACTGGTCCGAGGCCTGCCGGCTGGCCGAACTGCCCAACCTCGATCCGCGCAATATGGTGATGATTGGCATCCGCGGCTCGCTCAACACGCGGCGCCAGTTTGAATACGTGAAGTCCAAAGGCATCACCATTTTCGCGATGCGCGACATCATCGAACTGGGCATTGTGGAAGTGATGAACCGCGCGCTCGCCATTGCCGGGCGGGGCACCCGCGCGCTGTATGTGAGCTTCGACACCGACGGTGTGGATGCGGCCTACGCGCCCGGCACCAGCGGGCCGGAACCCGGTGGACTGACCTCGCGAGAGATCATCACCGCCGCACGGATGCTCGGCCGCCATGGGGTCAGCATTTTCGACATCGTGGAGCTGTGCCCGGCCTACGACCCTTCGGGGATCACGGCGCGGCTGGCCTGCTACCTGATTTTCAATCTGCTGGGCGCGGCCTACTCGGCCCGCGGCGCCTGAAGACCAGTCCAGCGTGCTTCCCCTTGGGCCATTCTGCGGACGCGCCACCAGCCAACCCGCGCTGTCGCAATCTGCGAAGGCGTCTGCCAGGCTTGCTCCCGTGCCGGCGGAGAAACTCATCCCCGTTGGCCATCCTCATCGCCCCCGCGCTGACCGCTCCCGACCTCCTGATGCCTTCAAACGCCGGCGACGTGATCGGCTCAGCGGATCTGCGTGCGGCTTAGCGGGGCAGCGCGCCATTCATCCGCAACAGAATGCCCAACTGCTCGCGGCCGGTCGGGTCGCGAGGACTGGCAGAGACCGCCAGCACCTGGTGGTCGCGCACATATGCCGCGACCTGCGCGGCGGTGTCGGTCGCGGGCAGCATGATCGGGATGAGGTAGTAGTAAGGACACACCGCCGCGGCGCCGGCGGCGTCACGCAGCGAATGCCAGGGCGGTAACACGGCCCAGCGTTTGGTGTAGAGCTGAATGAGGATCGGAAACTCGCTTAGCACGCAGGCGCTCGGGGGCACCTCGCGGGCAACGATTTGCATGTCCTCGATGAACTGCAGTCGCGAGGCGGCGACCGATACGGCCGACTGCGCATCCGGATCCTTCAGCATGATTTCGGTAAAGCGGAAAGACTCGAGCGCGGGCGGCAAGGGCCTGACCAGCCGCTGGGCGGCCGTATGTAAGGCAGGCAAGCCCATCAGCACGACCAGCAGCAGACCATAGCCGGGTAATAGCCGCTGCGGCGCTGCCAGCCGCAATCGCCCCATGAGCACGATAAGCCCCACCCCGCCCAGCCCCAGCAGCACCGGCAGCAGCGGATACAGAAAGCGCAGATGCTGATCGGGAAACGGCCAGAGGGTGATCAGGCCGAGGTAGGCCAGCACATACCAGGCCTCCAGCGCGCCCTGACGCAGACGCCGCGCCAGCCCGCCCAGCATCAAGACCAGCAGGGCGCCGGCCAGCAGCCCATTCACCGGCGTATCCGGCGTGAAGCTCAAGCTCTGCAGCCAGGCCTGCCACAGCGCGGCTAGCTGTCGCGCCAACAAGGCGGGTACGTCGGCCACGCCCAGCGTCTGCCACAAGTGCCCCTGATAGCTGTGGCCGGAGGTGCTTAGCCAGGCGTTGGCCGCACGTTCCAGCGCAAAAGGCGCGGTCGCAAGCGCCACCGCCCACCACCGCCGCGGCGTGGACTGACGCAACGCGTAGAGCGCAAAGGCCAGCACCAGCGCTACGCCCGCGCTGCGGCTCAAGGCCGCCAGCGTGACGAAGAAGGCGGCCAGCAGCAGCGAACTGTCTCTGGCCTTGGCACGCGCCTTGGCATGGGCGGCGGCCGCGAGGGCACAGAGGCTAAAGGCGATATAGGCGTGCTCGCTCCACAAGGTCTGGAAATGCAGCAGCACGGCGGGCGAGGCGAGAAATCCCAGCATCAGCAAACAGGCCGCCACGGCGGTGGGGGTTCGCGGCAGCATCCACTGCGGCGCGGGCCTGGAGCGGGCATCAGGCGCCAACGGCCCCGACGCGCCGGACCACAGCAATGGCAGCCAATACAGCAGCGCCAGCATGCCCAGCACGATGAGCCCGGCGGAGGCGAGCTTGGCGGCCCCGATCTGTGCGCTGCCGCCACCGGCCCAGGCCAGCAGCAAGGGGTAGAGCGGCGGATAGTTGCGCTGTGCGATCAGGGCCTGCAGCACGGGGGAGCGATCTGGCGCGTAGGGCGAATAACGGTCGGCCATCAGGAGATAGAAGCCGTCATCCCAATGAAAGCCCGCATACAGCGTTTGGTAGGAGCAGACCGCCAGCGCGAGGAAAGCCACGCAGGCCGTGGCGCTCAGCACCAGACTGAGCGGAAGCCACACGGTTTTCTCATCACGCATTTCAGGACGCCTCTGCCACGCGCGGCATGCTGCCATCAGGCCCGTTGTTGGTTGTCGCCCACCGCTGCGCCGCAGGGCGGTCGGGCGCTTCGCGCCTCAGTATGGCAGCGCCAGCCGCGATGCGGGCCGGCGCCCGGTTCTGCTGCTGGCTGAAGCCGGCTAAGCTCAGGCGGCCATGTCGATGCATCTATTCGTTCGCTGGTTTCTGCGCGGCAGCCTGCTGCTCATGCTGGCCGGCTGGTGGCAACTCGACGCGCTGCCCGAGCCGGCGCGGCTGGCGCCGGCCATTGGCCAGCAGCCGGTGCAGGAAAGCCTCACCGCCCCGCCCTTCGAACTCAGCGCCGGCCATATTCGTTATCGCCTGAACCCACGCTATCGCTATCAGTTGAATGCGGTCGTGGTCAGCCTGCATCACGCCGACGTCTGGTGGGACAGCGCGCACGAACAATGGAACGACCACATCAACCTCCTCGACCTCTGCGTGGTCTGGGGCGGTAGCGCGACCAGCGGCGCTTACCGGCAGGTGTCGTTCAGCAACACGCAGTTCGAGTGTCATTGGCGCTGGCGCGGCGAGTTGCCCTTCGACAACGCCGAGGCCGCCAACACCCACCTCGTTACCGCCGACCCTGCCATGGGAAAACGGCTCAAGGCGCTGCGCGTGGGCGACCAGATTAGCCTGACGGGGATGCTGGTCGACTACAGCACCGTGAAGGATGGCCAAGTGCTCGGCACGCGGGTTTCCAGCGCTATCCGCACCGACAGCGGCCCCGGTGCCTGCGAAGTTTTTTATGTCGAGCACGCGCAATTGTTGAGCCGCCCCAGTCGGCGCGGCCTGCGCCTGCTGCAGGCCGGAGCGCTGCTGCTGCTCGGCAGCGTGGTGGCGTGGCTGGCGTTGCCACCGCGGTTCAATCATTAATAATTTGGGTCAGCGTCTGAGGGTTCCCCACGAATTTAGGCATAAACCACCACGATACCCGGGCACTGACCGGCGCCAACGATGAGCCGGGTCCGGCCGCTTGCGGCCGGGCGCCCTCAGCCACAGTTGTCGACCGGTGAGCAGGCTTTACACGGCCGCGAATACCCCTCCAAGCACGGCCTTGTGCATCTCAGACAATGCATCGGCAGCGTTCTTCTGTAACATCTTGAGTGCATGCACGGCGCCTCTCTGGGGACCTAATCGTTTTGGCGAACAACCAGATCGTCTGACGCCATGCCTGTTTCCCAACACTTATCCATTGGCTTACAGCATTACTTTCCGGGAAGCCGACCGACTTTGCCCCCCAAATTCTCTTGTTCTGTGATGGGCGCTCAGCGCGTCAGGGCGCGGGACAAGCGCAGCGCCACCGGTGGCCATCAGGATGTAGCTCGACGCTGCCGGCAGACTAGAATCAGGCAACTTCCTTGAGGGCTTTACCCGTGGCAACAGTCCCCGCCTCTACGCTGGTCGCTGTCGTGGCGTTTCAGGGCGTGATCCCGTTTCACTTGTCCGTGCCCTGTCTCGTGTTCGGGGATGCCCACGCCGGCTCGCCCGGTGCATTCGAGGTCCGCCTGTGCGCGGGCGAGGACGGTCCCATCAAGACCTCGATTGGCTTCGGACTGACTGACCTTGAGCCCCTCGCGCTGCTTGATAAGGCCGATGTCATCGTCATGCCAGGCTGGCGGGAGACTTTGGATGAACCACCTAGACCATTGCGAGACGCTTTGGTGAGGGCGCATGAGCGCGGCGCACAGCTTGTCGGCTTATGCTTCGGGACCCTGGTACTCGCCAGCGCCGGCCTGCTCAATGGCCGGCGTGCGACAACCCACTGGGAACTCGCGTCAGAGATGACGAAACGTTTTCCCGAGGTTGATATGCAGCCGGATGTGCTTTACGTGGAAGATGGCAACGTGCTGACCTCCGCCGGCACGGCGGCCAGCATCGATGCCTGCCTGCACGTCCTGCGTCGGCGTCTGGGCGCGGTGGCCGCCAATCGAACCGCTCGACGGCTGGTGGTGGCGCCGCATCGCGAAGGTGGGCAGGCACAATTCATCGATCAGCCCGTGCCCAAGGCGGCGGCAGACACCCGAGTGGCCCATCTGCTTGATTCGATCCGCGAACGCTTGCGCGACGCGCACACGCTGGACAGTCTCGCAGCACAGGTCAACATGAGTCGTCGCAGCTTCACCCGGCATTTCAGGGCGCTGACCGGCACCACGGTCAGCGCCTGGCTGCTGACAGAGCGTCTCGCCACCGCACAGGCCCTGCTCGAATCTTCCACGCTCTCCATTGATGTGATTTCGCAAACCGCCGGCTTCGGCTCGGTCGCTGCGCTGAGGCAGCACTTTCGCGATTGCTTCGGCGTGTCACCCAGCATCTGGCGTGCACACTTCAAAACGCGCGGCCAGGCGACGACATCGCATCGTGATTCCAGCGTCGGCCAGATACTTCAGCCCGGGCTGTGAACGCGTAGCAACGTTTCCAGGCCAAGCCATAACGCAGGCCTCAGGCGCGCGGCTTGCGACGTGTAGTTATCAGTGGGCTGCGAGTTGGCGGCGGATATCGCCGACGTCAAAGTGGGCACGTTTCTCTACAATCCTGCCAGCCTTGATGGTGAGCAGCATCATTAGCGAAATCCGCACGTTCTTCCCACTCGCCGGTATCCCAAACACGTCGGAGCGATAACCCATGCCCTCGAAAAGCATGTACGCCGCGACCTTGTCACCTTCGGCCACCATGGCTTCGATCGGAAAGCGGAAACTCTCGAACGCATCGAAGTTTTTTTTCTCCGAATCAACCAGGCCCGGCACGCCGCGGCGCGGCGTGTCTATCTGGTTGTAGAACACAAACTCGGGATCGGTCATCTCATACAAGGCGTCGAAGTCGCCGCGCTCAATCGCAGCGTAAAAGCGCCGCACCAGTTGTTTATTTTCTTCGAGTGACATGTAGAACAGTCCTTCTATCTGATAAATGGTCCGCAGCGGACCGCGGCAAAAAGCGCTAGCGTGCCGGCGCAGTGTGAAGGTGGTTCAACCCACCGCCATCGGCAGCGTTTCATCTGCGGCCCATTCGCTCATCGAGTTGTCATAGACCGCGACGTTTTCATAACCGAGCTGGTGCAGCAGAAACGCATCCAGCGTGGCGGCGATACCGCCACCGCAGTAGACGATCACTCGGGCGGTTTTATCCTCCCCGCACACCGGGTTGAGCAAGCCGGCTACTTCGTCCGGCCGTCGGAAAGTGCCGTCCTTCGGATCGACGAGTTCGCTTGCCGGCGCGCTCACGCTGGCCGGAATTCGACCCGCCCGGCCGTAACGTAAAGACTCGCCGCGGTAGTGGTCGGGCGGCAGGGCATTGACCGTACAGACTCCCGGCGCGGCAATCGCCTTGAGGACCTCGTCCTTGCCCGTGAAAAGATGCGGACGCGGTTCAAAATCGAATGTCGCTGGGCGCGGTGCCGGCGAGGCAGTGGTGGAGATCGCACGCCCTTCAGCCACCCATTTCCTGAACCCACCGTCCAGCACCGCGGCGTTGTCAAACCCGAAGGCGCGCAACATCCACCATACCCGCGTGGCCCACATCAGCGAGGTCGATGAATAGAGCACAACGCGCACGCCATCGCCGATGCCGTGCTGGGTCATGGCGCGGGCGAAGTCTGCCGCCGCTGGCAGCGTGAAGCGGTAAGGCGACTCGTTATTGGAGAGTTCGGACTGTAGATCGATGAAATCCGCGCCCGGAATATGGCCCCGTAGAAAATCCGCGCGACCGCTCTCGACGCGATACGGTTGTCCTGCTGGGACATTGTCGTAGCGCAGGTGCGTCGTGCAATCGAGCACCCTGAGAGAGCGATCAGCCAGATGATCAGCAAGCCATTGGGTATCGACGATTGCGCTGGGATAGAGAAAAGATGTCATGGGCCTTGATGCCTTTCTCGGTCAGTGCGACACAAAACGCCAGCAGGAATTCCGTTGGCTTCCGCTTGGGACTTCGTAACGACAAGCGCTCAGAATTTCAAAAATTCGCCGTCTTCAGGGATCTCAACCCGGTTTTGGATGCCCTGTTCAAGCACGTACTTTCTAATTTCTTCGCGGCTCTGCGCCATGTGATTGATGGCGTCCAGGTGCACCGCCACGACCACCGCTTTCGGCATCGCCTGTGTCGCATGACGCACGTCGTCTTTACCCATGATGATGGCGCCATCAAAACCGTTGAGTCGCGCGTAGCCGGCATTCAGGACGATGATCTCGGGCGAGTATGCGGCGAGTGCCCGGTCGACCTCGCTGGTCCAGATGGTATCGCCGGCGATGTACAGCGTTCGACGCCCGGGCGCCTCCAACACGACCCCCATGGCCTCGCCCAAGGCTGCCGCCAGAGGCGGAGAGGCGTACATGGCTTCTGTGCCGTGCCGGCCGCCGGTTCTGGTCAGTTTCACGCCTTGGAAATCGGCCTTTTTTTCAAGGACGCGCACGTCCTGGAAGCCCTGCTTGCGAATAATTTTCGCGTCCGAGTCGTTCTGCACAAACAGCGGGAGGCTTTTCGGCAGAAGCATTTGCGCGGCGTCATCCCAGTGGTCGAGATGCGTATGGGTGACAATCACCGCATCTACATCAGTGACGATTTCGGCCTCTGTTACGGGTAATTCCACCAACGGGTTGCGTAACTCGCTGCGATAGGTGCCTTCAAACCCAGGATAGGTGCCCTTCTTCGACAACATCGGGTCGACCAGAAAGACCGTATCGCCGTAGCGAATTTTGGCCGTAGCGTTACGAATCTGCTGAAAAACCACCGCAGCGGCGGCTGTGGGCGCTTGTTCCCCGGCGCCTGCGGAATACCAAGGAAGGCTCAAAGCGAGCGCCAAAAGGCTAGCAAGGGTTCTGATCTGCATGGGTTGAATCGCGTCTGTTGGCTGAAGAGTGTCTCATCCTACGAGCCCCACCCCGGCGGCAACACCGACCCGCATGCCAATTATCGATCGAATTGGGCCATGTTCGAGAAGTTGTTCCGTAGGCGCCGGCGGCGCTGAAGTCGCGTTGTAGTGCCGGAACCCGCGGGGCTTCGCGGGTTCTTGTGTCTTAGGTCGTATTGCCGTGCTAGTCCGGGTAGGCGCTAGCCTTCTCCGCTCCGTCGCATCGTCATGGCATCAATCCGGAACCATGCTAGCGCCCTTTTGACCTGCCCCAGTGTGCCTGACAGCGTGCGGATGAAAGGGCCGGTAGTTTGCTCAGGGGCTTAGAAAATCCGTCGGCCTAATCTG
>JAURHQ010000108.1 GCA_030833185.1 Gammaproteobacteria bacterium | reverse complement strand
CGAGCGGCAAACCAATCCGTTTGTGGGTGACCATGCACTTCGTTAAACCTCTGGCCGCACGGGAAGCACGACGATGAGCGAAAGCCGTAGCGCCGATCTCAACCGCCTGCGCGGCCTGCTGCCGCTACGCCATCTCGGCGAGGCGGAGTTTGACGGACTGACGCGCCACATCGACGTAGAACAGCGCAAAACAAGCGAACACCTGTTCCGATGTGGCCCTGACGATGACTGGTTGTTCTATCTGCTTGATGGCACGGTGCGCGTGAACGACGCGCTGGGCGAAAGTTTTGAACTCTCCGCCGGCACGCTGGAAGCCTTGCATCCGCTGTCACCGCATCCCAAGGCGCGCGCCAGTGCGATGGCCACCACGAACGTTCGCTTTGTGCGCCTGCCGGCCAGCATTTTTGCGGCCCAGAAAAAAGCGGGCGCGCGCGGTGGCATTCAGGTGCATGAAGCTGCCGCCGGCGAAGATCAGATTGATAACGAACTGCTGTTCGCGGTCTATCAGGCGCTGCGGGATGAAACGCTGGTCTTGCCCACCCTGCCCGATGTGGCGCTACGGATTCGCGCGGCGGCCGCCGACCCGAACAAGGGCATCGAGGATATGGCCGGCATCATCCTGACCGATCCCGCGCTCGCCAGTTACTGCATTCGGGTCGCCAATAGCGCGGGTTATGCCGGCGGGGCACAAATCAGCAACGTCGCCGCCGCCGTGATGCGCATGGGGGTCAATTCCACGCGCGATTTCATCATGGCGCACGTGATCCGCAACCTGTTCAAGTCCAAGGATCCACGCTGTACCACGCTGATGCGATCGGCGTGGAGTCATAGCGCCAACATCGCCTCGCTGTCTTTCGTGCTGGCGCGACGCATGACCCGGCTAAACGCCGAGCAGGCCTTGTTAACAGGGCTTTTGCACGACATCGGCATCATGGCACTGGTCTCTCAACTCGACGCTTTTCCACAGCTCTTCAAAAATGAAGCGACCTTGCGCACCGTGCTGCATGACCTGCGCTACGAGGTGTCAGCAATGGTGCTGCGCGCATGGCGCTTACCGGAGGAAATGGTGAAAGCCTGCTGCGCCGCCGAGCAGTGGCTGCGTCCGGCCGAAACGCCCTACGGCGTGACCGAAATTCTGCAGCTTGCGCATTGGCACGAACCGGAGGCGCATCTGCTGTGGGGCGAACCGCTGCCCGACGACGACGCGCCGGTGTTGCGTTCGCTCCCGCTGGAAGCCTTTACAGAATCCGGCCGCTTGCAGGTCGTCCGCGAAGCGGCCGAGGAGTTGAACAAGCTCCGCGCCCTGTTGGGCGCCTAGCTTAGCTCGCGACGTCCGGCGTAATTTCAGCCAGCAGATCTTTAGCGTCGACCTGCTGTCCCACGTGGACGGTCAAGGCGCTGATGGTGCCGTCGCTCTCCGCGCGGATCGCGGTCTGCATTTTCATCGCTTCCAAGGTTATCATGGCGTCGCCGCGCGCCACCCGGTCGCCCAACTTCACCGCAATCTGCGTAATCACGCCCGGCATCGGCGCGCCCAAATGGCGCGGGTTGTCGCGTTCGGCCTTGGGCTGCGGCGCTCTGGCCTGGACGCCGGCACCATCGCCCACCTTGATAGCGCGCGGCTGACCGTTGAGTTCGAAAAAGACGGTGCGGTGGTTATCGTCATGCGGATCGCTGGTGCCGAGATAGCGCACGACCTGGCTGCGACCTGGCCCGAGTTCTACATTCAGTTCCTGCCCGGCGACCATGCCGTAGAAAAAAGCGGCCGTGGGCAGGCCGGTCAGGTCACCGTAGCTGCGCTGGGTCTTGGCGTAATCGGTGAAGACTTTCGGGTACATCAGATAAGACGCAAATTCCGGATCGCTGACCGTGCGCTCAACGCGCTGCTCCAGCGTTTTCCGCTCGGCGGCCAGGTCAACGGGCGGCAGGACAGCGCCCGGTCGACCCGCGAGCGGGGTTTGACCGCCCAGCACCTTGCGCTGTAACTCGGGCGGAAAGCCGCCATAGGGCTGGCCTAAATCGCCCTTGAAAAAGGACACCACAGACTCCGGAAACGCCACATCAACCGCCGGATTTTCCACGTCGTCGCGGGTCAGGCCGCTGGTGACCATCATCAGGGCCATGTCGCCGACCACCTTGGAGCTGGGCGTGACTTTCACGATGTCGCCAAACATCTCGTTCACATCGGCGTAGGCACGCGCGACTTCCGGCCAGCGCGGCGCTGAAATACCCAGCGACAGGGCCTGTTCGCGCAGGTTGGTGAACTGGCCGCCGGGCATACCGTGCACGTAGACCTCGGAGGCGCCGGCGCGAATGTCGCTTTCAAAGGGCAGGTATAGCGAACGCACCTGCTCCCAGTAGCTTGAGAGCTGACGAATGGCCTCCGGATCCAGTCCGGTGTCGCGCTCGCTGTGACGCAAGGCTTCAACGATCGAACCCAGATTGGGCTGCGAGGTGAGACCGCTCATGGCATCCATCGCGGCATCGAAGGCATCCACTCCCGCATCAACTGCCGCCAGCACGCTGGCCGCCGCGATGCCGCTGGTGTCGTGCGTGTGAAAGTGAATAGGCAGCGCAATTTCCTGCTTGAGCGCGCGCACCAGATCGCGCGCAGCCGCCGGACGGCACAGGCCAGCCATATCCTTGATGCCGATGATGTGCGCGCCGGCGCGTTCCAGTTCCTTGGCCAGTTTGACGTAGTACTTCAGGTCGTACTTCGTACAGCGCGGATCGCTTAGGTTACCCGTGTAGCAAATCGCGGCTTCAGCGAGTTTGCCGGTCGCGACCACCGAATCGATCGCCACGCGCATGTTCTCGACCCAGTTCAGCGAGTCGAAAATGCGGAACAGGTCGACGCCTTCGGCAGCCGCCTGACGCACGAAAAAATCCACCACGTTGTCGGGATAGTTGGTGTAGCCGACCGCGTTGGAGGCGCGCAAGAGCATTTGCAGCAGGGTGTTTGGCAGACGCTGACGCATGCCGCGCAGGCGCTGCCAAGGGCATTCCTTCAGGAAGCGCATGGCGACATCGAAGGTCGCCCCGCCCCAGCACTCCGCCGAAAACAGCGTGGGCAGCATGCGCGCGTAAGCGGGCGCCACTGCGAGCATGTCGAAGCTCCGCATGCGGGTAGCGAGCAAGGACTGATGGGCATCGCGGAAGGTGGTGTCGGTCACCAGCGCGCGCTGTTCGCTGAGCATCCACTCGGCAAACTTGCGCGGCCCTATGGCCTCCAGCAGCTGACGGGTACCGGCAGGCGGCACTGCGCGCGACACCTCCGGCGGCTCGGGCGTCGCCAGCACGCCGGGACGGGCACGCCCTTTCACCGCATCGTTGCCATTCACGATGACGTCGCCGAGGTAACGCAGCAGCGGCGTGCCGTAATCCTGCCGATGCTGGAAGTTGAACAGCTCCGGCGTGGTATCGATGAAGGTGGTGCAGTAGCGGGCGGACGTGAAGTCCTGGTGCATCAACAGCTGTTCGAGAAAGCGTAGATTCGTTACCACGCCGCGCACGCGGAACTCGCGCAGCGCGCGCAGCATGCGCGCGGTGGTTTCATCCGGTGTCGAGCCCCAGGCGGTGACTTTCACCAGCATGGAGTCGTAGTAGCGCGTGATGCGGGCGCCGGTATACGCAGTACCGGCATCAAGGCGAATGCCGAAGCCGGCGGGGCTGCGATAGGCGGTGATGGTGCCGTAGTCGGGGATGAAATTGTTTTCCGGATCTTCGGTCGTGATCCGGCACTGCATGCTGTAGCCGTGGCGGTAAATGTCGGCCTGCTGCGGCACGCCGCTGTCGTCCTCGCCAATTCGTCCGCCCTGCGCGATCCGCAGCTGCGCCTTCACGATGTCGATGCCGGTCAGCATTTCCGTCACGGTGTGCTCGACCTGAATACGCGGGTTTACTTCGATGAAATAAACGTCGCCCGTGTCTGCATTCTGTAAAAACTCGACCGTGCCCGCGTTCTGGTAACCCGCCGCGCGACACAAGGTGACCGCCGACGCACACACGGCTTCGCGTGCCATTTCATCCAGAAACATCGAGGGCGCACGTTCGACCACTTTTTGATTGCGACGCTGCACGGTGCAGTCGCGGTCGAAGAGATGAACGATGTTGCCGTGGAGGTCGCCCACGATCTGCACCTCGACGTGACGGGCACGACGAATGAGTTTCTCGAGATAGACCTCGCCGTTGCCGAACGCCTGTTCGGCTTCGCGGCGACCTAGCGCGACCAGTTCCAGCAGGCTGCCCTCGTCCTCGATAACGCGCATACCGCGGCCGCCGCCGCCCCAGGAGGCTTTCAGCATCAACGGGTAACCAATGGCCGCGGCAAGGGCAGTGATCTGCGCCGGATCTTCAGGCAGAGGTCCTGTCGCCGGCATCACCGGCACGCCGCAGCGTTCGGCCAATTTGCGCGCCGCGACCTTATTGCCCAACGTGCGCATCACGTCGGCGGGTGGCCCGACAAAGATGATGCCGGCCTCAGCGCAGGCGTCAGCAAACTCCGGCCGCTCAGAGAGAAAACCGTAGCCAGGATGGATCGCATCCACGCCGGCTTCCAGCGCGATGCGGATGATGTCTTCACCGTCCAGATAGGCCTGCACCGGGGTTTTGCCCTTGCCGACCAGATAGGCCTCATCGACCTTGAAGCGATGCAGGGAGAAGCGGTCTTCCTGGGAGTAGATCGCAACCGACTCGATATCGAGTTCAGCCGCCGCGCGCATCACGCGGATGGCGATTTCGCCGCGATTGGCAACCAGCAGTTTCCGGATTTTTCGCATCGCTTTGGCTCGGGGCATCAGCGCCCGCTAGAGGAATGGTTCGACTCTACAAGAGGGGGCTAGCGCAGGAAAGAGCAGTGCAGCATTTCCGGCGCGGCGGGTGGAGGAGCGTTACGCAGCGCTCTCGATGGGCGGCAGCTTGAGATGGAAGGCGCGAAACGCGGCGGTGCCGGCATCCCCGAAGTATTTGGCCAGAATGGCCGGCTCGGTTTGCAGCAGGTCGACCACCAGCAGCCCGTCGATAACGTTGTTGAACGCCGGGTCGACGTTGAAGCCGAGAATCCGTCCGCCCAGTTTCAGGTATTGCCGCAACAGGACGGGGACGCCCTTTTCGTCTTCCTCCAGGGTGCCCAGCAAATCGGCCAACACGCGTGAATCCGGATCCTCAATCGCATCGAAGCTCGGGATTTCATGCTCACGCAAGCGGAAGGGCCGGCGCGGCCGCACTTCGCCGGCATGTTCGGCATCGAACTTATGGCGCTTCAGCATGGTGACCAGAATCTGCTGCGACAAGGGATGGTAGTCGTTGCTGATGCTGACCGGCCCGAAAAGGTAGCGGTAGCGAGGATTACGAACGACGTAACAGCCGATGCCGCGCCAGAGCATCAGCAGCGCGCCGAAACTCCGTTGTTGTTCAATTCGCACGAAGGAGCGGCCCATTTCGACGCCGCAGCTGAGCTTCTCGAGCAAGCGCCCGGACATCCGGAACAGCGAATGGGTGTAGAGGCCGCGCGGGCCGTGCTCGGCGAGTATCAAATCGCTGGGACCCATCCGATAGGCGCCGATAATTTGCCGGCTCTTTCGGTCCCACAGAAACATGTGCTGGTAGTAGTCGTCGTATTCGTCGAGATCGGTCGCCTTGCCGGTGCCTTCGCCGATCCGGCGGAAGGTGAGTTCGCGCAGACGTCCGATTTCGGCCAGCAGATTGGGGCACTCACGGCCCGTGAACAACCAGATTTCCTGCGAGCCATGCGCGTGCAGCAGTTGGTCGCGGGGCAGCGCATTGACCTCTGCCTCCAGCACGTCTTCGCCCGGCGCTTCGGCGATCGGGACCGGCTTGCGACTGAACGTCCGGGATGGCGACTGCTTGCCCGGGGCTTTGCCGGCGCGGTCGGCGACCCGCAGCAGGTAGGTCTTGTACTGTAGGTATTGGGCGGCGACTTCGTCGTCACCGATCTCCGTCAACACCGACGGTGCCAGTGCGCGCCCGATTCGCAGCCGCACGGTGCGCGCCTTCAGCAGTTCCCGCACCAGCATGACCGTGCGCAGGCGCGGGTTCAGCAAACCGCCGATCTGAAACAGGGTGCTGTTACGGCCCTCAATGTAGATGGGCAACGCGGGCGCACCGGTCTGCCGCAGCAGCCGCGAGACACCCGTGGTCCACTCCGGATCAGTGACCTGCCCGGTGCTGAGCTTGAGGCTGGACACCTCACCGCCGGGGAACATCACTACCATGCCGCCCTGTTCAAGCCAGCGGCGGGCGGCACGAACCGCAGCGATGTTGTAGCGCGCCGCGCGACCGCCACCGAAAGGGTCGACCTGCAAGAGCAGCGAGCGGAGTTCCATGAACCCGGCCAGGAAGTGATTGGCCACAAAGCGCACGTCGGGGCGCACCCGTAACAGCAAGTCCATGAGGAGCAGGCCATCAGGCCCGCCATGCGGGTGGTTGGCGACAATCACGCAGGGCCCGGTTTTCGGGATCCGTGCCAGATGTTCTTCTTCAAATTCGGTGCGGATATTCAATTCACGCAAGGCGAGACGAACAAATTCCTGTACGTCCGTGGCTTGCGGCAGGCGGCGGTAACGGCTAGTCAACTCGCTCAGGCCCAGCAGGCCATCAATGAGTCGGACCACGGGCCGTCGGAGGAGCTGCAGCTTCTGCGGCAAATAGCCTTCGACCGTGAAGGCCGGGCGCTCGCTGAGTAGAAACTTTGATTCCGACATCTTCGCCTTGAGGGGTTGTTAAGACTTTCCGCCCCGGCTCGTCACCGGCATCGATTCGAGCCGCAGTCTGCGGCTCTCATGCTTGAGCGGGATCATGCCACAGTGCAGCGAAAGTCGGGAGCACGACGCGTCATGAGTTTTTTCCGCTCGTCGTAGCCTCCCCGTCGAGGGGGCCGACCACCAGTCCGAGCGCCCACCATCGCTGCAGGATGTCCGCGCCGCCCGACTCGACCTTGGCCGGATCCGGATGGCCCAGCCGCAGCGCAATGTCCGCCAGTACGGCGCGCGCCGGGCGGCCACCGGCCACGCCGTCGAAAAGTTCGACCGTAACGTCGTTGAGATCGAGGACCGCAAATTCGCCGGCAAGGTCGCGAAACGCCAGCAGCCGGGTCGGCCGCGGTGGGCGCCCGGCCGGCATGAAGGCCGGGGCAATGGCGTGTACCGGGTACTCATAGCGCTCGAGCCGGTGGACCGGATTGAGCCTGAGAGGGTGGGCCAGCAGGTCCGCGGGCGGCGCCGTGCTCGCCCGCTCGACCACCCGCTCATCACTGGCAAGCGCGTTTTCGAGCCAGTCAAAGTGGGCCAACTCAAACAGCCAGGGGGGATCTTCGGCGACGGCACGCTCATGCCGCAGGTAGGCCAGAAACTCATCCAGAAGTTCCACGAACAGCGGGGTGTGTGACTGGTGCCTGACCAGATAGTCACGGACCAGCGCCGTCCAGACCGCTGGCGCCAGCACCTCAGCCACGCGCGGAAAGTTGTCTCGCATGAACCGTTCGATGTTGAAGAACACTGCATGGCGGTAAATCTCCAGCCCGGCCTCGGGCAGCGCTGGCGCGGGCACCCGCGCCGGGTCCCGCAAATGACGGGTGAATGCCCGCTGGAGCTGGATGAACTCCGGCTCAGACATGACGAACTACGGCGTGGTCACCGGCAAGCTGTTGGCGCTGCAGGCTCGCGATCTGTTCGACCTCGGGCAGCAGGTCTTCTAGCGGCGGAATGTGCTCGTCGCGCTCCAGCAAGCAGGGAAACACGCCAAATAAATCGAAGGCCTGTGCCAGCAGTTGCCATACCGGGTCGACCACCGGGGTGCCATGCGTGTCGATGATCAGCCCTTCTTCAGGCCGCAGATGGCCGGCGATGTGGGCATAGACGATGCGCTCAGCCCGCAACGTGCGCAGGAAGCTCAGCGGGTCGTAGCCATGGTTCTGGCTGTTGACGTAGACGTTGTTAATGTCGAGCAACAGGCGGCAATCGGCCTCGGCGAGCACCGCATTGACGAACTCCGCTTCGGACAGGTCCTGCGCCAGCACACAGTAGTAGGAGGCATTTTCGATCGCGATTGGCCGCTCCAGCACGTCCTGCACGAGGCGAATTCGGCCCGCGGTATGGCGCACGGCCTCGGCGGTAAACGGAATGGGCAGTAATTCGTAAAGCAACCCGCTCTCGCCGCAGAACGCCAGGTGGTCGCTGTAACAACGGACCTTGTAACGGTCGAGAAACGGTTTGAGACGCTTCAGAAAGTCGAGATCGATGGGGTCAGGCCCGCCCAGGTTAAGCAACAAGCCGTGACAGGCAAGCGGCACACGTTCGGCAATTTCCTCAAACGCTCGTCCCAGACGGCCGCCGGCACCAAGCCAGTTTTCCGGCGCGACTTCCATGAACTGAACAACGTCGGGGATTGAACGTAAAAGCGGGCCCAGATGGGCCCGCCGAAGTCCCAGACCAGCACCTTGCACCGGGAAATGCCCGTACAAGGTGTTCCAGGCCTCACGCTGATTCAAGCGTTGACTTACTTCTTCTCGAGATGGGGCATGGAGCAGCTGGCGCCGCCAAAAGTGCCGCATACGGCCGGGTCTTTCGTCCCGGTGCCGACCTTGCCGCCCGAGTACTTGCCCTGCTGATCACCGCCGTAGGTGAAGCCGGTTTCATCGTTGATCTTGACCTTGTTGCCCTTCATGTCGACCGCCTCACCAGCGACCGTGACACCGGCCCCGAACTCCACCATCTGGAACGGGTTTTCAGCCGCACTGGCCGCCGCAGAGAGAGCCAGGACGACGGATGAACCGAGGGCAAGGGCCACCGGCTTGAGGGTATTTTTCTTCATCTGACCTACCTCCTTAGTGTTATAAAAAGTCTCTCGCGCTGTGCCCGTCTTACCCCGCCCGGGCGAACCCCGGAAAGGCCGGACAACGCCTTTTGACACAGCCAAATCGATGGTATTACTGGGCCATTTACAAGTCTACGGGCCACCTTGGCTCTCCCTGCGCGGACCACAAAAAATGTATCGCAACGCTTCCAACAAGCCGGTCGAATGTCGGCTGCGGACGGCATCAAACGGGCGCCCCTGGCGACGTGCGGCCCTGCTGGCGCTGGCACTTGGCGCCGTGTGCCCGGCGGCCCGCGCAGCATCCGCCGCGCAGTTGCTGGCGCGGGGCGATTATGCCGGCGCGGCCGCCGTATTCGAGGCAGATGCGCGGCTGGGCAAGGCGGTGGCCCAGAACAATCTGGGCGTGCTCCTGCTTCGCGGGCAGGGGGTCAGCAAAGACCCGGTCGCGGCCCGGGGCTGGTTTGAAAAAGCAGCCGCCCAAGGACTGCGCGGCGCCATGTACAACCTCGGCATGATTTTTCTGCGCGGCTACGGGACCGCGGTTGACCGCGTCACCGCGGCCGGGTGGCTGGACCAAGCGGCACAGCTCGGCGACCCGGAAGCACAGTTCTATCTCGGCATGCTGCATTACCGGGGCACCGGTGGCGGCGGCAACCCGGCCGTGGCCGGCCACTGGTTTGAACTGGCAGCGGCACAGGGGGTGAAGGAAGCCCAGTTCAATCTGGCGCTGCTGTTACTGGAGGGCAAAGGGCTTCAGCCCGATGAATCCCGCGCGGTAGGCCTGCTGGAGCAGTTGGGCGAATCGCACCCCGATGCCGAGCTGGTCCTGGCGCGCATCCACCTCCAACACGGTGAAGACGCACCGCGTGCCGCCGCCGCGCTCCGCCTTTTTCGCAAACTGGCCGAAAACGGCCGGCCTGAAGCGCAGGCGGCGCTGGGCATGATGTATGTCACCGGCACCGGACTCAAAGCCGATCCGGAAGAAGGCCGCTTCTGGATCGCCGAGGCCGCACGGCAGGGTTTTGCGCCTGCGCAGCGGCAATTGGGCGACCTGCACGCCGCGGGCGTGGGCGGCGAGCGGGATCTGGTGGAGGCGCAGGCCTGGTATGCCCTCGGTGCGGCCCAGGGCGATGATGAGGCCGGACAGCGCGCAGCAGCCGTGATGAAAGAACTGACGCCCGAAAATCGGGAGAAGGCCCGAGCGCGCTTGAAAGCGCTGGGCCCGGAAGCGGCACCCGCCGCGGCGGCGCCAACCCCTTAGGGCTTGGCCACCGCGGCAACGTCGCGGTGCTGACGCACGGTGCTAAGCACCTCGTGCACCGCCTTGACGACCAGGTCGGGGCGGTCGCGGTGAATATCGTGTCCACTGCCCGTAGCGGGCCACAACCTGCCCTGCGGTGATAAGGCGGCCAAGGTGGCCTGATTGGCGTGCCAACGGGCTTCAGTCGCCTCGCTGGGCTCGCCCTTGGCGGCGTCTCGCACCAATACCAGCAGCGGGACCGGCGGCAGCGCGCCCGCTTCCAGCACCTGCCTCGCGCTGTCAGCGAAGTGGGTAAGCTCATCCATCTGCGTAAAGATGGCCTTGCGCCGCGTGTTGAGGTAGGCCCCGATTGCCTGATCGTCGTCACCGCCTTCAGCGCCGAGCCGGGAGGCGTCGATGGGGTTGCGCAAACGACTGCCAGCGTTCGGCTTTGCGCCCAGGGCTTCTGCGGGATGCGAAGAGTCCAGCCACACAAGGCCTGCAACCCGGTCGGGCCAGCGCGCGGCAAAATAGCGTGTGTTGAAGCCGCCGAAGGAATGGCCAACCAGCACCACGGGGCCGTCCACCGGCAGTTGGTCTAGCAGGGCATGGATCTCCTCGGCCGCCAGTTGCGTGGTCCGCGGCGCGGGGCCCGGATCACTCCAGCCATAACCCGCCCGGTCGTAGGCACAGGCGGTGGTTTCATGGGAGATTTGGCGCTGCAGGTCGCGCCACGCGATCGCGCTGCTGCCGATCCCGTAGTCAATGAGCACCGCAGGACGCCCGGTGCCCATACATTCGTAATAGAGCCGATGCGTGCCAAGGTCTATGAAGTGCCCTGGCGGTATCAGCCGCGCAGGATCCAGCGCGTAGACTGCCGGGCTGCCGCTCAAGGTCCCGAGCAGCAGGGATGCCGATAACGTCAGCTTCTGAAAGAATGCCCTCATGCCTCACCTACGTCCGTTCCCAACGCCGGGATCATCAAGCACGCGCCGTCGGCGACCAGGTCTGCCCACATGACCAGTCCCCTCTCGGCGGTCATCGTCGACATGGACGGCACGCTGCTTGACCTGCACTTCGACGACCAGGTCTGGAACCACGCCCTGCCGCGGCGGCTCGCGGCGCGCACCGGTATGCCGCACGCCGAGGCCCGCGCGCACGTGGCGCAAACCATCGCACGCGAACAGGGTTCCCTCCGCTGGTACTGTCTTGAGCATTGGAGTCGGGTCTTCGACACCCCGCTACACGAAGTGGAAGCGGAGCAGGCGGCGCTGATTCGCATGCGACCCGGCACGGCAGATTTCCTGGCGCATGTGCGGCAACGGGCAATTCCGCTCATTCTGGCGACGAACGCGCACCCACGCAGTCTGCAACTCAAGCTGGCACGAACCGGCATGGCGCCCTATTTCACCGCCCTGCGCAGCTCCCACGAGTACGGCAGCCCGAAAGAGCAAGCGGCGTTCTGGGATGCGCTACACGCCGATTTGGGCTTTGACCCCGCCTATACGCTTTTTGTAGACGACAACCTGTCGGTCCTGCGCGCCGCCCGCGACTGGGGCATCAGCGAGAACTACGGCGTCCTGCAGCCAAGCAGCAGCGGCACCCGACGCGAGTATCCGGATTTCCCGGCGATTAACGGGCTGGATGAACTGAATCAGCGCTGCCAGCAAGCGCGCTAGTCATCAAACGCGGGAAAATCCGAAGTCAAAAATCTGCCGCGCGTCGTTAAGCGCCCGGCGTTCGAATTTCGTCACAATCCGACGGCGCAAACGCGGGCCGGCTCGCCCGGCGCCCGCTAGATTGCGCCAGTCCGGCGCACTCGCCGCGGCCTCGAGCATCCAGCGCGCATAGTCTTCGCTGTCGGTGGCGGCCCACAGGTGGCCATGGCGCACCACGACGCGCGCCAGCGCCGCCAACAGGGGGGGCTGAAACAGGCGACGCTTGTGGTGTCGTGCTTTCGGCCAGGGGTCGGGAAAAAACATATAGACGGCGCTTAGCGCGGCCTCCGGCAAGCCGGCGAGCACGTCGTTCACGTCCCGCTGGGCAACCCACAGGTTGGTGAGCTGCAGGGATTCGGCCTTCAGCAACAGATGGCCGACCCCGGGGCCATGCACTTCACAGGCAATGAAATCTTCCTCAGGCCGCGCGGCGGCAAGCGCCACCACGTTCTCGCCGTCGCCGGCGCCGATCTCGAGACTGAGCGGCGCGTGGCGGCCGGTAATCGTCCATGGGTTGACTGCGCCCTCCGGCCACGCCCTGGCGGCAAGCCGGCTCTCCAAAGCGCGCCGCTGCCCGTCGGTTAGCCGACCTTCCCGGCGCACGAAACTGCGCAGCGTGCGCAGGCGTGGCGGGGTATCCGGGCTTGCCGGCGCCTCAGACGAAGAATCGGCCATCGATCGGCGAAGAAGCGGAGGCGTACATCCGGCGCGGCATGCGTCCGGCGCGGTAGGCCAGTCGCCCGGCCACTACCGCATGGTGCATGGCAGCCGCCATGGTGATCGGCTGCCCCGCCTCGGCAATGGCGGTGTTCATGAGGACGGCGTCGCAGCCCAGTTCCATCGCAATGCTGGCATCGGAGGCGGTACCGACGCCGGCGTCGACAATCACCGGCACGCGCGCCTGCTCGATGATTTCGCGCAGGGTGTAGCGATTCTGGATGCCGAGGCCAGAGCCAATCGGCGCCGCCAGCGGCATCACTGCCACGCAGCCAATTTCCTCCAGGCGTTTCGCGAGCAAGGGGTCGTCGGTGGTGTAGACCATGACCTCAAAGCCTTCGCGCACCAGAATTTCTGCCGCTTTAAGGGTTTCGATCACGTTCGGGTACAGCGTGCGCTGGTCGCCGAGAACCTCAAG
>JAURHQ010000107.1 GCA_030833185.1 Gammaproteobacteria bacterium | reverse complement strand
AGGAAAGTTAGGAGAATAGTCTGTGCGTTTGGTTGTTGTTGCTGCTGTTGCTGTATAACTATGATCGCATTGGTGGCTGGGTTGCTTTCGAGGCGGTCGTCATCTTCTTCGCCGTCGCCGCCATCTCCGCCGTCGCCAGCGCCAGCACCATGGCCGGGTAGCGCGCAAGCAGCGTCACCGCCTGCACGTTTTGCCCCTTGGCCTGCATGTGCAGCACGTGCTCGAAGGAGCCGGCGGCGAACTGCGCGCTGTCGCCCATCACCGCCTGCAGCGCCTTGGCGCCGCCCGGAAAGTCGACAATTTCCACCGTCAGGCCTTCGTCCTTGAAGTAGCCCAGACGATCGGCCAGCGCCAGCGGCAGGTAATAAAACAGCCCCTTGCCGCCGACGGCGAGCGTGAGGCTGGGCTGTTCCAGTTCAGCAGCAGGAGCCAGCCGGACGCAGCACACCAGGAGAAGTGCGCCAAGCGCGCGCAGCAGTCGGATGTTCAAGTGCGGTTCCTCGCAAAGCGTATGCGGATTATCCGGGAGCCTGTCCGTCCGGCACAACGCGAGAAGTAGCCGCCCGCCGGGCGAGCGGCTAGGCTCGCCGCATCATTCAATCGCAAGGGGAGACTTCAATGGAATTTGGCGTGGCCTTTACTTCCCGCATCGGCGACGACGATCTGGTCGCGCTGGCCGAGAGCCTTGGGTTCAACCAGGCCTGGTTCTTTGATTCGCAGATGATCTACTCCGACGTCTACGCGACCATGGCGCTCGCTGCCCGCGCCACCCGCCGCATCCGGCTGGCGACCGGCGTCGCCGTGCCCAGCACCCGGCTCGCGCCGACCATCGCGCATTCGATTGCCACCGTCGCGCAACTCGCGCCGGGGCGGGTGGAGCTCGGCGTCGGCAACGGCAATACCGCGCGGCTCACCATGGGCCTGCGGCCGGTGCCGCTGGCGCAGATGAAGCGCGATGTGCGGCTGATTCAGGCCTTGTTGCGCGGTGAAGCGGCGCTGCACGACTGCGAAGGCGAAACGCAGCTCGTGCAGCTGCTACATCGACACCACGGTTTCATCAATCTCGAGCATCACATTCCGGTCACGCTGTCGGCCTTCGGCCCCAAGACCCTCGACTACTGCGGCGCCGAGTGCGATGCGCATCTCACCTGGAACGCGAGCCCGGAGGGGCTGACCGCCGCGCGTGAGCGCATTGCCGCCGCCGCGCACAAGGCCGGCCGCGACCCGGCGCAGATTCCGTCCAAGAACATCAGCCCGCTGGCCGTGCTGCGGCCGGGCGAGACCTCCGCCAGCCCGCGCGTGCTGAGAAGCCTCGGGCCGTTCATCACCAACCTGCTGCACGTGATGTGCGAATGGGGCGAAAACCTGCTGCCCGGCGGCTCACGGATTGCCGAAGTGGTCGCCCGCTACCAGGCGCACGTCGCGGCCATGCCCTTGGAACGCCGCCACCTGCTGCTGCACGAGGGACATCTGGTGTACACGCGGGAAGACGAGCAGGCCTTCCTGACGCCCGAAGTGGCCGAAGCCGCCGCGATGATCGGCGAGCCGGACGCGGTCATCGAAAAAATCCGCGCGCTGGAAGCGGCGGGCCTCAAGCACTTCGCGTTTCAGGTGACCGACGACCCGGTGGGGCAGATGCGGTATTTCGCGGAAACGGTGATGAACCGGTATTAGGCGGGGGCAGTGCCCCCCGTAGGCGCGGCGCGTGCGCCGCGATTGGGGTTGGCGACAGCGCCGCGTCTACAGGGGAAGCGCTAGGGCGCCACGGCCCCCGCGATGTCCCTCGCCAGCAGCGCAATCGCCTGCCCGTGCGCGGCGACCAGCGCGTCGTAGTCGTCCGACTTGCCGGCGACCGGCACGCTGATGCGGCTGGCGCGCTGGGTGGGGGCGGCGTCGGTGCCGCTGGCCACACTCCAGCGGGCGAGCAGCGTGACCGCGCCGTCGCTGCCGCGGTCAAAGCGCTGCACGTCGAGCACGATGCGCGCGGCGACCGGCGGCGAGGCTTTCCACGGATAGTGGAGGAAGCGAAGTTCGGGCCGCAGCGCGGCGAGCTGTTCGTATAGCGCGCGCTTGAAAGATTCTTCAAACGGTTCGGCCCAGCGCCGGGAGGCGGCCAGATCCAGTCGGTTCTCGCTGCTGCGGGTGACGATCTGCGGGCGATCCAGATAGCCCGGCAGACTGATCGGCCCGAGGCCTACCAGCGCCCCGGTGCGCGGGGCCAGCGCGGTGTCGCCGGCGGGCGCGGTCAGCACGTAGTACTGCGCGGGCGGCGTGCGGGTGCAACCCGCCAGCGCCAGCAACACACCCAAACTCACAACAGCGCGCAACTTCACGGGGCATCCTCCGCGCTGCTACGGCCCTTGAGCAGCGACTCCGGTTGGGTTTCGATGGCTTCGGCCAGCACCCGCAGCGCGCGCGCGGCGGCGGTGGTCTCCTGCATCATGGTGTTCAGATTGACCGTGGCGGCGGAATCTTCGCCGGCTGTATCGCGCAGCGCTTTCGCGGTTGCCGCCAACTCTTCGCTGGCGCGGGTCAGCGCCAGAATGGGCGGCGAATCGGCGCGGGTCAGCTTGGCCACATTGCTCGCGCCTTCATCCACCCGGGTCAGGGTTTCGCGCCCGGCGCGCAGCGTGTTCGCGGCTTCGGTCAGCGCGTCGCGGCTGACTTTGAGCGTCGCGGTCGATTCCTGCAGCACCGCGCGGGTGTCGTCCGCCAGACTCGAACTGCGATGATTCAGGCTGTCGGTCAGCGCCTGCAAATTGGCCAGCGTCGCGTCCAGATTTTTCAGCGCGCTCACCGCCGCCGGCGATGACACCAGCGTGCGGATGGAGTTGGAAATGACCGCCACGTCGTCCAGCAGCTTTTCGATATTGAGCTTGTCCAGCTTGTTCGCAAACTCCTGCACTTCGGTCGGCAAGGTCGGGATTTCCGGCGTGCCCTTGCGCCCGTGCAACACGGCCGGTTTGTCGGGATAGAAATCGAGATCGATATACAGCTGACCGGTCAGGAAGCTCCAGGTTTTCAGCCGCGCGCGCAGCCCCTGCTTGAGCAGCGCGGAGTCGCCGCCCATCGCACTCAAGGAAGCCGTGGTGCCTTCCATCGACTCGACGGCGGAGACGTCCATGCGGATCTTCACCGGCACCAGCACCAGAAATGTTTTTTCATCCACCGACAGGCTGATGTTTTCGACTACGCCCACTTTCACACCGCGAAACACCACCGGCGAGCCGACCTGCAGCCCGGTGGTCGAGCCTTCGAAATAGAGCGTGTAGGACGGACTGTCGCGCCAGAAACTGCCGCCGGCGAGCAGGATGATCAGCATCACCAGCAGCGCGGCGCCGCCCAGCACAAAGCCGCCGATGAGTTTGGGATCTGCTTTACGACTCACTAAGACCTCGCTTCAGGAAATGGCGCACCTTGTCCGGCCCCTGCTCGACCAGCAGCTTGGGGTCGCCGCTGGCGATCATGGTGCGGGTATCGGCGTCCAGGAACACCGAATTGTTGGCGATTGCGAAAATGCTGGGCAATTCGTGCGTCACCAGCACGATAGTGGCGCCGAGCCCGTTGCGCAGTTCAAGGATTAATTCATCCAGACGCTGCGAACTCAGCGGATCGAGCCCCGCCGAGGGCTCGTCGAAAAAGAGGATCTCCGGATCCAGCGCCATCGCCCGCGCCAGCCCGGCGCGCTTTTTCATGCCGCCGCTGATTTCCGAGGGATAAAAATTCTCGAAGCCGGCAAGCCCGACCAGCGCCAGCTTGAGCGCGACGATTTCCTGCACCACGTCCTTCGGCAGACGGGTGAATTCGCGCAGCGGCAACGTCACGTTTTCGGCCAGCGTCAGCGAACTCCACAGCGCGCCGGCCTGGAACAGCACGCCGAAGCCGCGCCGCAGGCTGGCCTGCGTTTCCTCCGAGGCCGCCCAGTAGTCCACGCCGTTGTAGAGAATCGCGCCTTTGGCCGGCTGGTGCAGGCCGATCATCTGTCGCAACAGCGTGCTTTTGCCGCAGCCGCTGCCGCCCATGATGACGAAGATGTCGCCGCGGTTGATGGTGAAGTTCAAATCCCGCTGGATGACGTAGTCGCCATAGGCCATGGTCAGCCCGCGCACCTCGATATGCGGCGTGCTCACGGTCAAATCCCGAGCTTCTGGAACACGATCGTCAGCACGGAGGCCGAGACGGTGATGAGCAAAATGCCCAGCACCACCGCGGCCGTCGTGGTTTCGCCCACGGCCTGCGCGCTGCGTCCGCACTGCATGCCGCGCAGACAGCCCGCATAGGCCACCAGCGCACCGTAAACCGTCCCCTTCAGCACGCCCACCACCACGTGCTTCAGGCTGAGCGCGGCAATGGTTTCGTTGAAGTATTCATACAGGCCCACGTTGAACACGGTGGTCGCAACCAGCGCGCCGGCGAGGCAACCCACAATGCCGGCATACAGCGTCAGCAGCGGCACCATCGAGATCAGCGCCAGCATGCGCGGCAGCACCAGATAGTCGATCGGTGAGACGCCGAGCGTGCGGAAAGCGTCGATTTCCTCGTTCACCTGCATGGTGCCGAGCTGCGCGGCGTAGGACGCGCCGGTGCGGCCGGCGAGGATGATGCCGGTCATCAGCGCGCCGATTTCGCGCACCATCCCCAAGCCCACCAGATCTGCGATGTAGATTTCCGCGCCAAACAGCGCCAGCTGCACCGCGCCCATGTAGGCGAGGATGGTGCCGACCAGAAAGCTGATCAGCGAGACGATTGGCAGCGCGCGCACGCCGGCATCTTCGATGAAGTACCAGAGATCCGCGCGCCGGAAGCGCGCCTTGCCGCGCAGCAGGCGCTGAAACGACAGGATGATCTCGCCCACAAACTCGACCATCGCCGGCAGGTCCCGCCACAGCCGCACGCTGGCTTCGCCAACGGCGGTGACATAGTCCTTGCGCGGCGCGAGCCCGCGGGCGTCCGGCCGCGCCGGCACCGCGAACGCCAGCGCCAGCAGGCGGCGCAGGCCGTCTGGCAGGTCACGCTGGTCAACTTCAATCCCGCGCGCACCGCAGTGGCGGAGCACGGCCGCCAGGTAGGTGGCGACGCTCGAATCCCAGCTGCCCAGCTCGTGCGCCACCAGCACCAGACGCTCGGCATTGGCCAGCCCCGGCAACATCGCGGCCGCGCGCGGCTGCGGCCGCTGCAGGGACCAGTCGCCGCCCAGCACCAGCCGCCGTTCGCGCGCGTCGCCTTCGAGCTGGACCCGCGCCTCGCTCATGCCGTGCGCCGCAGCCCGAAGCACTGGTGAATGCGCGGATTCCGCGCAAAATCCGGCGGCAGCGTGCGCGCGCTCCAGTCCTCGACCGTCACGCCCGGCAGATCCGCAAAGTCGGGCTTGAAGCGGCGCAGATTGGTCGAGAACACCAGCAGACCGCCGGGGCGCAGCCGGCGCAGACACTGTTCGATGAGAAAGCGATGGTCGCGCTGGATGTCCAGCGTGTCGGTCATGCGCTTGGAATTGGAGAAGGTCGGCGGGTCGAGAAAAATGAGCCCGCAGGGTGCGAGCGGCGCTTCGACCAGCCAGCGCAGGCAGTCGGCCGTCACCACCTGATGCGAATAAACCGGGAAGCCGTTCAGCGACAGATTGCGCCGCGCCCAGTTGGTATAAGTGGCGGACAAATCCACCGAGGTTGTGGTGCGCGCACCGCCCGCCGCCGCATGGACGGTGGCGGTGCCGGTATAGGCAAAGAGATTGAGAAAATCCTGACCCTGCGCGTATTCCCGCAACAGGCCGCGGGTGATGCGATGGTCAAGAAAAAGCCCGGTATCCAGATAGTCACGCAGGTTCACCAGCAGCCGCAGGCCGTCTTCCTGCACTTCGATGAAGTTGCCGGCTTCGGCCTGTTTTTCGTACTGCGCGCTGCCGCGCTGGCGCTCGCGCCGCTTGAAGACAATGCGCTCCACCGGGACGTCCAGAATCTCCGGCAGCACCGCCAGCGCTTCGTCCAGCCGCTCGCGTGCGCGGGCCTCGTCGATGGTCACCGGCGCGACGTATTCCTGCACGTGCAGCCAGCGTTCGGTGCTGTCGTAGACGTCAACCGCGACGGCGTATTCCGGCATATCGGCGTCGTACAGCCGGTAGCAGCCAATCTGCTCGCGGCGCGCCCAGCGGCCGAGCTGCTTGACGTTCTTGCGCAGGCGGTTGGCAAACATCTCGGCACCGGGCGAGCGGACCTCCTGCCGCGCGACGCGCGCCTGCGCCCGCGCCACCCGCGCACTGCCCGGCGGCGCCTGGGGCGCGAAGGCCGCCGGCTGCACGTGGATGCGCAAGAGCTTGCATTCCAGCGCGCCGTTAAAGAGCGCATGCGTGCGAAACGCCTTCAGGCCTAGCTCCAGCCCAAGGCCTGCGTTGCCGGTGAAAATCGCGGCTTCCCAGCCGGCGAACTGCGCGCGCAGGCGCTCGCCCAACGCGCGGTAGAGTTCGACCAGTTCGGCGTGTTCGCCCAGTCGCTCGCCGTAGGGCGGGTTGCAGATGAAAAGCCCCGGCGCCCCGGTGGGCGCTTCGAGCAGGGCCAGTTCCCGGCGCTCCACATGCACCACGCCGCGCAGCCCGGCGCGCTCGATGTTCTCCAGACTCACCCGCACCGCGTCCGGGTCGCGGTCGTAGCCCACGATGCGTCCAATGGCGTCGGCGCGCGCCGCGCGGCGCGCCTCGGCTTCCTCGATCAGACTCGCCCACAGCGCGGCGTCGTGGCCGCGCCAGCGCGCACAGCCGCAGACTTCGCGCAGCAGGCCGGGCGCGATATCGCCGGCGATCAGCGCGCCTTCTATCAGCAAGGTGCCGGAGCCGCACATCGGGTCGACCAGCGGCGCGCCGGTCGCGGCCAGCGCGGGCCAGCCGGCGCGCAGCAGCAGCGCGGCGGCCAGATTTTCTTTCAGCGGCGCCGCGCCCTGGGCGGTGCGATAGCCGCGACGATGCAGGCTGCCGCCGCCCAAATCGATCGCAAGCTGCGCCTCGTCCCGGTCGATGTGCAGGTTGAGCCGCACGTCCGGGCTGTGGGTGTCAACGTCGGGCCGGATGCCGGCGGGGGTGCGCAGCGCATCGACCACCGCGTCCTTGCTGCGCTGGGCGATGTAATGCGTGTGGGTGAGCGCGGAGCGCGTGCTGACGGCATCCACCGCCAGCAGGCCGTCGACCGCCAGATGCGCCGACCAGTCAATCGCCTTCACGCCGGCGTAGAGCAGCTCGCCGTCGGCCGCCGGAAAGCGCGCCAGCACCAGCAGCACGCGGTTCGCGACCCGCGACCACAGGCAGGCGCGATAGCCCAGCGCGAGTTCGCCGCGAAAGGCCACCCCGCCGATCGTTTCCTTGCAGTCGGTGACGCCCAGCGCGCGGAGTTCGGCGAGCAGCAGGTCGGTGGTGCCCCGGGGGGCAGTAGCAAAAAATTCCAGCGCGTCGCTCATCGTGTGGTCATGGTCTCGGGGCTCCGCCTCTGGCGCGCCGGGGTGGCGGGGCGGGCCGTGCTGCCCACACCCCGCCGCAGGGTTAATTTTTCAGCTCGCGGGTGGTGTTGGCTTCACCCGTGGTGCCGCGATTGAGGCGCGTCTTGCTCATGGTGGCTTCGCGCGGCGTGCCGTAGCGGGTCCATAAATCAGGCCCGATGGCGGTCAGGCCACCGTCCACCACAATCGCTTCCCCGGTGATAAAGCCGGCGTCGTCGCTGGCCAGAAAAAGCGCCGTGCCGGCGATGTCTGCGCCCTGCCCATGCCGCGGCCAGGGCTGCATGCCGTCCAGAAACGCGCCGGCCTCTGCCAGACTTTTCTGCGCCGGGTGGGTCAGCCCGGTCAGGATGAACCCCGGGCAAATGGCGTTGACGCGAATCCGGTCGGGCGACAGCTGCACCGAAGCCGCCTTGGTCAGGTTGACCACCGCCGCCTTGGCTGCCGAATAGGCCAGCGGGCCACAGCCGCCGCTCAGGCCCGCGACCGACGCGGTGTTGACGATCGCCCCGCCCCGACCTCGGTCGCGGAACACCCGCGTGGCGTGCTTGATGCCAAAGAACACGCCCTTCACCAGCACGTCGAAGGTGTAGTCCCACTCCGCTTCTTCAAGTTCCCACACCGGCCCAATGGCACCGCCCACGCCGGCGTTGTTGAAAATGATGTCCAGCCCGCCGAAGGCGCTGACCGCCAGCCCCACGGCCGCCGCCACGTCGTCTTCTTGCGCCACATCGCAGCGGATGAAGCGCGCATTGGCGCCGAAGCCAGCAGCAGACGCGCCGGCCAGCGCGGCCGCCCCGGTGGCCTCGTTGAAATCGGCGATTACGACTTTCGCGCCCTCAGCGAGAAAACGCTCCACGGTGGCGAGCCCCATGCCGCCAGCGCCGCCGGTGATCACGGCCACTTTGTCTTTCAGTCTCATGCCTGCTGCTCCTTCAAGTCCTGCGGGTCGGTCAATCTGGCTGGCCAGACTACCAGACGCGTACGGGCTTGCCTGCCGGCGGTCTCAGCCGTGGGACCCGGCCAGCGCCGTCTTCACCCCCGGATAGCCGGGCTGGTCGATCAGCGCCTGCTGGACCACGGTCTCGCGTAAATGCCGGCTCAGCGCCGGATCGTCCAGCGCACAGCGCCCGGCCCGCAGCGCCTCGACCAGCGCCCAGCGCAGCGCCGTCAGTTCGCCGTCCTGCCCGAGCAGCGCACGCAGCCGCGCCGTTTCCTGCGCCCGGGCAGTCGCCCCGCGCAGGGTTTCGCGCTCGACGATGGCCAGCGAATTGGCCGCCACCCGCGCCAGAAAGCGGTGTCGCTCGCCGCCTGCTTCAGCGACCGGGCCGCGCAGGAACTCCGCCACGCTCTGCAACAGTTCGACCGTGTCGGGCAGTTCGTCGGCCACCGGGGCGGGCGCTTGCAGCGGGCTCACGGGGCCGGGAATCAGGAGGTTCACGCAGTCGACCTGACACTCGGAAGAGCGTCGGCCGATCGCCGGCCGCTCCACCGTGCGGTCCGGCCCGGTGCGCCAGTGCTCGGCCATGGCGAGACAGCCCACCGCCCACCAGAAGGAGCCGAAGACTTCCCAGAAGCGCAGATGCGCGGGGTCGACCCGGTGGCCAGAGACATCCTGATAGCCGGCGAGCAGGTCGGCGTAATCGCCGAAGCCGCCGACCGGCAGCGCCGCCACCCCGAACCGCCAGGAGGCGGTACACAGCCAGCCGAGGTCGCGCATTGGGTCGCCCAGATGCGAGATTTCCCAGTCCAGCACGCCGCGCAGTCCATCCGGCCCGACCATCAAATTGCCGTTGCGAAAATCCGCATGCGTCAGCGCCGGCGGCACGCCGGGCGGCAGGTTAGCCAGCAGCCACTGCGCGGTGTAGTCGATCATGGGCTGCGGGCTGTGGAAGGACTGGTAGTGCGCCCAGGTCTGGCGGACCAGATCCGCCGGCGCCACCACTTTCAGTTCGCGGTCGAGACCCGTCGCCACCGGATCCACTGCGTGGATTCGGGCCAGCATCTGCCCGCACTGGCGGGCGAGCTGCCGGCGCGCTTCGGCGAGGTCCGGGCTTTTCACAATGCGGCTGCCCAGCGTCTCGCCCTCCAGCCAGCGCATGACGCAGGCTTCGCCCAGACCGTCTTCGGGTTTGAGTTCCAGCACGATGCCCGCCACCGGCACGCCGGCGGCTTCGACCGCGCGGATCACTTTCGCCTCGACCCGCGGCCCGATTTGCTCCACCCCGTCGGCCGGCGGCGCGCCGCCCGGGGTGCGTCGTAGCGCAAAGCGCTGCGGCCCGGCGGTGGTGTCGACTTCCAGCCGGTAGGTTTCCTGACTGGCGCCACCGGACAGGCGCGCGCATTCGCGGAGCGCGACGAAACCCGGCAGCTCGCGAGCAAGAGCGCCGGCCAGCGCGGCGCTAAAGACTTCTGGCGTCACCCGCGGCTAGTCCTCGTGCACGCCTTTCGGCGCGCGCTGCGACATGAAGCCGAACAGATACCCCGCCACCCGCCGCATCTGGATTTCCTCCGCCCCTTCGGTGATGCGGTAGCGCCGGTGGTGGCGGTAGATGTGCTCGAAGGGCTGGTGCCGCGAATAGCCCATGCCGCCGAACACCTGCATCGCGCGGTCGGCCGCTTCGCAGCACAGGCGGTTGCCCCAGTAGTTGCACATCGAGACCTTGTCCGACACCGAGAACGCGCCGTCGCGGTCCATCAGCCAGGCGGTCTTGTGGATCAACGCGCGCAGCATCTCGCACTGGGTCTGCAGTTCGACCAGCGGAAACTGGATGCCCTGATTGGCCGCCAGCGGCTTGCCGAAGGGCTTGCGTACTTTCGCGTAGGCCACGGCTTCGTTCACGCAGAACTGCGCCGCGCCGAGGCTGGACGCGGCCTGTCGGATGCGGTTTTCGTTAAAGAAGTGCTGCACCACCTGCAGACCGCGCCCCACCTGCCCGAACACCGCGCTGCCCGGCACGTAGACGTTCTCGAAGGTCACATGGCCGTGGTCGGTCGGCATGTTGAAGGTCCACAGCATTTCCTTCACCGCGAAGCCCGGCGAGTCGGTGGGCACGAGGAACGCCGTGATGCCCTCGCCGTCACCCGCCTTGCCCGAGGTGCGGGCAAAGATGAGGTCGTGGGTGGCGGTGTGGATGCCGGTGTTCCAGGTCTTCTCGCCGTTCAGGCGCCAGCCGTCGCCGTCCGGCACGGCGGTCGATTCCATGTGCGTGGCGTCGGAGCCGTGGGCCGGCTCGGTGATGCCGAAGGCGAACATCTGCGTGCCGCTGGCCAGCGGTTCCACCCACTCGGCTTTCTGCGCCTCACTGCCGTAGTGGAGCATCAGCAGCAGCGAAATGTTGTTGCCGACGATGGCGTGTTCGTTCTGCAAATCGCAGTGCAGGCCCAGTCCCTTGCTGGTCAGGTGTTCGCGAATCACCGCCATGCCGAGATTGGTGCCGTCGCGACCGCCAAACTCACGCGGGAAGGGATAGCGGAAATGCCCGGCGGCGTCGGCGCGGCGCTTGGCCTCGGCCAGCAGCGCCTCCCAGTCGGCACGCGGCAGGCCGCCGTTGTCCCAGTCGGTGCGGGCATGTTCGCGGCGGTGGTCGAAGAAGCGGATGTTGTCGTCCTGCTGCTCGAGGGGCTTTATCTCGCGCTCGATGAAGTCGTCCAGTTCCAGCAAATAGGCCGCGAGTTCGGGGGGCAGGTCGAAGTTCATGCGCGCGCTCCGGGGTACGTGGTGAAAGCCGGGCGACAGTGTAGCGGTCTCGCGCCGCGCCTGCTCCGCTGGCTACACTGCCCTCCCCTGCCCCCAGCCCGAACCTCATGGCGAAGAAAGACCGACACGTCAGCGAAACCCCGGCCACCCAGTGGCTGCGCCAGCGCGGCCTCGCCTTTGGCGAGCACGTCTACGACTACGTGGACCACGGCGGCACCGGCGAATCGGCCCGGCAGCTCGGCGTCGACGAACACGCCGTCATCAAAACGCTGGTGATGCAGGACGAACGCACGCAGCCGCTCATCGTGCTGATGCACGGCGACAAACAGGTCAGCACGAAGAACCTCGCACGCGCGATCGGCGTGAAATCCGTCGAACCCTGCAAACCCGAGGTCGCCCAGCGCCACAGCGGCTATCAGGTGGGCGGCACCTCGCCGTTCGGATTGCGCAAACCGCTGCCGATTCACGTCGAGGAAAGCGTGCTGGCCCTGCCGGTCATTTACATCAACGGCGGGCGGCGCGGCTTTCTGGTCTCCATTGCCCCGCAGCTGCTGCAGGAGACCCTGGGCGCGCGCGCCGTGCACTGCGCGCTGTAGCGCACTGGCCGCAGCGCCACCGCCGGCTACACTCCGCGCAACGTCTACGGAGATCCGGCATGTACGCAGCCCCGACCGCGGCCCTCGATCCGAATCGCCCCGCCGTCATCATGGCGCACAGCGGCGAGACGCAGACCTACGGCGAGCTCGACGCCCGCAGCAATCAGCTGGCGCAGCTGCTGCGCGCGACCGGGCTCGGCTTGCGCGACCACTACGCGATTTTCATGGAAAACCAGCTGCGTTTCATCGAAGCTTGCGGCGGCGGTGACCGCAGCGGGCTGTACTACACCTGCATTAACGCCTTTCTGAAGCATGAAGAACTGGCCTACATCCTCGACAACTGCGAGGCGCGGCTGCTGATCACCTCGACAGAGAAATTGCCGGTAGCGCTGGCCGCGCTGCCGGCCTGCCCCAAGGTCACGCACTGTCTGGTGGTCGGCTACGGCCAGCCGCCGCGCCGGCTGGAACACGCGCTGATTGAAGACTACGACCAGGCGCTGGCGCGGTTTCCCGCAACGCCTGTCGCCGACCAGCGGCTCGGCATCCCGATGCTCTATTCCTCCGGGACGACCGGCCGCCCGAAAGGCGTGCTGCGCGCACTGGCCGAACAGCCGCCCGAAGAGCCGACGGCGGTCATGCGCTTTGTGAGCGAGCTGTGGCGCTATCGCGCGGGGATGGTCTATCTCTCGCCCGCGCCGCTTTATCACGCCGCGCCCTTGACGGCCGTGGGCATGGCCATCCGCCGGGGCGCTACGGTGGTGGTGATGGCGCACTTCGACGCCGAGGACTTTCTGGCGCTCGTCGAACGCCATCGCGTGACGCATTCGCAGCTCGTGCCGACCATGTTCAGTCGCCTGCTGAAGCTGCCGGCGGCGGTGCGCGCGCGCTACGACCTGTCATCGCTCGAATGGGCGGTCCACGGCGCCGCACCCTGCCCGCCGCAGGTCAAGGCGCAGATGATCGACTGGTGGGGGCCGATCATCCTCGAGTACTACGGCGCCACCGAGGGCCTTGGTTTCGCCGCCTGCGACAGCGCGCTGTGCGCTGCGAACGTTGAGCGTTTCGGCTGCTTGTGATCGAGCAGTGGCGCGACCGATGCGACCTGCTCCGCCGGAGAGTCGTTCGGGATGCGCATCAAATGGTGCAAGGAATGATGCCG
>JAURHQ010000106.1 GCA_030833185.1 Gammaproteobacteria bacterium | reverse complement strand
GGATCGCCAGATGCTCCTGCGTTTGCGGCATCGGCCCGTCGTCCGCCGCCACCACCAGCAGCGCGAAGTCGATGCCTGCCACCCCCGCCAGCATGTTGCGCACGAAGCGTTCGTGGCCGGGCACGTCGACGAAGCCGATGACCTCGCTGGCATCCGCCGCGCCGGGCAAAGGCAGGTAGGCAAAACCAAGGTCGATCGTCATGCCGCGCGCGCGCTCTTCCGGCAGGCGGTCGGTATCGACCCCGGTCAGCGCGCGAATAAGCGAGGTCTTGCCATGGTCGACATGGCCGGCAGTGGCAACGATCACGCGACCGGGCTTACGAATTGGGCGAGGAAAGCCTCGGCGTCTTCCAGACAGCGCAGGTCCAGCCACAGCGCGTCCTGATAAATGCGTCCGATGACCGGCCGGGGCAGGGCGCGCAGCCGCGCCGCCAGCGCATCGACCTTCCATTCACCGCGCGGCGTCAGCACCAGCGCCGCGCTGGGCAGCAGGTCGACCGGCAGCGCGCCGCTGCCGATCTGGCTGGCGCAGGCCTGCACGCTGACCGTCGCGCAGTCGGCGCAGGCCGCCGCCACCGCCGGCTGCAGTCGATGGGCAAGCGCGGCGATTTCGCATTCGGGACGAGTCAGCAGGCGCAGGGTCGGGATCTGCCGGCGGGCGTGTTCGGCGTCGCCGTAAAGACGCAGCGTGGCTTCCAGCGCGGCGATGATGAGCTTGTCGAGCCGCAGCGCGCGCGTCATCGGATTTTTGCGCAGACGCTGGATTAAATCCTTGCGTCCCACAATGAGCCCGGCCTGCGGCCCGCCCAGCAGTTTGTCGCCGCTGAAGGCGACGACATCTGCGCCCTGTGCCAGCGTTTCCTGCACGGTGGGTTCGTGCGGCAGGCCAAAGGCGGCGAAGTCGAGCAGTGTGCCGCTGCCCAGATCCACCGCCAGCGGCAGGCCGTGCTGATGGGCGAGCGTCGCAAGATCCGCTTCCGCCACGCTGGCGGTGAAGCCTTCGATGCGGTAATTGCTGGGGTGGATTTTCATGATCATCGCCGTGCGTGGCGAGATTGCTTCCGCATAGTCGCGCAGGTGCACGCGGTTGGTGGTGCCCACTTCGCGCAACCGCGCGCCCGCGGTGGCCATGACGTCGGGAATGCGGAACGCGCCGCCAATTTCCACCAGTTCGCCGCGCGCGACGATCACCTCGCGGCGCGGCGCGAAGGTGTTGAGGATCAGCATGACCGCCGCCGCACAGTTGTTGACCGCGGTCGCGGCCTCGGCGCCGGTGATGCGCGTCAGCCAGTGTTCGACATGCGCATCGCGGTGCCCGCGCTGCGCGCTCGCAAGCTCGTATTCCAGATTACTGGGCTGGCTGGCCGCACTGGCAAGCGCCGCCACCGCGCTCTCCGCCAGCAGCGCACGGCCGAGGTTGGTGTGCAGCACCGTGCCGCTCAGGTTGAAGACCGGGCGCAGGCTGCTGGTTTGGCTGGTGGCGAGCGCGGCCTCGGCTGCCGCGAGCAGTGCGCCCACCGGATCCGCCGCCGATTCCGCGCCAGCGAGTAACTCAGCGCGATAGGCCGCCGCCGCCTCGCGCAGGCTGGCCACCACCACCGCATGCCCGTAGCGCTCAACCAGCGCGGTCGTTGCGGGGTGTTTTAGCAAGCGATCGATGGCAGGCAGGTGGAGACGAGGTGCGTTCATAAGGGAGGTGTCTGCGGCTGGTGAAGCGATCGCCGGCGCGGGTGTGCTTGCCGGCCGGCTATGCCCTAGCGCTGGTCCGGACCCAGCGCAAAGCGCGTGAGATTGCCCGCAAGATCGGCCGGCGGCCGCACCTGCGCGCGCTCGCCGTTCGGCACCTGAAACTCGACGTTACCCGAGTAATAGCCCAGCAGATGCAGGAAGTCCGCGTCCAGCGTGGCAACGGTGTCGGGCCATAGCGCCGCGTTCCAGTTGATCTGCGGGCGCAGCCAGCGCAGCACGTAATAGCCGAACAGCGCGGCGCGCTGGCAGTCGGCGCTGCGGTTCTCGCCGGTCTGGTGCCACACGCGACCGTCCATCACCAGCAGCGAGCCGGCCGGGGCTTCAATGGCGACGGTCTCGTGCACAGCGGCAGGGTCGGGGCTGTGGCCGTGACGGTGGGAGCCGGAAATAAACCGCGTGCCGCCGTTTTCTTCGGTGAAATCGTCCAGCAGCCAGGCCACGTTGCAGGCCAGCGGGTGCGCCGGCCAGGGCGCCGGCACATAGCCCTGATCGGCGTGGAGGATCATTTTCTGGCTGCCGGGCGCGGTGATGTTGGCGCTGAAGTTGGAGATCAGAAACTCGTTCCCCAGCGTGTGCTGCACAAACTGCAGCGCCGCCGGGTGGCGGATGAGATCCACAAACACCGGGTCCAGGTTGAACAGGTGAAACACCCGCTGGTTGCGCTGGTCGGGGTCAAAGGCATAACCCCGGGTGGGCACGCCGTCGGCTTCGCTGCGTGCCGCGCCGTCGAGCAGGCGCCGGCGCACATCGGCCGCGCCCTCGCGGGTCAACACGCCGGCGAGAATGGCCGCGCCGTGCTGGTCGAGATCTTTCAGCGCCTGGGCGGCGCTGGTGGTGGGCTGCAGGACCGGGCTCATGGGAACTCCTCTCTCTTACGCCCGTTCGCGGGCGTCAGGCTGACTGGTCGAGGTTCGCGCCGCAGCCCGGGCAGTGCAGCTGGGTCGAGGTCTGGCTGGGCAGGATCGCGGCCATCAGGCCGACCTGCGTCAGCCGCGTGCGACAGCGCGGGCAGCGCAGCCCCAGAATCATCGCGAGCAGGGCGCCGCAGGTCAGCACAAAACTGCCCACCATCAGCCAGGCCGGCAGGCCCGGCATCAGCACGGTGGCGACGAAGGCCAGCCAGCCGCTGGCCGCTAAAATCAGCCAACCGCGCCCCAGATAGCCCAGCTGCTGACGAATGGAACGCGCGGGTTCAGCCAAGCGCGGGGCCGTCCTGGGTTTCGAGCTTCACCACTTCACCGAGCGGCCGGCGATAGAGCCGCGCCGGCTGCTGGTCGTTCAAGGCCTTGCCCAGCACCACCAGCATCACGGGAACGGTTTGCGCATCAAGCCCCAGCAGCGCGCTGACTTTCGCCGCGTCAAAACCAATCATGGGGCCCGTGTCCCAGCCACGCGCCTTGGCGGCGTACATCAGCGACATCGCCGCCATTGAGCCCGAGCGCACCGCCTCTTCACGCTGCAGCGCCGGCTGGCCGGTGTAGGCGCCAGCGACCGTGGGCAGCGCTTTCGCACGGAGCGCTTCGGGGGCGTCTTCGTAAATGCGCGGGGCATCTTCAAAGGCGTTCAGCCGGCCGCAGACCAGAATCGCCGCCGCGCAGTCTTCGACCTGCTGCTGGCCGTAGGAAACAGCGCGCAAGGCCTGCTTGCGGGCGGCATCGCGCACCACCACAAACTGCCAGTGCTGGAGATTGAAGGAACTGGGAGTCAGCAGCACATCGGCAAAGATGGCTTGCAGGGCGGCGTCGTCAATCGTCAGTCCCGGCTGGTAGTGGCGCACGCTGTGGCGCGCTTCGGCAAGGTCGTGAAAGCTCATTTTTTCTTCCGGGCTACGGGCTTGCGCTTGGGCGCTGGCGCGTCGGTTTCAACGCTTTTGATGGCGGTGTCGTATTTGGCGGTGTCGCCGGTAGCCAGCGCTTCGACTTCGCTTTCAACGATGCGCAGGACCTCCGACAAAAAGCCCTCGCGCCAGGCCGCGCGCTCGGCTGCCACCGAGGCGCTCGGCTTGTAGGCGTCGATCGCCGCGCGCTTCACGCCGCCCTGCTGCTCGACCAGCCGCTCCAGCGTATCGAGCCGGTCGTGCAACACGGCGACTTCACCGGCCAGTCCCATCACCATGGCGATCACGCGGTCGACGCTGGGGTCTTCAAAAAAATACGGCCGTTCGCCTCTGGCCTTGCGCTTGAGTGTGCTGCCCACGCTCATGGCTTTACTTCCGGTTGCCGTAGATGAACCACAGCCCGCCGCCGCCGAAGTCGCCGCCCTGGAACTTGTGCGAGCGCGTGGCCTGCGCGACCTGAAACGCACTGGGGATGAGGTCTTCAAACTCCAGCGCCGGATCAAACCCGCCCTGCTGCGAGAGGGCTTTCAGATCCAGTTCGTGCGAACGTGACCAGAAGGGTTCGTTGTTGTTGCGCGTGTCCCAGTCGAGCAGGAAGGCGTCGAAGGGATCCATGCCGGCGTAGGGCGGGGTTTCGGCGTGGATCATCATGCCGCCCTTGGCAAGCAGGCGATGGCATTCCTTCACGATGTTATTGATGCCGCGCTGCGAGGTTTCATGCAGCAGGATGTGCGAGACGATGAGGTCAAACGAGCCGTCGGCAAAGTCGGTGCCTTCGGCGTTCTGTTGCGAGTAGTGCACGGCCACCCCCAGATCTTCCGCGCGGGCGTGGGCGTAGCGCAGCATTGGCGCGGCCACATCAATGGCGTGGACTTCGGCGTTCGGGAAGGCCTCGGCGTAGGGCACGGTGCTGTGGCCCACCGAGCAGCCAAGGTCAAGAATTCGCTTGGGGCTGAAGTCGGGATAGTGCTTCTTCAGCCACATCACAATGCTCGCGCCCATGTCGTTATTGAATGGACCCATCTGGCCCATCGCGTACACGTGCACCGCCCGGTCGTAGACCATGCCGGCGGAGGCGTCTTCCGGCATGAACTCCGTGTGGTAACCGCCCGGCTGGCAGTGGATGTCGACCGCCGTGTGGTACTTCGGAATCGGCAGTTCCGGGTTAAGCCGCAGGCTGCCGAGGGCCTTTTTCTTTTTCTGCGCCTGCTTGATGGTCTTGTTCAGCGCTTCCAGATCGCGCGCGACCGGAATCTGGCACGAGGACCACATCATTTCCTGGCTGGTCCGCAGCAGCGCGCTGAACATCTGGTAGTAGGGTTCGCGCACCATCTCGTCGCGCACTTCGAAGCGGGTTTTCGGCGCGCGCTTGTGCTTGCGCTGAAAGGCCGGTTTGACCTTGGCCTCGTACACCGCGCGATTGCCGCCGTGTACGTGTTTGACCAGATGCTCCTTGAACGTGCGCACAAATTCCTGGCGGGCGTATTCGTCGTGGGTAACCGGGGGCAGGGCGCGGTGTTCAACCTGCGCCGGGATATCAACGCGTGCATTCATGGCGGGGCTCCTGTCTCGCAAAAATGGGGTAGGAAACTAAACGTAGTCCGCAGCGCCCGGCAGCGCGGCGCCGTAGCTGTCGAGGAAAGCGGTATCGGCCAGCGGCTTGCGCTTGAGGCTCTTGGGGAACGGTTTGGCCGGCCAGCCCAGCATCACCACCGCGGCGGTAGCAATGTGCTCGGGGATGTTGAGCAAGGTTTTGATCTGCGGCTCGACCAGCGCCAGCAGGGTGGTCAGCGTGGTGCCCAGACCTTCCGCGCGGGCGGCCAGCATCAGGTTCTGGACCGCCGGGTAAATTGATGAGCCCGGGGTTAGCACCGTGCGGCCCAGATTGGCATCCAGCGCGCTCAGACTTTGCCATTCCGCGCACACCACGATGTGTACCGGCACCTCGGCGATGTGCTTCGCGAAATGATCCACATGGGCGAGGAACTTCGGCGTGAAGCCGGACTGAAACTCGCCACTCGCGTATTTCTGCATCACCATGTCCCAGATTGGCTGGTAGAGGTCGTGCAGCGCCTGGCGCTTGGCGGCGTCGCGGACGGCAATGAAAGACAGCGGCTGCTTGTTGCTGCCGGTGGCGGCCCAGCGGGCGGCGTTCATCACCTTCGCCAGCACGGCATCGTCGACGGCGTCGGACTTGTAGTAGCGGCAGGCGTTCATCGTCTGCATGGCGGTCAACAGGTCCATCGGTCCTCCGGCAACATCGGGTAAGTAGGGCAAGGATAAGGGGAAATCGCGCTGGCGGCACAGTCACCGTAGGGGGAAGCCCACGGCCCCCTGCGTTCAGCGCAATGCAGCATGCAAACCGGTTCCAAAGCACCCGCGCCGGCCGGCAGGTCAGCGCCTGAAGGGCGCCTCCTGTGGGCGGTGCTGGCCTATGCCTGCGTGCCCTTGGGGCTGGTGCTGTGGGCCAACGGGTCCGGCGTTGACCGGCTCTGGGATCTGGCGATGGGCCTCGGCGTGGCGGCGGCGACAATCGTCGCGCTGTTGCCCGTGCTGTCGGCGCGCTGGTGGGCGGGCGCGCAGGGCGGGTCGAGTCTTTTACGCCTGATGCAGCGACTGCATCGCGATCTGGCCTGGCTCTGTATGGGCTTCGTGCTGCTGCACGTGCTGGCGCTGCTGTGGCTGGAGCCGCGCACGCTCGACTATCTGCTGCTGTCCGCGCCGGGCTACATGCTGGCGGGCCTCGGCGCCTTGCTGCTGATGCTCGCGCTGATCGTTAGTTCAAGCGCGCGCCTCAAGCGGCGCTGGCCGCAAGGCGTGTGGCGCCGCTGGCATGCCGCGATGTCGCTGGGCGTGGTCGCGCTGGGGCTATGGCATCTGCTGGGCGCCGGATTTTATTTTGCCGGGCTTGGCGCGCAGGCCGCGCTGCTGTGCCTGCTGGGCGTACCGACGGTGATTGCGCTGTTGTGGCACTTCCAACCCCCTACGGTTACCGGACGCGCCCCGCGCGAGACCGCACGCGGGCCCCGCCGCGGGGGCGCGCTGGCAACCGTCGCGCTGCTCTTGGCAGTACTCGCTGCGTGCGTGTGGTGGGCGCAGGCGCTGACGTCGTCCCCCGCCGCCGACGTGCCGTATCCATGTCCCGCCGGGCGCTGTTTGTAGCGCTCGCGCTCTGCGCGCTGGCCGTGGCGCTGGGCGCGCTGCGCTGGCGGCTGATCGAACGCGCCCCGATGCTGGCGATAGTCTTCGATCATCAAGATCATTTCGCGGTGAAGTGCGCCACCTGCCACCACAATTTTTTCGACCGTACGGGCAATGACTCCTGCTACTTCTGCCACAAGCAGCGGCCGGAGCTTGCGCGCCGCGTGCAGACCGATTTCCACACGCTGTGCCGCGACTGCCATACGAAGATCGCCGCGCAGGGCTACGCCAGCGGCCCCACCCGCCGCTGCGGCGGCTGCCACGACTGGCGCACGCCGCCGTGAACGCTTCGGCGAGTTCCGTCGGCCGCCGCGCCTTGGCTACACTCCCCGCATGAGCGAATTTGAACTGAGCTATCGCCTGCCCGATGGGCCCGTGACCAAAGTGGTGAACGCGGTGGACGCTGACGCCGCCGAACTGCACGCCCCGCTTGAGGCAGAAGACATCGTCGTGCGCCCGCGGCGTCGTGTTGGCGCCAGCTGCCGGCCGGCCACGCCGCCGGGCTGGCCGGTGCGGCGCTAGCGCGTGCACGCGGTCTTGCTGTTGGGCAGCGCCGAGTCAGCGTTGCCGCAAACGCTTGCCGCGCTGCTCGCCCCGCACGGTCTGGCGCTGCGCTATCTCACGCCGGAAAGCCCCATCCCCGGCAGCTACTGGGGGGAGAGCGAGGCTGGCCTCGTCGGCCACGAACTGCTGGTGCGTCCGGATACTCCGGTACATTCCGCGCTCCACGAGGCCTGCCATTACCTGTGCGCCGACGAGGCGCGCCGCGCCACGCTGCACACCGATGCCGGCGGCGACGATTTGGAAGAATGCGCCGTGTGCTATCTCTCCATCCTGCTCGCCGACGCCCTGCCGGGCTTCGGTCGCGAACGCATGCTGGCCGACATGGACGCCTGGGGTTACAGCTTTCGTCTGGGCAGCGCGCGTCGCTGGTTTTTTGAAGACGCAGATGACGCGCGGGGCTGGCTGGTGCGGCGCGGTCTCTGGAATGCTGAAGAGCCCGCGACCCTAATCCCTTAGCCGAGGATCCCCAATGCCCATCCATCTCCACCACCCCTCGCCGCACGTCGCGCTGATCACCATCGACAATCCCGAGAAGCGCAACGCCATGAGCCGCGCCATGCTGGCGGAACTCGCCGGGCTGTGGGACAGCCTGGAGACGTCCGACTGCCGCTGCATCGTGATCACGGGCGCGGGCGACAAGGCCTTCAACGCCGGCGCCGACATCAGCGGCGATTTAAGTGCCAGCGAAGAGACCGCGCGGATCGTCAATCGCGGCCTGCTGAAAACCTCGACCTACCCAAAGCCCATCATTGCCGCCGTCAACGGGGTGTGCGCCGGTGGCGGCATCGAACTGTTGCTGTCGACCGACATCCGCATCAGCGCGCCGCACGCGCGCTTCGGGCTGCCGGAAGTCAAATGGGGCATTTATCCCTTCGGCGGGGCGACGGCCAAGCTGGTGGCGCAGATTGGCTACGTGCACGCGATGGAACTTTTGCTGGGCGCGCAGATGATCGACGCCGAAGAAGCCCGGCGCATCGCGCTCATCAACCGCATCGTGCCGGCGGACCGCCTGCTGGACGAAGCGCTGGCGAGCGCCCGCATCATCGCCGCCAACAGCCCGGTGGCGGTGCAGGCGGTGAAGCAGCACATCAGCGAGACCTTTGCGCTCAACATCACTGCCCGCGAAGCGGCCGAGCAGGCGCAGGGCGACCGGGTGCGCGCCAGCGCGGACTTTGCCGAAGGCGTGGCGGCGTTTCGTGAGAAACGCACGCCGCACTATGACTAATACCCTGCGCAAGCCGCTGGCCCGCACCGTGCCGGCGCTGCTGGACGAGATGATCGCCCGCGCGCCGCACGCGCCTTTCCTAAGCGGCCACGGACAGCGCTTTTCCTACGCCGAATTCGGCGCTGCGGTTGCCTCGACCGCGCGCGCGCTGCTCGCCGCCGGCGTGCGCGCCGGCGACCGCGTCGGGATCCTCATGGGCAATCGCCCGGAGTGGCTGCTGGTCGATTTCGCCGTCATGCAGCTGGGCGCGATTGCGGTGGGGCTCAATACCTGGGCCACCGCGCATGAACTCAGCTACCAGCTGGGCCACGCGGGCGTGAAGCTGTTGTTCATCGAACCGCAGTTTCGCGCTACCGATCTGGTGGCGCTGGTCAACGATGCGCGCGCGCAGGGCGAGGGGCTGCCGGCGCTGGAGGCGGTGATTTGCATTGCCGACACGGCGCCTGCCGGCACGCAGTCGTATACGGACTTCATGGCTACTGCGACGCGCGTGACGCCAGCGACCGTGGCCGCCATGACCACGCGGGTGACGGAAAATCACGTCGCCTGTCTGCTCTACACCTCGGGCTCCACGGCCCTGCCGAAAGGCGTGCCGCTGAAGCACGGCGGGCTTATCGACAACATGTGGGAAATCGGCGAGCGGCAACATCTGGGCCCGGACGATCGCCTGTGGCTGGCGGTGTCGCTGTTCTGGTCGCTGGCCTGCGTGAACGCGCTGTTCGCGCTAACCACCCACGGCGCGAGCATCGTCCTGCAGCCGCATTTTGAGGCCGGCGAGGCCTTGCGCCTGATCGAAGCCGAACGCTGCACCGTGTTCTACGGCACGCCGAACATGGCGCTCGCGCTGTGGGAGCACCCGGACCGCGCCACGCGCGATCTCTGCAGCCTGCGCACCGGCGTGACCATCGGCACACCGGCGCAGGTCGCGCGCGTGGCGGCGCTGGGCGTGCCGGAAATCTGCAACGTCTACGGGCTGACCGAGGCCTACGGCAACTCGGCGGTGACCGATGCGCATGAGCCGCTGGCGCGTCGGATCCAGACCGTGGGCAAGGCGCTGGGCGGCGTGGAGATTGTCATTCTGGGCGCCGAAGGCCAGACGCTGCCGGCGGGTGAGACGGGCGAAATCGCGCTGCGCGGCAAGCTGACGCCGGGCTACTGGCACGACGCGGTACGCACTCGCGAGGTCTTTACCGCGGAGGGCTTTTTCCGCACCGGTGACCTGGGGCTGCTGGACGCCGACGGCTATCTCTACTACCGCGGCCGGCTGAAGGAGATGGTGAAGACCGGCGGCATCAACGTGGCGCCGGCGGAAGTCGAGGAAATCCTCTCCACCCACCCGGCGGTGGAACTTGCCTTCGTGACGGCGGTGCCAGACGAGCGGCTGGATGAGGCCCTGGCTGCCGTCATCGTGTTGAAAACCGGCGCCAGCGCGAGCGCGGAAGACCTGACCAATCACTGCCGGGCGCGGCTCGCGGCCTACAAGACGCCGCGGCATCTGCGCTTCGTGACCGCTAGCGATCTGCCGCTGACCACCACCGGCAAACTGCAGCGCAATCGCCTGCCGGGGCTGTTTACAGGCTAGCTGCCGGCGCCGGACGGCTGCCCACCAGCCGCTCAAAAATGGGACTCGCCATCAGCGTGGTGACGATCGCCATCAGCACCAGGGTGGCAAAGAGATCGGGCGTGATGATGCCGCGCGAGAGCCCGATGTTGATGATGATGAGCTCCATCAGGCCGCGCGCGTTCATCAGAATGCCGATGCCCATCGCCTCGCGCGCGGGCAGGCCGCTGGCCCGCGCCGCCAGCGTGCAGGCCAGCCACTTGCCGGCAATCGCCGCCACCAGCACCGCCAGACTCACCGCCCACAGTTGCGGCGTGTTGATGAGCCCGATGCGGGTGTTGAGGCCTGAGTAGGTGAAGAAAAGTGGCAACAGCAGCGCAATGGTCAGCGGTCCGATACGGGCGGCCAGATCGCGGGTAATCACGCCACGCGGCATGACCGTGCCCATCACGAAGGCCCCGAACACCGCGTGCAGGTGGATGAGATCGGTAAACCATGCGCCCAGCGCCATCAGCGTCAGGCACACCACCAGCCCGCTTTCCGAGAGTTCCCCGTTCACGACCAGCCGCGGCGCGAGTCCTGCCAGCAGCGGGCGCACCACACCAAACGCCACCGCCACAAAGCCCAGCGCGCCGCCGGCGTTGTACAGCGCCTGCGCCGGGTTGTCGTCGAAGCTCGCCAGCACCACCGCAAGCAGAATCCACGCGGTCGCGTCGTCGATCGCGCCGGCGCCGATGGCCACCGTGCCCATCAGCGTGCCCTGCAGGTTCTTGTAGCGAATGATCCGCGCCAGCATGGGGAAGGCCGTGATGCACATCGAGGCGCCCAGAAACAGCATGGCCTCGAAGCGCGAGGTGGCCGGCGGAAACAGCGCCGTGTGTTCGTACAGCCAGGCGGCGAGCAGGGCGCCCAGCGCAAAGGGCGTGGCCATGCCCGCGACCGACACCGCGACGCTGGCCCGCAGGTGCTGACGGATGCCGTCCGTGCGGAACTCCGTGCCCACCACAAACATGAACAGCGCGAGCCCCAGCTGCGAGGCGGGGAAGAGATAGCAGGAGGTATCGCGCAGGCTTTGCTTGGGGTCCCAGGGAAAGAGCCACTGCTGGGCCTCGGGCGCCAGCGCGCCGAACAGCGAAGGCCCCAGCATCACGCCGGCGATCATTTCCGCCACCACCTGCGGCTGACCCACCCGCGCGGCCAGCAGGCCCACCAGCCGGCAGACGGTCAGAATCACCGCCAGCTGCAGGAAAAACTGGATCGCAAGATTGAGATTACTCATGAGGTTCCTTCCACCGCAGGCTCGCGAGTCTCGGGGCCGGCCGTCGCCCTGACAAGCCTCGCTACCCGTTATGCTGGGCCACCGCCGCAGCGGCCCACTTCAAGGAGAACGACATGCAACGCCAGACGATTGTTCCACCGACCATGCAGCACATTGTTGAACGCTTTCATTACGCGCCGGCCGTGCGCATTGGCCCATGGGTGACCTGCGCCGGGCAGGTTGGCCGGGACGCCGATATGAAGGTCATTGAAGGTCTGGAGGCGCAAATCATCCAGGCCTGGGAAAACGTGCGCACGGTGCTGGCCAGCGCCGGCGCCGGCTTCGAGCACGTCTACGCCATGACCACCTACCACGTCGGCATCCACGAGCAGCTGGAGACCTTCATCCGCATCAAGGACCAGTACATCCTGCGCAAGGATCAGCCGCCGACCTGGACCGGCATCGGCGTGACCGCGCTGAGTTTTCCGGGGCAGGTGGTGGAGATTCAGGTCAACGCCTACGTGCCGGAATAAATCCCTACGCGGCGGCTGGTTGAAACCAGAACCGCCGCTTAAACTCCGCGCAGCGATCCGAGCAGCAACGACGGGAACCCTATGAGCTATCGACTGGGCGTAGACGTGGGCGGCACATTCACCGATGTGCTGCTGATCGACGAGGCGAGCGGCGCCTTTCACACCGCAAAAGTCCCTTCCACGCCCAGCGATTCTTCCATCGGGGTGCTGAACGGCATCGAGAAGGCCTGCGCCCGCGCCGGCATCGATCCCGACGCCGTCAGCCACGTCATGCACGGCACTACGGTGGCGACCAACACGGTGTTGACCGGCAGCGGGGCCAAAGTCGGCCTCGTCACCACCAAGGGCTACGCGCAGGTGCTGCAGATTGCGCGCTCCTTTGTGCCCGGCGGCCTCGGCGGCTGGGTGGTGTATCAGAAGTCCGAACCCATGGCACCGCTGGAACTGACCATCGAAGCCGACGAGCGCGTCAGCGCGCAGGGCGAAATCATTCGCCCGCTGGACGAAGCCGCGCTGGCACCCGCGCTGCTCCGCCTGCGCGATGCGGGCATCGAGGCGTTGACCGTGTGCCTCATCAATTCCTTCACCAACGGTGAACACGAGCGACGCGTGCGTGAATGGGCGAACGCCTTATTGCCCGGCGTGCCGGTATCGATTTCTTCTGAAGTCATTCCGGAAATGCAGGAATACGAACGCACCGTCACCACGGTGGCCAATTCCTATGTGCGGCCCAAGGTCGAGCGCTACGTGGGCAATCTGCAGCGCGAAATTGCGCAGCGCATGCGCCACGCGCGGCTGCGCATCCTGCGTTCGGACGGCGGGCTTGCGGCCAGCGAGGCGGCGGCCAGTACGCCGGTCAAACTGTTGATGAGCGGCCCGGCCGGCGGCGTCACCGGCGCGCTGTGGGTGGCGGCGAGCGCGGGCTTTCCCAACCTGCTGACCCTGGACATGGGCGGCACCTCGACCGACGTCGCGCTGGTGCAGCACGGCGAAGCGCGGCTACGCCGCGAGACCACGGTGGGCGACGTGACGGTGCGGGCGTCGTCCATTGATGTCCGCACGGTGGGCGCCGGCGGGGGCTCAATCGCCCACGTG
>JAURHQ010000105.1 GCA_030833185.1 Gammaproteobacteria bacterium | reverse complement strand
GGGGCCCTTTCGCCCCGGGCTTCCTCTCTGGAGAATGAGCTATGCAAATTAGTGCGTCGGCGGTCAAGGAACTGCGCGAGCGGTCGGGCGCCGGAATGATGGAATGCAAGAACGCCCTGGTGGCGACCGAGGGCGATCTGGAAGCAGCGCTGGAACACCTGCGCAAGTCCGGAGCCGCCAAGGCCGCCAAGAAGGCCGGCCGCATCGCGGCCGAGGGTGTGGTGGTGATCGTCGAGGGAGAGGGCGCTGCGGCGCTGGTTGAAGTGAACTCTGAAACCGACTTCTCCGCCAAAGACGAGAGCTTCACCGCGTTCGCCGATGCGGTGGGCCGCACGGTGCTGGCGGCACGCCCGGCCGATCTGGACGCGCTCGCTGCCGCCTCGATGGATGGTGGCGCCGAGTCCGTCGAGACGGCTCGCCAGAACCTGATCCTCAAGATCGGCGAAAACATCTCGATTCGTCGCTTTGAAATCCGAACCACGGCCAACGGCCGCGTCGGTGCCTATCGGCACGGCTCCCGGATTGGCGTGCTGGTTGAGGTTGAGGGACCGCAGAGCGGTTTGGCCAAAGACATCGCCATGCACATCGCAGCCAGCAGCCCGCTGTGCGTGAACGAAGATGAAGTCCCGCAGGAACTGCTCGCCAAGGAACGCGAGATTTTTCTCGCGCAGGCCGCGACCAGCGGCAAGCCGCCGGAAATCATCGAAAAGATCATCGCCGGACAGCTGCGCAAGTTTGTCGGTGAGAAGACGCTGGTCGGTCAGCCTTTCGTCAAGGACCCGGATACCACCGTCGGCAAATTGCTCGGTAAGGACACCAAGGTCGTTGGCTTTACCCGCTACGAGGTGGGTGAAGGCATCGAGAAGAAGGAAGTCAATTTCGCCGAGGAAGTGGCTGCTCAGGCGCGGAATGTCTAGACCCGCGCTGGCGAGTGACGGGTTGACCGTCGGTGGCGGTGACACTGAAAGGAACCAGCGAGCGTGACGACGAACAGCGCGGCTGAACTGAAGTACTCGCGGGTGCTGATCAAACTCAGCGGCGAAGCGCTGCTGGGCGCTGAGGAATATGGAATCGACCCGGCCGTGCTCCGCTCGGTCGCGGTCGACATCCGTGAACTGAACGCGCTGGGCGTGCAGGTTGCCATCGTGATCGGCGGTGGCAACATCTTTCGCGGTGCCGGACTGGCCGCGAAAGGCATGGATCGGGTCTCTGCGGACCACATGGGCATGCTGGCCACGGTCATCAACGCCCTGGCCATTCAGGATGCGCTGGAACGCGAAGGCTTGTTTGCGCGGGTGATGTCCGCCATCAAAATCAATGAAGTCTGCGAAGACTATATTCGGCGCCGCGCGATCCGGCATCTGGAGAAAGGCCGCGTTGTCGTGTTGGCGGCCGGTACCGGCAATCCGTTTTTTACGACCGATTCTGCCGCCAGCCTGCGGGCCGTCGAAATTAATGCCCAGTTGATGATCAAGGCGACCAAGGTAGACGGCGTCTATAGCGCCGACCCGGCGCGCGATCCAACGGCCAAACGCTACGACGTGCTGGACTACGATGATGTGCTGGAGCGCAAACTGGCGGTGATGGACGCGACAGCCGTGGTGCTGTGCAGGGACAACAAAATGCCGCTGCGGGTGGTCAACATGACCCAGCCCGGAGCGTTTGTGCGCGCCGCGCTCGGTGATAGCGTGGGAACTCTGGTGACAACGACGGGCTCAAGATAATGCTGCAAGAGATCATTGCCGACGCCACCGCCCGGATGGGCAAGACCGTGGAAGCCTTCAAGGTTGACCTGCAAAAAATTCGTACCGGCCGGGCGCATCCCAGCCTGCTGGATCATGTGAGCGTTGATTACTACGGCACGCAGACGTCGATTCCGCGCGCCGCCAACGTGACTGTCGAAGATGGTCGCACCATCGTCGTGACGGCATGGGACAAACAGATGGTCTCCGCGATCGAGCGCGCCATTCTGGAATCCGACCTCGGGCTCAACCCCAACACGGCGGGCACGGTGATTCGTTTGCCCTTGCCGCCGCTGACGCAGGAACGTCGGCGCGATTTGGTCAAAATCATCAAAAGCGAAGCCGAGCAGGCCAAGGTCGCCATCCGCAATATTCGCCGGGATGTCATCAGCGACGTCAAAGAGCTGCTGAAAGAGAAGGAGATCTCGGAGGACGAAGCGCACAAGGGCGAAGAAGACGCCCAGAAAATCACCGATGCGCACATCAAGAAAGTGGACGAGGCTTTCGCCGTCAAAGAACAGGAAGTGATGAAGATCTAGGCGCGGACCCGGTTCATGTCCACGGGACTGCCGCGTCACGTTGCCATCATCATGGATGGCAACGGTCGCTGGGCAAAAAAGCGCCATCAACCGCGGGTTGCCGGCCATCGGGCCGGCGTCGAAAACGTCCGCTCGCTGGTCCAGCAGTGCGTAGAGACCGGCATCGAATGTCTGACCTTGTTCGCCTTCAGCAGCGAAAACTGGCGGCGACCGCCGGCTGAAGTCCGCCTGCTGATGGATCTCTTTGTCTCCGCCTTGCGCGAGGAGATGCGGCGCTTGCATGAGAACGGGGTGCGGCTGGCGGTCATTGGCGACCGCTCGGTGTTTTCCTCCCGACTGCAGGCCGCGATCGCGGAAGCCGAAGCGCTCACCCGGCACAACGCGCGACTCAAACTGAACGTGGCCGCCAACTATGGCGGACGTTGGGATATCACCGAGGCCGCGCGCGGTCTTGCCGAAGAGGTGAGGGCGGGCCGGCTCGAACCGTCCGCAATTACCCCCGAACTGTTGGGCGCCCGCCTCAGTCTGGCCGGGCTGCCGGAACCCGATCTGTTCATTCGCTCCGGTGGTGAGCAGCGCATTAGCAACTACCTGCTCTGGCAACTCGCCTACACCGAACTCCATTTTACGGATTGCCTGTGGCCGGATTTCGACCGCGCCGAGTTCACCAAGGCCCTCGACAGCTATGCCTCGCGGCAGCGCCGCTTTGGCATGACGGCCGAGCAGGTCGAGGAAGCCTCCGCCGGCGCTCAGGGCCAGGGATCGCGCTAAGGTGGCCGCTGACCAATCGGCGGCGCGTCCCCCGGCTCAGGCCTTGACCAAGCGACTGGTGACGGCCGGGGTGCTAGCACCCCTGCTGACCGGCGCCATTCTTTATGCGGAACGCTGGCCGCTGGCGTCATTGCTGGGCGTGTTTCTGGCGGCAGCGGCCTGGGAATGGAGCGCGCTGGCTGGGTTAACCGGACGCGTGACGCGGCTTGTCTACACCACTGGCGTGGTGCTCACGGCGCTGTGGCTGGACCAGATCGCCGCCGACGATAGTGCACGCAGCCTGATCGCGATGCTTTCGGTCGGGGTCTGGGTCGGGGCGACGCTGCTGCTGGCCAGAGTCGAGCGAGGTTGGGTGCCCGGCCACTGGCCGCTGGCGATAAACCTGCTGATCGGGGCCTTGGTCCTGCTGCCGTTCTGGTTAGCTGTCCTGTGGCTTAAAGCCCTTGATTACCGCCTCCTGCTGGGGCTGGCCGCGCTGGTTTGGCTGGCCGACTCGCTGGCCTATTTTGCCGGTCGCCGCTTTGGACGCCATCGGCTGGCGCCCCAGATCAGTCCGGGTAAGACCTGGGAAGGCGTGCTTGCCGGTCTGGCCGCGGCGCTGCCGGTGGCTGGCGTCCTCGGCGCCTACTGTTGGGACGGCGCGCCGGCCACCGTTGGCTTGCTGACCCTGCTCGGGATCGTCACGATTGGTATTTCGGTGGTCGGTGATCTGTTCGAGAGTTTTTTTAAACGGCGAGCGGGCGTGAAGGACAGCGGGCGATTGCTGCCCGGCCACGGCGGTGTGATGGACCGGATCGACAGCCTGACGGCAGCCGCGCCGATGTTTTATCTGGGAGTTATCTTGTTGGGAGCGCGCGCATGATCGGCATCACTATTCTCGGTTCTACCGGGACCATCGGCATCAACACGCTGGACGTGATTGCCCGCCATCCCGAGCGCTTCCGCGTATTTGCGCTCACCGCGAACCGGAATGTGAAAGACCTGCTGGCCCAGTGCATCACCTGGCGGCCGGCCTTTGCGGTGATGGTCGACGCACAGGCCGCGCGCGAGTTGCGGACAGGGCTGAAAGAGGCGGGGGTGGCCACCGAGGTGCTAGACGGCGAAACGGGTCTCTGCACGGTGGCGGCACACCCCGAAACCGGCTACGTCATGGCCGGTATCGTGGGCGCCGCAGGTTTGCTGCCCAATCTGGCGGCAGCCCGACGCGGCAAGCAGATCCTGCTGGCCAACAAGGAGTCGCTGGTGATGGCGGGCGAGGTTTTCCTCCGTGCCGCGCGCACCGGCGGTGCGCAGGTGCTGCCGATCGACAGCGAGCACAACGCTATATTCCAATGCATGCCCAGCGGCTCCGGTTACGCGCCGGCCGCGCGCGGCGTGAGCCGCATTCTCCTGACCGCGTCGGGCGGCCCGTTCCGCACGCGGGAACTCGGTACCCTCGACTCAGTCACACCGGACGAAGCCTGTGCCCATCCCAAGTGGGTCATGGGCCGCAAAATCTCCGTCGACTCCGCGACCATGATGAACAAGGGCCTCGAGATCATCGAAGCCTGCTGGTTGTTCAACACGGGACAGGAAGCGGTGGAGGTGGTAGTCCACCCCCAGAGCGTGATCCATTCCATGGTCGAATATGTCGACGGTTCTGTCCTCGCACAGTTGGGTAATCCCGATATGCGCACCCCGATTGCTTACGCGCTGGCTTGGCCGGCGCGCTGCGAGTCGGGCGTGAAGCGGCTTAACTTCTTCGACATTGGCCGGCTTGAATTTGAGCAACCCGACGACCGCCGCTTTCCCAGTCTGCGTTTGGCCAGAGAAGCGATGCGTGCCGGCGGCACGGCACCGGCGATTCTGAACGCGGCCAATGAGGTGGCGGTAGCCGCTTTCCTGGCCGAACGCCTGCCGTTTCCGGCGATTGCCGGGGTGGTGGAGTCCACGCTGGCGGCCCTCGCGCCCAATCCGGCAGACGAGCTGGACGTCATTCTTGCCGATGACCGGCGGGCGCGCGAAACCGCCTCCCGTCTTGCCGGAGTAGCCGGCTGATGCTCGATTTCCTGCAGACCATCCTCGCGTTCATCGTGGCGCTGGGGCTGTTGGTCACGATCCATGAATACGGCCACTATCAGGTGGCACGCAGCCTTGGCATCCGGATTCTCAAGTTCTCGGTGGGTTTTGGCCCGGCGCTGTGGAGTACCCGTCGTGGCGTCGACCAGACCGAGTTCGCGGTCTGTGCGATTCCGCTGGGCGGCTACGTCAAAATGCTGGACGAGCGCGAGGCGCCGGTGCCGCCCGAGGAACTGCATCGCGCCTTCAATACCCAGACCGTCGGGCGCCGGATGGCGGTGGTGGTGGCCGGCCCGCTGGCTAACTTTGTGCTCGCCGTGGCGCTGTACTGGCTGATGTTCATGGCCGGCGTTACCGGGCCGCGCCCGATTATTGGCGAAGTGACCCCCAACGGCGTGGCCGCGACCGCTGGCCTGCGCGTCGGCGACGAAATATTGGCCGTGGACGGTCGCCCGACCGTGCTGTGGGACAGCGTGATGTCCGCCGCAGTGGACGGCCTGCTCGACGGTCGCCGACTTGAAGTCGAAGTCCGTCATGCCGACGGCACGTCGCGCCTCGCCGCGCTGGATTTTGAGGGCGTCTCGGTCGATGACTTCGCCAAGGGCGAGTTCTTTGAAAAACTCGGCTTCAAACCCCGGCGCCAGCCGATTCCACCGCTGATTGGCAAGGTCGTCCCGGGCGAAGCCGCCGCCACGGCCGGCCTGCGCGCCGGAGACTTGCTGCAAACCGTCAATGGCGAACCCTTGAACGACTGGGTGCAGTGGGTAGAGCGCGTCCGCGCCAGCCCCGGCAAAACCTTGCAGGTCGGGGTGTTGCGCGAAGGTCAGTCCCTGACGCTGTCGGTGGTACCGCAAAGCAGCGGGCAGGCGGGGCAACTGGTCGGCAGAATTGGTGCCGAAGTGGCCCGGCCGGAGAGCGTGGACACCGACACCCTGATGGCGACCGAGCGCTATACGGCGGTGGATGCTCTGCGCCGCGCGATGGAGCGCACGGCCAACGTGTCGGTGACGAGCCTCAAGTTCATGCACCGCATGCTGGTCGGCGAAGCGTCCACCAGCAATCTTAGTGGACCTATCAGCATCGCCCAGTTTGCGGGCGCTTCGGCCCGCATGGGGCTGTCCCGATTCCTCGAATTTATGGCCCTGGTCAGCGTGAGCCTCGCGGTCCTCAACCTCCTGCCGGTGCCCCTGCTGGATGGCGGACACTTGATGTATTACGCCTTAGAAGCCATCATGCGACGGCCTCTACCGGAACGCGTGCAGGTCTATGGGCAGCACCTCGGATTGATGGTCTTGATGGGTTTGATGGGCATCGCGTTATTCAATGACGTGGTGCGCAGCATCCCCGACATCATGCGAATTTTCTGACAAACGCTGGCGACCACGAAAAAAGAAAAGATGCGGAAAACGCGAGCATCGCGATGGCTGGCCATGCTGGCCGCAGGCTTGTTCCTGCACAACGTAATGGCCGACGAATTTATCGTCGACGACATCCGCGTCAACGGCCTCCACCGGATTGCGCCGGGTACGGTATTCAACTACCTGCCGGTCACGGTCGGGGACCGGGTCGACGAAAAGCGCACCCAGGAAGCCGTGCGGGCGTTGTTCAAGACCGGCTTCTTCAAGGACGTCAAACTTTCCCGCGACGGCGATGTGCTGGTGGTGAGCCTGATTGAGCGCGAATCGATCGCCGACATCACGTTCAAGGGCAACAAAGCCATCAAGACCGAAGACCTCGTTAAAGGTCTGAGCGAAACCGGCTTTGCCAAAGGCGAAGTGTTCAACGAGGCCAAGCTCGACAAGGTCACCCAGGAACTCCGCCGCCAGTACTACTCGAACGGCAAGTACGGGGTGAAGATCGAGGCCAAGGTCATTCCCCTCGATGGCAACACCGTGACCGTCGCTTTCAACATCTTCGAAGGCGAAGCGGCACGCATCAAGCAGATCAACGTCGTCGGCAACAAGGTCTTCTCCGACAAGGAACTGCTGGAAGATTTCAAGCTCACCACGCCGACCTGGCTGAGCTGGTTCAACAAAAACGACCAATACTCCAAGCAAAAGCTGGGCGGGGATCTGGAAACCCTGCGCTCGAAGTATCAGGACAACGGCTACCTCGATTTCCACGTCGAATCCACGCAGGTCTCGATCACGCCGGACAAGGCCGACGTCTACATCACCGTCAATATTGCGGAAGGGCAGCAGTACACGATTTCCGACGTGAAGCTGGCCGGCCGTTTGATCGTGGCCGAAGACGAACTGTTCAAGCAGGTCTCGACCCGCAAGGGCGAACTTTTCTCGCGCAAGCAGGTTACCCAAACCACCAAAAACATTACCGATCGACTGGGTGACGAGGGCTATGCCTTCGCCAACGTCAATTCGATCCCCAAGCTGGACCGCAAGGGCCAGCTCGTTTCTCTCAGCTACTACATCGACCCGGGTCAGCGCGTGTACGTGCGACGCATCAACTTCTTCGGCAATGCCAAGACGCGCGACGAGGTCATGCGGCGCGAAATGCGCCAGATGGAAGGCGGCTGGATTTCGACCGCGAAGGTCGACCGCTCAAAGATCCGTCTGCAGCGGCTGGGCTATTTTGAAGAAGTGAACGTCGAAACCCCGGCGGTCGCCGGCGCCACCGATCAGGTGGACGTCAACTACACGGTGAAGGAGCGCCCCTCCGGCAACCTGATGCTCGGCGTCGGTTTCTCGCAGTCGCAGGGCATTATCTTCAACACCAACCTGACCCAGAACAACTTTCTGGGCAGCGGTAACAGTGTCAGTCTGGCATTCAACAACAGCGACACCAACCGGGTGTTCCGAGTGGGCTATCAGCAGCCGTTCTGGACCATCGACGGCATCAGCCGCGGCTTTGGTCTGGGGTGGACCGAGACTGAACCCGGTGCGCGTTTGCGTAACGTCACCCGCTTCAAGTCGCGGACTGCGAGTGCTGGCGTGAACTTCGGTATTCCGCTGAGCGAGTACAACACGCTGGGCTTCGGCGCCACCTTCGAAGACACCGAAATCGGCATTGACCCGCGTTTCCTGTCACTTGAGGTGGCTCGCTTCATCCTGCTGGAAGGCAACAAGTTCAAGAATATCCGCGTCAACAGCTCGTTTGCTTACGACACGCGCAACTCCGGGCTCTTCCCGACCAAGGGCGTGCTGCAGCAGATTCGGGTCGAGGTAGCGACCCCGCCAGGCGATCTCAACTACTGGAAGATCGACTACGACTCCAAGGTCTTCGTGCCGATCTACAAGCAGTATGTGCTGCTGTTCAAAACCCAGATTGGATATGGCGACTCGTATGGCGATACTTACGAACTGCCCTTCTTCGAAAACTTCTACTCTGGCGGCCCGCGCACCGTGCGCGGTTACGAGGAAAGCTCGCTAGGCCCCAAAGACCAGTACGGCGATTCGCTGGGCGGTAACCTGGCGGTCGTTGGCAATGCCGAACTCATCATTCCGATTCCGGGCTTGCAGGAACTGAAATCCGTCCGCCTTACTGCGTTCTTCGACGCCGGCAATGTGTTTGCCACCAAGGGGACGTTCTTCAGTAATCCGGAAGAGTTCGACCTCGGGCAGCTCCGCTTGTCGACGGGTTTGTCCGGGGTATGGCTATCGCCGTTCGGGATGCTTTCGGTTAGTATCGCCGAGCCTTTCAACGACCAGCCACGCGATAAAATCCAGCGGTTCCAGTTCACCTTCGGGACTAATTTCTAGCGTCCGGGAGTGGGGGAGTCCGGCTGAGTCGCCGGACTCAAATCATCCTAACCAACCGTATTTTCAGATGTAGAGCGAAGACCATGTCGAAGTTAAACCTGATTCTGGGCCTTGGGATTGCAGCGGCCGTTGCTTTCTCCTCCACTGTTCTAGCTGCGGATTACAAGATCGGCGTCGTGCAGGCCGTGCGCGTGCTGGAAGCAGCGCCACAGGCTGAAGCCGCCAAGAAAAAGCTTGAAGCTGAATTTGCTGGCAAAGACAAGACGCTGGTTAGCAAGCAGAAAGAATTGAAAACGCTGGAAGACCGTGCCGCCAAAGACGCCGCCATCATGAGCGAGTCAGAACGCGCCCGTCTTGAACGCGACGTGATGAACCTTCGTCGCGAACTCAAGCGCGACTCCGACGAATTCCGCGATGACGTCAATTTCCGCCGCAATGAAGAGTTCGCCAAGATCCAGAAGCAGATCGTCGAAGCCATCCAGACGATTGCTGCCGAACAGAAATACGACCTCGTGCTGGGCGAAGGTGTGATCTTCGCCAGCAAGGCCGTCGATATCACCGACATGGTCATCGACCGTCTCAAAAAGGCCGGCAAGTAAGCACTGGCAACAGGCCCGGCCCCAATCCAGTAAAGGATTGGCGCCGGCGCTTATGACCTGAACGACAAGGCATTCGCCTTCAAGGTCGGCACATGAAAGCCCAGCCACACAGGCCAGCGCGCTTTCCGGTGGCGACCCGCTCGTGGTGCCTCAGGGCCCCCAAGATCAAACCCGCAGCCCCCAACGCAGGAGGCCACGGGCCGGAGATCCACCTGTGATTGAAAACCCGTCGGCCATCGATATTGGGGAGATCATGAAAATGCTCCCGCATCGTTATCCGTTTCTGCTGGTCGATCGGGTGCTTGAGTGCACGCCTTACGAGACCATCAAGGCGATCAAGAACGTCACCATTAACGAGCCCTTTTTCACCGGCCATTTCCCCGGCAAGCCGGTCATGCCAGGCGTTTTGCTGCTCGAAGCCATGGCGCAGGCCACCGGACTTCTGGCGTTTCTGTCCAACGAAACCCTCAGCGCCACCACCAAGATGTATTACCTCGTGGGTGTCGACAAGGCGCGCTTTCGGCGCACGGTGGGGCCGGGCGATCAGGTCGTGCTGACCGCGAAACTTCAGCGCTGTATCCGCGGCATTTACAAGTTCGAAGCTGCCGCGCTGGTCGATGGCAGCGAGGTGGCCTCCGCCGAATTCATGACCACCGCCATGGAGGGCCGCGCTTGATCGATCCGGCAGCGCGGATACACCCCGAGGCACACCTTGCAGAAGGCGTGACGGTGGGGCCCTGGACCACCATCGGTGCCGGGGTTGAGATTGGCGCCGGCACGGTCATAGGCTCTCACTGCGTCATCAAGGGACCGACCCGGATCGGCGAAAACAACCGCATCTACCAGTTCTGCTCGATCGGCGAAGACCCGCAGGACAAAAAGTTCGACCCGCTCTGCGGGGCACGTCTGGAGATCGGTGACGGCAACACCATCCGCGAGTACGTGAGTATCAACCGGGGTACGCCCGGCGGCGGTGGGGTGACCAGACTCGGCAACCACAACTGGGTCATGGCCTACTGCCACATCGCGCACGATTGTCTGGTTGGCAATCACACCATTTTTGCTAACAACGCCACGCTGGCCGGACACGTCGAAATCCAGGATTTCGCCATTCTGGGCGGCTTCGTCGGCGTGCATCAGTTTTGCCGGGTGGGGGAGAGCAGTTTTGCGGCCATCTCGGCGGTCATCGTCAAGGATGTGCCGCCCTTCTTCATGGTCGAGGGCAACACCGCGCGGGCGCGGGCGGTCAATCGTGAAGGACTGAAGCGCCGCGGTTTCGATCCGGCAGCGATTGAAGTGATCAAGCGCGCTTACAAGACGCTTTATCGGCAGAGCCTGACCTTGGAGCGCGCACTGGAAGAACTGGCGCCGGTTGCACAAGCGCACCCCGAGGTAGCGCGTCTGGTGAGTTTCATCGAAGCCTCCCGGCGGGGCGTTGTGCGCAACCGGGCCGGTTAAACCGGCGCTGCTGATGCCAGATGCCAATAACGCCCCGCGATCGGCGGGTGCGGAATCGCCTGAACCCTTGCGCATCGCGCTGCTCGCGGGCGAAGCCTCGGGCGACCAACTGGGCGCCAATCTAATCGACGCGCTGCGGGCGCGTTTCCCGCAAGCGAGCTTTGTCGGCATGGCAGGTCCCCGGATGCGGGCCGCTGGCTGTGAGGCGCTTGCGGAGATGGAAGAACTGAACGTCATGGGGCTGGTGGAAATCCTGCGGCACTACCCGCGGCTGCGCCGGCTACGCGCGCGCCTCACCCGGGAGCTTACCGACTGGCGACCGCATGTCGTGGTGGGGATTGATGTCCCGGACTTCACCCTCTGGATCGAGCGGCGCCTGAAAGACGCCGGGAGTCTCGCGGTGCATTATGTCTGCCCGCAGGTCTGGGCCTGGCGCGCCGGCCGCATTCCGCACATCCGTCGCTCGATCAATCTGATGCTGACCCTGTTTCCCTTTGAAGCGCCGTTTCTCCGGCAGCACGGCATAGACGCGACGTTTGTCGGCCATCCGCTGGCAGACCGGATCCCGCTGCACCCGGACCGTCAGCAGCTGCGCCGGGCCTTGGGGCTCGCGGCAGACGCCGAATGGGTCGCCTTGATGCCGGGCAGCCGGCGGCAGGAACTGCAGCGACACGTCGACCTTTTTCTGCAGACTGCCAGCCTGCTGCACCATCAGCGGCCGGCGATGCGCTTTGTGGCCGGCGCGGTGCACGCCCGTGCAGCGGCGTTTATCCGCACACGACACGCCGCCCTTGCGCCGCAGCTCCCGCTCGAAATTATTGAAGGGCGGGCCAGCGATGTGCTGCTAGCAGCGGACGCCGCGCTGGTGGTGTCCGGCACCATCAGTCTTGAATCGGCGCTCTGCGGGACGCCGGCCGTGGTGGCCTACCGACTCGCCGCGCTTAGCTATTGGTGGCTGCGCCGGGCGGTTAAGGTGGCGCACATCGCCTTGCCGAATTTGTTGCTGTCCCGGCGACTGTTCCCGGAATTTGTGCAGGACGAGGCGCATCCCGCTGCACTCGCAGGCGCGCTTGCGCAGTGGTTGGACGACGCTGCTGCCCGTGAAGACTGTCGGCGCAGCTGCGAGGATTTGCATCAGACGCTGGCCCGCTCGGCCGGCCCCAGCGCTGCGCAAGCCATCGCCCAGTCGCTGGCTGCGCGCGGAGTGGCCAGCGCATGATTGCCGGACTCGACGAAGCCGGGCGTGGTCCGCTGGCTGGCCCAGTGGTGGCAGCAGCAGTGGTGTTGGCCGAGCCGATCGACGGTCTCGCCGACTCCAAGAAGCTGTCTGCCCGACAGCGCGAGCGGCTGGCGGTGCTCATCAAGGCCAGCGCCGCGGGCTGGGCGCTGGGCATCGCGAGCGTGGAGGAAATCGATACCGTGAACATCCTGCAGGCCAGCCTGCTCGCCATGCGCCGCGCGCTGCTCAGCCTGCCCTGTGCGCCAACGCTGGCGCTGGTCGATGGCTTGCACCTGCCGGCACTGCCCTGTCCGGCGCGAGCGCTGGTGGGGGGCGACGGGCTTGAGCCGGCCATCATGGCCGCGTCAATTCTTGCCAAGGTCGCGCGCGACAGCATGATGGACGAGCTGCACGAGCAATATCCGGTCTACGGTTTCGCCCGGCATCGCGGATACGGCACGGCGGTGCATCTCGCGGCCCTGCGCGAGCACGGGCCCTGCCCGGCACATCGACGCAGTTTTCGGCCGATTGCAAACGGGGGCACCCCGTGAGCCCGCAGGTCTGGCAGTCTGTACGGGCCCGACTCGGGCAGCGTTGGTTGGCGTTGGTTCAGGCATAAGGCGGTTTCCGGCATGTCCTTTGTTCATTTGCAGTTGCATACCGAGTACTCGCTGGTCGATGGCATCGTGCGGATCCCCGAGCTCGTCGAGCGGGCAAAGGCGCTGGGCATGCCCGCGATTGCGGTTACCGACCAGAGCAACCTGTTTGCCGCGGTGAAGCTCTATCAGGAAGCGGAACGGGCCGGCTTGAAGCCCATCGTTGGCGCCGAGGTCTGGATTCGCGCGCAGGAAGACAGCGGCGAGCGTTCCCGGCTGACCTTGCTCTGTCGGAATCTGGCGGGGTATCGCAATCTCAGTCGCCTGCTCACCCGGGGCTATCAG
>JAURHQ010000104.1 GCA_030833185.1 Gammaproteobacteria bacterium | reverse complement strand
GCGTGGAGCTGCTGGTGCCTTCTGGCTCTGGCCTGGATCCAGCCCGCCTCGCCCTGGGCGACAGCGTGGCGGTGGATGGTGTGTGCCTCACGGTGACCGGGCATTCCGCCAGCGGCTTCAGCGCGACTTCGGGGTAGACCTCGAAGGTCGCGGTGTAGGACAAGCCCTGGCCTTCGTCGGCAGCGACCGGATTGAACACCGGGTCGGCCACCGGCCGAAGCTGGTGGGATTGCAACGCCTCCGAGAAAGATTTGCGCAGCGTGTCGCTGAGCACTTCCCCGCGCACCCGCTCGCCAAACTGACGCTGCACCACCGCCAGCGGGGCACGCCCCGGGCGAAAGCCGTCAATCCTGACCGACCGGGCGAGCTCGCCCAGCTTCTGCCGGATCTGGCTGCCAATCTGTTCTTCGGGGACCTGGACCATCATGCGCCGCTCGAGCGCGCCGGAGTTTTCTATGGATACCTGCATGGGACTGTCGATAATTTGGTATGGATTGGAGGTTGCCGCGTTGATTCGGGACTACTCAGGCCAGGCTCATGGTGCGAAAGGAGAGACTCGAACTCTCACGGGTCGCCCCACTGGTACCTAAAACCAGCGCGTCTACCGATTCCGCCACTTTCGCGAGGTGTTTGACCTGTGTTCGTCCGTTCAGGGGTCTGGCTTGTGCCCTTTCGGGTGACGCGCCGGAGCTTAACGATGACTGCACGGGAGCCTCGCAGTATAGGGGGGCGCCACCGCGCTGGATACCCCGGCTGGCTGCGGCGGAACTGGCTATACTCCCTTACGTCTCTGTCTCGCAACGGGATCCCTCAGCTATGCGCGCTATTGCCCTCTTGCTCACCCTGTCGACTTTGGCCTCGGTCAGCCCGCTGGCGTCGGCGCTAACGGTGCTTCAGTGCAAGGAGCCGGACGGCTCCGTGTCGTTTCGCGAGCGCTGCCCCGCAGGCAGCGAGCAGGTAGGCAGCCGCAAAATTAACGTCGCCGGACCGCCGGACGCCGCGGCGCAGTTGGCGGAGGTGATGCGGAAATCACCGGTCACGCTCTACGCAATCCCGCAATGCGACGCCTGCGATCTGGTGCGCCAGCAGCTGCAGGCGGCCAAACTCCCGTTCACCGAACACGATGTGGCCACCGATCCTGCCCAGCAGGAAGCCCTGAAAGCCGTCTCAGGCGCGCTGGCCGTGCCGGCGGTCACCGTCGGCACGCAGCTCTTCACGGGCTATAACCGTGCCGCGCTCGACACCGCGCTGAAAGCCGCCGGCTATCCACTGCCGGCGAGCGCCGAGGCGGCCAAGCGTGAGTAGCTCGGCCAGCCAGCTCGACGATTTCGCGACAGCCGACGCGGTGCAGGCCGCGTTCTATGAAGCCTTCGCGCGCGGCGACCGCCGCGCCATGCAGCGGCTCTGGATCGATACTGAAGATGCGGTGTGCGTGCATCCCACCGGAGACGCGCTGCTGGGGCGGGCGCTGATTGACGGCAGCTGGGCGGGGATTTTGGCCGGCGGTGGCGCGGGCAAGATTGAGTTCGAGCCCATTGCCACCAGCGCGAGTCAGGACCTCGTGATTTTTACGGGCTATGAGCACATCACGCCGGCCGGCAGCCGGATTCCCTACCCGCCGGTGCTGGCCACTAATATTTACCGGAAGACACCGCTCGGCTGGCGGATGCTGGCGCACCACGCCAGTCCCATCATGCAGCCCAGACCCTCGCCCCCGGCGACGCCGGGGGATACCCGGCACTGAAACCCCTCAGGACGCGCTGACCTACTCCGGCCGGGGCGCGTGGGGTGACAGCCGCTCAAACAGGGTTTCGGGCGACACCCGCAAGGCCGCGCCGGTCGGACAGGACCGCACGCAGGCCGGGCCGCCTTTCAGGCTTTTACAGAGGTCGCACTTCACCGCTTTTTTCTTGACGTCCGGGTCGTAATCCGGCGCGCGCTGGCCCGGCGCCTTGCCCAGTCCGAACAGCAGCCACAGCAGGCCGCCGCCAAACTTTGGCCGTTTCTCGGGCACCATCTCGATCACACCGTAGGGGCAATTCCGCTCGCAGTTGCCGCAGCCAATGCAGGTATCGGCAATAAACACTTCACCGCCCGGGCCGCGTGACAAGGCGTTTGGTGGGCACTCTTTCATACAGTGCGGATGTTCGCAGTGGCGACAGGCGATCGGGATGTGGATCTGCGCGAAGGTAGCCCCCGCTTCGCGCTGCATACGCGACACCCCGCCGTGGGTCTCGGCGCAGGCTGTCTCGCAGTTATTGCACTGAACGCAGAGTGATTCGTCGATCACCAGCACATTGGTCGCTTCGCCCAGGCCTTGCTGAATCAGCGGCTCAATCTGATGCCGGGGCGTCACGCCGCGAATCTCCGACAGGATGTTGGCCTCCTGACGCTCCATCATCGTCTGGCGCATGAAGCCCGCAAACTGGGTGCCAGCGGCCAGTCGGTTGTGCACCGATTCGCGCTTCAGGACCAGCACCTCGGACATCACGTTGGCGGTGGCGGTGGCACCGCGCGGCGCTGAATCGAGCAGCGCGATTTCACCGAAATAATCGCCGGCGGGGATGTAGGCCACGAAGGCATCCACCCCATCGATGTTGCGCGAGATCGTGACCGATCCCCGGCGCAGCAGATAAAGCCCATCGGCCTCTGCGCCTTCCTTGAACAACACCTCGCGCGCCTTGTACTGGCGCAGCTCCACGCCGTCAGCCACCAGTTCGGCGGCGCCCTCGGCGGAGGCTTTCATGTAGGACATCAGCGCGTTGCGCACGAAAGCCTCGTCGATCAGGCGGCGCACCGAGTCCGAGGAGCTCATCAGTTTCAGCATCGTGCGACGTGGCGTTTCAATCGCCACGCAGGAGTCGCCGGCAAACACCGAAGCCGTGCGGCGACGGCCGCCAATCAGGCCCATCTCGCCGAAGAACTGCCCGCGTCGCAGCCGGATTTTGCCGCCGCCAGCGGGATTGGGATTGTCGCTGGGGTCGATAAACGCCGCGCCGTTAATCAGCGTGAAAAAGGTGTTGGTGTACTCGTTCTTCACAAACACCGCATCGTTGGTCGGCACCCGGCGCACGACCGATTCCAGCAGAAACTCGCGCACCTGCAGGCGCGTCATGGCGCCCAGCAAAGGCACGTCCCGCATCAGGCGGTCGATAAGCGGCGAGACCTGAGGGTCGGTCTGCCAGACCCGCAGGCGTTCGCGCAGCAGGGGTTCGTCTACCGGTTCGACGGCGATCCCGTTAAGGGTGTCGACCACTTCGTAGCCCTGATTCATCGCCTGCTTGATCAGCGGGAAGCCGCCCAGCGCGCCGACGATGTACAGCCCGGGCACGTTCGATTCGTAGCGCTCGCTCAGGTCTGGCAGCGCCGCCGGCGAGGCGTTGGGGAAGACCACCCCAAAACCTTCCACCAGCTTGCGCGGCGGAATCGCGCCAATGCGCCCGATCACCCGGTGACAGGCGATGACTTTCTCGCCGTCCTTCGCGTTGAATACAAACCTGAGCGGCGGTTCGCTGCCCGTTTCTTCCACCCGCACCGCGCTGGCCGAGTAGCAAATCGTGATTTTGCCCGCCTTCTCGGTCGCCAGAATCAGCGCGCGATTGCCGTCCTTGCAGGTTGTGAATTCATCCCCGCGGTTGATCATGTAGACCGTATTGTGATCGGCCAGCGCCACGGCGTTTTCGATCCCCGCGTCGCCCGGGCCCACCACGACGATGACCTCTTCCTTGTACTCGTCCGGATCCGACAGCGTGTATTGGACACGCGGCAGGTTTTCGCCGGGCACCCCCAGCTTGCGCACATTGCCCTGCAGGCCAATGCCCAGAATCACGCTACGCGCGGTGTAGCCGGTGCCGTCCTCGCATTTCACGCTGAAGACGCCCGTGACTTCATCGCGTTTGATGCCGTCTACTTTCTTGCTGTAGGCAACGTTGACGCCCTGTGCCGCGAGTTCGGCGTCCCAGGTGGCGAGGATGCCTTCGCGTCGCCCCTCGCCAAAGCTCATTCCGCTACGGAGCGGAATATTCCCCGGCTCGGCCATCACGAACTTGCCCTTCTGGTAGTTGTAGATGGTGTCGGACGCGTGCGCGGCAGCCTCCAGCAAAACGTGGGTATTGCCGTGATGCCGGGCGCGGGAAGCGGCGGACAGACCAGCCGGCCCAGAGCCCACGATCACGATGTCGTAATCGGCCTCGGCAGCGGCATTGAACATGGAAGGATTGGCGGACGCAGGCATCAGGACCTCACTTGCAAGCCTAGGGTGCTGCGAAGGGTTGCCAGTCGCTGCTTGAAGGCAGCCGGCGCGTATTGCTCATCGTGGCGCAGGGTCTTGAGCAGATCACCCAGCGCTGTTTTCAGGGCCGGTGTGGCCGCCAGCGCCTGCTGCTTCAACAGGTCGTTGGTCACGTTGACGATGGCCATATAGGCCTGCTCGGCACCGGCATAGTCGGCGTAACTGCTCTCGCTTGCTTCATCTACCAGCGACACCAGCACCTGGCGCTGTAGCGCTGGTGGGAACGCCTGCTGCTCGAGGCGCGGCATCAGCGCCCCGATGGTGGCCGACAGCTTGCTCACCACCTGCAGGGGTTCTAGCCCGCCTTCGGTTTCCCCGGCCGATACCGCGAGATGCGTCGCCCGCACGGCGCGGTCAAATGCGGCGGAAGATTCCGGATAAGCGGCCCGCACGATCGCCCGCAGCATCAACAAATTGCTGTCGTTCAGGCGAATCCGGCCCGGCCCCACGCCCATGCGCGGGTTCCAGCGCTTGTCGCTCATCGGATGGTGGCAGGCGTGGCAGTCAAACAGCACCAGCTCCGGCATCAGACCATCGCGGCCACGCTTGGGATCGGTCAGCGTGTCGAGAATTTGCCGCGCCGCCAGCGCCTGGCCCAGCGCCCACACGCGCATCGGGTCGTGCTTGCCCTTGCGCTGTTCGTAGTCGGCATCGATGCGGTAATGAGCGGGCTCCAGTGCGCTGAAGGTGCTGAGCTCAAAAGAAATGCGCGGATGGCCGGCGCCCATGATTCGGTGGGTGACAAATCGCGTCTCATCGCCAAAGTGGCAGGACAGGCATAGCTTGGCCTGCGCCAGCGGCTGGTCGGTCGGATAGAGCCCGCGCGCGACGTTCTGCGCGTGGGTAGTACCTTTGACGGTGTGTTCGGTCACCCACTGCCCGGCCGGCCCGTGACAGCCCTCGCAGCCCACGCCCTCCGACTGCACAAAGCGCGCGCCGCGCTGGGCCGGCGGCGGGTTGTGCGCATGGCAGTCGAGACAGATCTTGACCTCAGTTGCCGGTTCGCGATAACCCAGATTGCGCACGATGCGCGCCGAGGTCGCGTTCTTCAGCACCTCGAAGGTATTGGTATGCCGATCGAGCCGCGACCAGGTCGTGTACTCGTTTTGCAACACCGGGCTCCCCTCCCACGGCGTAATCGAACCGTGGCAGGTTGAACTTGCGCAGTTGACCGTGCCGACCGTCTCGTGCGGCGAGCGGTGGGGCATCACCGGCGCCTCGGCCTGTGCCAGTTGCGTCAGCAGGAGAATGACGACGCCCGGCAGCCACGCAAGCGCAGGACGCAGAAGAGAAGTCGACGACGCGGCAGGCCTGTGCATGCTGGGGCTCTCTCGACGGGGTAGCTGGGTAGGCAACTTCATTTTTCTGTCTGCGGCAGGTAGTCGCCCGGCGCGCCCTTATTGGTGACGGTCCACACGCTGCCATCCGGGTTTCGGTACATCTTGGCCATTTCTTCGGCGGTGAAAGGACGCGCGCCAATGCGCCCGAAAATAGCGATTTGGCCGCCGGTTTCATCGACCGCGCGGTCGCGGTCCAGGCCTTTCGACAGCGCCAGCGCCGCGCTGCGGGTCTTGTGCCAGGCGATCAGCTGGGGCTTCGGTTCGGGCGAGAACCCGTAGAACCGCGGCTGGGTGTCCGGCGCGGTGAGCTGGATGACTTTCAGCCCGTTCACGCCGTCGGCCACGTAGGCAAAGAGCGAGGCATTGGTCGAGCCGACCACGACGTCGCTGGCGTCGTTGAGCGTTCCGTCGGCGGTGAAGCGCTGGTACTCGCGCGGCGCATCGGCGCGTTCAATGTCCACAATCACCAGCCCGTCCTTACCCGCCGCCACGTAGGCGTAGGTGCGGGCAAGGTAGACCCGGCGCGCATCTGCCAGCGCGATCTTCGCTGGCAGCAGCACCGGCTTGGCGGCATCCGTCACATCCACCACGTGCAGTCCGTCGGCCGCCGTGACGTACAGATAGCGGAACTGCAGCGCGCTGGCCCGGGCGCCCGCCAGCGGCACCGACGCCAGCAGTCGCGGCTTCAGCGGATCGTCGAGGTCCACAATCTGCACGCCCTGCGGCGTGGTGATGAACGCGCGGCTGCCGCCAACCACGATGTGACTCGCGCCTTTCAGCACATCGCCTTCGTTCCAGGTCGCGGCCCGCGAGAGGAAATTGTTACGGGCTTCGCCATCGCTGAAGGTATCAACGTTCACCACGATCAGACCTTCCTCGGCGTCGGTGATAAACGCGTAGTGGTAGACCGGATGGAAGGGCTGTTCCTGGTTGGTCTCGCGCATCAGCGGCCCGGTGTTCCGCGCGGGCGCCACCGGCTGGTTGGTCGGCAGCGCCATGCAGGTCGCGTTGGCCGATGCCACGTGCGCATCGTGGCCAAGCGGCGAATACGGCGCGGTCACGATGCGTTGGGTAAAGCCCTTGTTCGGGATGCCCGCCGTGTCGTACACCCGGAAGCCGCCCTTGCCTTCGGCAACGTAAAAATACTCGCCGCGCAGCTGCACGCAGCGCGCCGCATCGTCCGTGCTGTGGGCGTGCGCCTCGGGCAGTTCCTTGCCACGCCCCTCGTGGGCCTTATACCGATCGGGATAGGCGTAGCGCTGCAAATAGCTGCCAATAACGGCCTGCGGCTCGTCCAGTTCGGTCACGGCAACGCCTTCCACATGACCGGCTTCGCCCAGCATGGCGTAGCCGCCGATGAAGTTGACGAAGTTCGTTCCCTGCAGCAGCAGCTGGGCCATGATGGCGTTGTTGTCGTTCTTGCTGGAGACGTGGCAGTCGTCGCAGGTCTTGGTTTCTTCCTTGCGCTCGGTATGCGGGTAATGCGGCGCGAAGGCCTGGCTGGAGAAGCCGCTGGCGGCAATCGGCGGCTGCTGGATGTAAATGCGCTCGCGATTGATGTTTTGCGAGGACAACACCAGCGCGGAGCTCGAGCGAATCGGCGCAATACGCGCGCCCTTCACCGGACCATGCTTGCCCAGCTGGAAAACGTCGTCGCGCGCCACCTGCACGTTATAGGTCGCGTAGTTACGGGTTTCCCCGCCCTCGTAGTGATTGCGATCGGTTTTCCAGTTGGCCTGAATCGGCAGATGGCAGCCCGCGCAGCTGGTCGTCCACGACAGATGGCAGGTGAAACAGAGCATTTTTTCGTTGTCGTGGGCGAGTTCGGTGGCCCCGAGGCCCCATTTACCCTTGCGCCCGGCCTCGCCCGCCGCCATCAGCTTGGCACGTGCAGCTTTCTCGTTGAAGGTCGGATGCTTCGGGTTGACCGAGTCTTTGACCAAGGAGACTTTCCATTCCTTGTCGGGATGCAGCGCCGAGCGCTGGAACAGTTCACCATCGCGCCACTCGAAGCGGCGCCGACCGTCCTGCGTCTTAAGCAGCGAAAGATCCATCCCGCCGGGCCGCGCGGCCGGGCCCGAGGTGTGGAGCGTGGGATAGGTTTTTGAGGTGCCGTGGCAGTCCGCACAGTCGATTTCGATCGCCGCTGCGACTTCGCCATAGATATGCCCATTACCGTGCATGTCCTGGGAGAAATGGCAGTCCACGCAGTGCATGCCCTTGTCCATGTGAATGGACCCCATGTGCACGGCCTTGTCGAACTTCTTCGGGTCGTCGTCGGGCACGGTCTTGCCCTCGGCATCCAGCAGCGCGCCTTTACGGTCGCGCTTGAACACGCCGCGAAACACCCAGCCGTGGCCGTGATAGTCGGCAAACTGCGTGTCTTTGAGCTTGGGATTGAGCTTCGAGATCTCCGCCAGATACTCGGGATCTGACCATTTGCCGCGAATCGCGGCCTCCTCCGGATTGCGCTTGTTGATCTCGTGGATCTCGGCCGCCGTCGGGTGCTTTTCTTTTTCTGGCCACAGGAAGGGCGCATCGGCCTCGTAGTCGGACTGGATGTAGCCGTAGAAGGAATTCACGTAGATGTTCGGCTGGTGCATGTGGCACACCATGCACTGCGACGAGGGAATCGCCCGGGTAAATTCGTGCTTGAGCGGGTGGCCCGACTCGCCCTTGGTGATGGTGGGATCACCGGTTTGCGTCTGGCCGCGATTACCAAACTTTGCATACGGGCCCGCGTGCTTTTCGTCCCGGTCGTTGGCGTAGATGACGTGGCAGGCCGTGCAGCCCGAGGAGCGGTAATCCCCCGGGTTGTCGTTGGTGCCCAGGAACCATAGATGCGGGTCGTTGAGGCGCGTCTTGGTGAGATTGATCACCGGCACCGCGATCCGGTTTCCCGTGCCCGGGCCGCGGTTGGACTGTTTGAGATCGGGTCGCCCGGGCTCGTCCAGTTTTTGGAGCGCGCCCGTGCTGTTGGGCAGACCGATTTCGGGGAACTGACTGTTGATGACGCGGCCGCCGCGTTCAAATACGCGGAAAATGTCGGCAGGCGGCATGGTCTCCCAGGCCGGCAAGGGATAGAGCTTCTCCAGAATCCCCTTCTGCACGAAAAGGTCGTTGTCGACCTTGATCGGGTTGAGGATGGCCGCCGCCAGTCCGTTCTCGGTGTACGCCTCGCCCAGCATGTAGCGCTTGAAGGGCAGGATGCCGTTGTTATACGCCGCCCCGCCCCACAGCATGCTGGAGGTGCTCATGAGGCTGCGCTCCTGTGACTGGATGATCGGCAGATGGCATTCACCGCAGGCGTGCCGCGCGATGCGCAGGTCGCCCGGATTGATGAAGCGCACGTAGGCCGGGTGCTCACGGTTGAGTTTGGCAAACGACCCGGGCGGATTGGCCGACGAGGGGTAGCGCCAGAAATGCTCGTCGCGCGGCAGGATGTGTGCCTTGTCCATCGCCTCGCGGTAGGCCGGCTGCGTCTTGTCCGGTGCGGCGCCGCCAGCCGCGTGCTTGATATTCGCATCGCCGCCGTGGCAGTCGGTGCAGCCGATGACGACGCCCGGATTGGCGTGCATGGTGTGGCGGTCGGTGCCCTGATGACAGCTCAGACAGCCCGCCGACTTGGCGTCCGCCGCGGCCTGCGTCTGGGCTTTGGGTGCGGGCGGCGCCATGACGTAATCGCGTTCCACCAGGTGGGCGCCTTCGTTCGCGCCGGCGGGTCCTGCAGGCAGCAGCCACAGTGCGCAAAGCCACAGCGCAAACAGGCCAGCGACAGAAGACGGGTGACGACGCATAAACAGCATGCTCAGAAGGCCAGAATCGCGTTGATGAAAGTGGAGTACAGGTTGTCCTGATCTTCACCGTAGAGCTCGATCAGGCCTTGCCCCAGGTGGAGCACGCTGGCGGAGGCGTTTATTACAACGTTCTGGTTGTACCAGGGGCGATACTGCATGCCGATGGCGAAATCGGTGCCCAGTTCACCGTCAGGCTCACCCTGCATCCGCAAGGCGCCCAGACTGCTGGTATCCATGAAGCGCAGGTACGACACGTTGCTGGTAATGCGCAATTCCGGCAGCACATCAAAGTCGGCCCCTACCCCGTAGAGTTGCAGGCCGGGATTGACGAAATTCGACTGCCCTTCGTCGCGCGACGAACGCAGCGAAGGCAGGATGCCGTTGCGCCCCGAGAACGCGATGCCGCCCCCGCCGATAAGCGGAATGCCCTGCCGGATGAAATACGCGGTGTCGGCACCAGCGAACTGCGGCGCCTCGAGGATAGCGTCGAAGCCATTGGCCTCGCCGTCGTAAGGGTCGCCGTCGCCGGTGGCGAACAGCAGATTGCCGCGCAGGCGCACCCAGTTGTAATCGCGTGAAATTTCGCTCGCATGAAAGGCCGCGAGGATGGTCTGCTCGCGTCCGGCGATTGGACTATGCGAATCCGTGCCGACCGCCAGATAGGTCGAGGTGCTGAGATTGAGCCGCAGCTTCTGCCAGAGGTAGTACAGGCTGCCGTCGCCGCTGTAGCCAATATAGGTCACCGCGTAATCGTGCGGCTGGGCGTCGCCCACCAGCGCGGGTCGCACCAGAAAACCATTGTTGTCGTAGTGGTCGCCGGATTCATCGTTGCGGTTGTGGGTGATGCTGAACTGCGAGGTGAAGCCCAGCACCGGAAAGTCCTGCACAAACAGGTTGCCGGTGAAGATGTCGTCTTCCCGCAGGTCCTGGAACATATCGTTCAGGCCGCTGTTGGTGTTTTTCTCCAGACGGCGAAACCAGGCCAGGTTGTACTGGTAGCGGTTGTTTGCGCGATTGCCGAACAGCCGCACGCCCAGCGGCTGGTCGATATACAAAAAGCCGCGAAAATCCGAGGTGAAGGGCTGGATCCCGACGCGCAGCGAATCAAAATCGTAGCGGTCGGACACGTTCTGCAAATGCTTGTCGAGGAAGAGTTCCTGCAGGCCGGCGAAATGGTCTTCACGGGTTCTGCCCTGCAGCGGGTCAACCAGCAGCGCGCCCGCCTCCTCCACATTGGCGCGGTTGTAGTTAATCGCTGCCAGCGCGCGGAATTCGTAGTCCGGTGGCTTGAAGGTCGTGTTGCCCTTGATCAGTGAGAAGCCGGCCAGAATGGTGGTCGCGAATACCTGCTGCTCGTTGCTGCCATAGATGTTGTTGGCATCCGGAAACGAGGTCGTCTGCGAGACGGGCGTGGGGACCGAACGCGCTTCGAACAGCGTGTCTGAAATGGCAATCGCGTTCAGGAATACATCGGGCCCGAGGCGTGGAATCGGAATATCGCCCTTCAACAGGTTCTGGTTGTAGGGGTCGTACCACGGAAACTTGAAATCCAGCGCCTGCATTAGCCGCCAGCGGTCGGGCAAGGGAATCGACTCGCGCGGCAGATTGGCTGACGGGGGTGCGACCTGCGAGGGATCGATCGGCGGCAGGGTCACCACCTTGCCAGCAAACTCGCCCGGACGTGCAGCGTCGATCGGCGGACGCGCGCCGGTGCCGGTTTGTTCGCCGGCAAACCGGGGCGGACCCGGCACTTTCACCCGCTCCAGACTGAACTGACTGTAGCGGTCGGGGCTGCGTAGCGCCCAGGCGACATCCTCTGCCCGGCTGCCATAACGCACCTGATACCACTGCCCTTGTACCGCGAGGACTTCCAGCAGATTGCCGCGCCCGACCACCGCCACGGCCTGCGCGCCGGGCGACGGCGCCGTGCGCAATTCGATGCGCTCGGCCATGACCTGCATGATCTGCTGCCCAACCGGCGGGGTCGCCGCCATCACCGGGGTAACGACCCAGCACTGCAGGCCCAGCAGCAGACCGCACAAGGGTGCGGCAAACCGACGCGTCATCGGCCTAAAACCCGGCGCAGACATTTTGTTGCTCGCTGCTGACAAAGGGCGACTGCGGGCATTGCGCGTAGCGCAGACCGGGCGCGAGCCGGTCGGTCCGCAGCGCTTTCGGTGCCTGCCCGACCGCCCCGCGAATGACCCCGCCGACGCTCGCACGCTGCAGGCCCAGAAAGGCCACCATGTCGTCCTGGTCGATACCGTCGCCGGAGACGCCGATCGCCCCGACCAGCGTGTTGCCGCGATAAATCGGCACCGCGCCGGCAAAAATCTGAATGCCGTTGTCCGCCCCCACCGGGGCCAGCGTACAACTCCCGAAGGAAGTACCCGGCACGGCAAGCGCGGAAATCAGGCGCACGCCCACCATGTCGAGTTGCAGGCCCACGTTGAACGGGCTCCATTGCGTGCTGTTCGACAGCGGGCCGGGGCCGCGCGTGTCGATGCCGTCGGGAAAATTGGGTCTGGCGATATTGCCGATCGCGCGTCCCGAGAACGCGGTGCCGGTGAACACGTCGCGCCCGAAAAACCGTTGCGCCGCGCTCATCCGCGGACCCGCGCCGGGAAAACTGATGCCGGCAACGCTGTTGGCCGGAAGACTGCGCAACCGGGCACTGGCATCGCGGCGCGAGAACAGCGCCGCGGTGCGGGCTTTCTGCAAGGACACATCGGTGCCAAAGACCGGCGCATCCGGCGTGCGTGCGATCCCGAGGATGTTGCCGTTGGCGTCGACCACCGAGACCGTGACCTGCGCCGGCGAGTTCAGCGGTCGTCGAATCTGCGCGCGGGCCTGATTGGCTACCCCGATTGCCTGCTGCAGGATTTCACCCACAAAGGCCGCGCTGAGTCCGCCGTCGGCGGCGGCCGTCGGTGGATAGCGATTAGCGCCCGCCCCGTCTTCCAGAATGAATGCGCGGCGTGCGGCCAGCGCCGCCGTGGCATTACTGCGCGTGGCGGCCACATAGCCCGAGCCCGCGCGGCCGTAGACCCGCCCGGCCTTGACCGCGGCGGTGGTGTAGCCCGCCACCGCAATGGGCGTGGCCCTGACCGGCACCCGGCGCGTGACCGCCGGCACGGCGCCGTCGGAGGTGGAATACACGAGCTTGATGCCACCGGCCGTGATCTGGTCAGCGCGGATGCTGGCGGGCGGCGTGAAACCACGTTGTGCCGCCAGCGCGATGCGCTCCTCGCGATCGGTCCGCGGCACGCGCGGCGTGAGGTCAATGGTGTAGGTCGCAGACGTGCCGGCAATCACCCCGACGCCGCCGACCACCACGCCCGACTTGTACAGCGGGAAGCCGCCCGGATCGCCGGCCAGACCCAGCGGCGAGCGCCGCGGGCCGATGCCGGTGGCGCCCCCCAGGTCGTTGGTCTGGACCAAATCGCCGCAGGGCAGCTGGCTGAACTGCACGCCGAACAGCGGTCCGCCGGGCTGATTCCGGACGCCCGGCACAAAGTGGTTCTGAATGATGAAACTCGCAGTGCGGGTACTGAACGCGTTGCCCGAAGAGGACAGATAAGCGCCGGTGAGCGCTTTCGCGATCGCCGCCAGCGCCGCAAGGTCCAGCCC
>JAURHQ010000103.1 GCA_030833185.1 Gammaproteobacteria bacterium | reverse complement strand
CATCCGCTTGCAACAGCGACAGCCGGCGCTGAGCGGCTTGCCGTTAGCCGATGCGAGCTTCCGGCGCGCGCAGGGCGTGCTTGTGGGGCTCGGACTCCTCGCGGGACTTGGGACCAACCTCTTCAACGGCAGCGACCGCTTCAATTTGTTCGCGCCGGGGGTTGTGGCCGTCCTGCTCTGGAATCTGGTTTTTTTTGCCGCGCTCTTGATGCGCGCTGTGACGCGTCGTGGCCAGACGGAGCGCCGGAGCGTCGGGCGGGTAGGGCGCTTCGCGGTCTGGCTGGCCAGTCAGGCGCAGCGTCGTCTGGCGACGGGAGCCGTGACCCCGCCGCCGGCCGTGGTCGATTTCCTGCAGGACTGGCACGCGGCCGCGCGCCCCCTCCTGACCGCACGATTCCTCAGTGCGCTCCATCTCGCCAGCGCGGCTCTGGCGCTGGGGCTGATCGCGGGCATGTATGGTCGCGGGCTGGTCGCCGAATACCGCGTGACTTGGGGCAGCACCTTCATCGACGCCGGGCAGGCGCAGGCCTGGCTGGCGACGCTGCTGTGGCCGGCCACCGCGCTGACCGGCATTCCGTTACCGGACAGCACGACACTCGACGCCCTGCGCCACGATACCCGGCTGTCCGCTGCGGCCGCCTCGGCCGCGCCGTGGATTCATCGCTATGCCCTGATGCTGGGGCTGGTGGTGGTACTGCCGCGCCTCTTGCTGGCGCTATTTGGCCGCTGGCAGGCCGCGCGGCTGTGGGCAAATTTTCCCTTGCCGCTGGCCGACCCGTATTTCGCGCCGCTGGCGCGCCTCCACGCGGCGGCGCAGGCCCGCGTCTTGCCGCCGCTGACCGGCCATCTCCACCTGGCGGTGATGGTGTTCCCGCGCGCGTTGACGACGCCGGCCGAGGCCGGTCTGCGCGCGCTGGTCGCCGCTGCCCTCGGAGACGCCGTAGCACTAACGCTGGACCAGGCCGGGCCGGATGCTGACCACCTGCCGCCCGCGCCGCCGGCATCGACGCATGCCTTGGTGGTCTGCGACCTCGCGAGCACGCCGGAAGCCGATGCCTATGGCCCGCTGCTCCGCCGGGAGACGCACCTGCCGGTGGCGCTGCTGCTGGACGAAAGCCGCTTCCGCGAGCGCTTTGGTGAAGGCTCGGCGCGACTGGCCGAGCGCCGGGACGGGTGGCGCCGCTTTGCTGCAGCCGCCGGGGTGCGGGTGTTGAGCCTGCCGCTGGTCGGGCTTGAGCCGCATGCGCACGCGGCCGCTTTCCGCGCGCTGCTAGGTTTGGGCGAGGCGGCCGCGTCATGAGCCCGGACGCGGCGCCTGACAGCATCGAGCTGACGCTGGCTTCGCACACCAACGTCGGCAAAACCACTTTGCTCCGCACCCTGCTGGGCAAGGACGTGGGCGAGGTGCGGGACGAGGCGCACGTCACGCAGTTCTCCGAACGCTACACCTGGCTCGAGACCGCGCAGGGCGAAGCGCTGAAGCTGTGGGATACGCCGGGCTTCGGCGACAGCCAGCGGCTGGAACAACGCATGCGGCTGTCCGGCACGCCGCTTGGCTGGCTGTTGCGGCAGGTGTGGGACCGGCTGACCAATCCGGGTTTCTATTACAGCCAGCTCGCGCTGCACACGGTGAAGGACCGCGCGGACGTGGTGCTCTATCTGGTCAATGCGGCGGACTTTCCGGCGGCCAGCGCCGAAGTGCTGAGCGAGATGCGGATCATCGAATGGACCGGCAAGCCGGTGATCGTGCTGTTAAACCAGCTGGGCGAGCAGCGCACGCTGGAACAGGATGCGGCCGACATCAGCGCCTGGACGCAGCTGCTCGCGCCGTTCGCGCAGGTTCGGACGGTGCTGGCGCTGGACGCCTTTACGCGCTGCTGGGTGCAGGAGTTTCGCTTGCTGGCGGCGATTGAAGAGGCGCTGCCGGCGCCGGCGCGGCGGGCGCTGCTGCGGCGTCTGGCTAACGAGCTGCGCGAGCGCCATTTGCGTGTGTTCAGCGCCGCGACCACCGCGCTGGCTGATTGTGTGACCGCCTGCGCGCTGGCGCGGGTCGAGGCCGAGACGCCGGCCGGGCAGGGCCGGCTGCGCGGCTATGTCGACCGACTGCTTGGGCGCAGCCCCGATCTGGCAAGTGCCGGTGCGGCGCTCCGCGCGCAGGCCGGCACCGCCACCACCGAGGCGGTGACCGCGCTGATCGCAGCGCATGGACTGGATGCCCGCATGCGGAACGACATCGAGGCCGGCCTTGCGGTGACGCCACGCAAGGCGGCCCGCGGCGGTGAGCGCCTGATTTCTGCCCTCGGTCCGGTTGCCGGCGGCATGCTGGGTGGGCTGCTGACGGATCTGATGACCGGCGGCCTTAGCCTCGGTCTCGGCGCGCTGCTGGGCGGCGCCGCCGGCCTGGTGGGCGGCCGGGTGGCGGCCCTGGAGTTCAATCGCATCAGCGGCAGCGGTGGCCACTGGGTGGAGTGGAGTCCGGCGGCGTTGAATGAACTCATCGCGCGGCTGCTGATGGCCTATCTGGTGGTGGCGCACGCCGGGCGCGGGCGTGGTCCCGCGACGCTGGAGCGCGAGCAGCCGCGCTGGCGCGAGGCGGTGCCGGCGTTGCTGGCCAGCCGACGCGCGGCGCTGGAGGCGCTGTGGGCGAGCCGGGCAGAGGCTGTCGTTGATCCCAGCGCATGCGCAGGTTTCCGCGTGCAGCTGCTGGCGCTGGTCGCCGATTTGCAGTGGGCGGCGCTCATCGCGCTGTATCCCGAGGCCGATCGCTTGCGGGTAGGAGATTGACGCCGAATGACGTGCGCGGCGCCGCCATTGCGGGCGTCACGCCCTCACGCGCAAAATCGGCGAGGCCTTGCTTGTTCGGGCGTCGCTTCTTGGTTAGGGTCGAGGCCTGTCCACCCTTTTCCGGAGCGCGCCATGGGCCATGACCCTCATCATCCGCACGACCACGATCACGGTCACGACCACGCGCCGGTCGACTGGAAACTGCACGGGGTGAAAGTCATTCCCGGCGACCAGCTGGACACCAACACCGCGCAAACCCCGGGCATGAACCGCGCGGCGGCGATCAATCTCGCGCGCGTCGGCGCCCAGAAAATCTGGGCGGGCACGGTGCATATCCATCCCAACGCGAAGACCGGCGCGCATCACCACGGCGCGCTGGAAAGCGTGATTTATGTGATTAAGGGCCGGGCCCGCATGCGCTGGGGCGAGCAGCTGGAGTTCACCGCCGAGGCGGGTCCGGGGGATTTTATTTTCGTGCCGCCGTATGTGCCGCATCAGGAGATCAACGCCTCTACCGACGACACGCTGGAATGCGTGCTGGTGCGCAGCGATAACGAGGCGGTGGTGGTCAATCTCAATATCGAACCCATTGAGAAGCCCGAAACCGTGCTGTGGGTAGACCCTATTCACAAGGGCTAGACGCAAGTCGCCGGCGCGCCGGCGGTAGCGCTCAGCTACGGCGAATATGCGTGGTGGTGGCGTCCAGCACTCGCTGCCCACCCGGCGCGGTGAGCCGGGTGCGGACGACCGCGGTGTTTCGTCCCTGATGCTCGACGCGGGCTTCGGCGGTGATCTCGGCGCCCACGCCGGCGCCAATGAAAAACGCTGAAATACCCGACGTCATCCAGCCGGGCGGCAGCGCTGCCTCGGCGGTCACAATCGCCATCCCGAGTTGCAGCCCGCCCTGCAAATGCCCTACCCGGTTCCCCAGATGTGGCCCGTTGCCGACCGTGCACCGGGCGCCCTCGGCGCTGGCCTGCGGGACAAATCCCCAGAAGTGACGCAGAAACCCCCGGCCGCCGCCGCAGGCATTGATCGCCGCCTCAGCGCGTCGCAGCAGGGCCTGTTCGTCTGCGGTTAATTCGTGGTCGTCGAGTGGGGCGGCGTTGGCATGCACCGCGCTGACCAGCGGGTACATCATGCGGCCCGGCGGCGGCTTCATCACCATGAAGGCCCCGGTGCCGAACAACAGTCGTTGCCCAGCGCCGCTCAGGCTGACCCGGCAGAGCCCCTGCCGGCTGTCGGCGCCGTCCACGAACTCAAGAAATTCGCCTACGCCGCTGAACGGACCCAGTCGCGGCGCGCCGGTGAATTGCAGACTCATGCTGACGGTGGCCAGACGCTGCTCGGGCGAGAGTTGCGCGCGCACCACGCTGCCCATCGAGATATCTGCCAGCAGACAAATCGCGGCAATGTCGCCTTCGCCAGCGGGGTCTTCGCAGTGCAGGCCGTGGTCGATTTCAATCACCGCGCGCGGCGGGGTGAGGTCGATGAAGCGCGTGCCCAGATAATTGCCCGAGTAGTTGAAGCCCGGCGTGCGTTCGAGGGCGAGGGCGGTGAGGACGCGTTGGCGGATGTCGGTCATACGGCGATGCTTGATGTTACGGGGCGAGGATAGCCCAGAGCGTCGCGCGCAAGAATGGCCCTCGCAAATTGAATGGCAGTCAGCGCTGCTGATGGCGCGGTAACCCCCACTGGCACGCTGCTGCGCCGGAACAGCCCCAGTGCCAAATCCCGGTGGGACTGATGCCCGCCGCTCGGCATTCGCAGGCACCAGCCTGCAGCGAGTGCCTAAAAGGCGAGCGAAACCTGCGTATACAGATAGCTTGAATCACCGTCACCGGTTGCGTTCGGTGCCTTGTCAGGAAAGTCGCCGTTAAGCAGGAATGCCCCGCCTAACTCCAGCGCAAGATTTTTCGGAAGCACGGTCCAGCTGACGCTGAATTCGAATTCATTGCCGATGAAGTCGCCGGACTGTCCCATGGGATCGGCAACCCGGGCTGCCGCCCAGGTATCGCGTTCCTCGGCCAACCAGAATGCGCGGTAGCCCAGCATCGCCTGTACCTCAGGTAAGGGTTTTGCCGTCACCCGGGCACCAGGCGAGACGAGATTGGCGCGCGAGAATGCGCCCCACAGACTGGTCGGGCCATAGTCGAAGCGGCGAGCGCTGAACAGGCTATCGAAGCGCCCACTCCGATTGTCGCCCGGATCGCCGTCACCGCTGGCGTAGTCAAACAACGCCGCCAAGCGCGGCGACCATGGGGCCTTGAAGGTGTAACCGACCTGGATAGTTTCGTAGTGCCCGAAGTGGTCGAGATCGTTCACCGTGCTTGGCTTGTCGTCGCTGCGGACGGTGCCGGCCTGCATGATGACTTCGAGTTGATAGTCGAATGCGGCGGCCGCGGGTTCGCGGAAGAAGCGAAACCCCGGGGTCACGATATTCCGGTTGCGCGTGGCAAATACCTCATCGCTTTCGTGCAGGCCCATCACGTAAGCCTCAAGCCGCGCCTTGGCGAGCAGCGGAGCGGAGCGGACGCCGATCAACCAGAAAACGGTGCCGAAATCCTCTTCGTCCCAAGCCGCATCGTCATTCAGCAACGAAGGTTTATCGCCGGGTAGGCGCACGACGGGCGCGGCGACGAACACTTCGCTCGACCAGCCGTTGTTGGCGGCAAATTTCCAGTCGGCGCCGGTGAATGCATTGATGGTGTTGCGAAAGCGATTACGGGCCAACAATCGGCGGGACCCGAAATCAATCGTTTGTCGTCCCAGGCGCAATTCGTTGGCGCCGTTCAGATTGGCTAGGTTGTCAAACTTGAAAACGCCGTAGGCCTGCAGCAAATCAGCCGCGCCGACTATGGTGGTGTCGAGCGGCGTACCGCTGTCGTCCAGCACAGCGCGGGCATCGATCATCTCAAGCCCGAGTCGGGCTTGTTTGGAGCCCGCTTCAAGCAGCGCGGTCGTTTGTATCAGTAGTGCCTGATCGCCGCCTTGTCCGCCGGCTCTAAATTGCCCATCCAGCGTTTCGTAGCGATAACGGCTCTGGACCGACACGGATAGCCAGTCGGGAAGCTTTAGTGCTTCCTGCAAGCGGAAAGGCGTCGGGCGCGAAGTTTCGGCGGCCAGCGCGGCGAAAGCGGGAACGGTAAGTGCCAACAGCAAGGCGGCAGCGGATCGAATAGGCATTAATTCCAGATTCCATCGTGAATTTGGGGCCGTGAAGGCTAGCCGATTCAAAAGCACCTGCGATATTGCAATCTTGTGCCTATTGCACCTCCGGCGCGATGGCGAAACGATCGACTCCTACCAACGCCCTCGGACAACCATGAAACAGTTCCTTGTCGCCTCGTTACTTGTGATCAGCGCGCTCGCCGCACACGCAGAGGAGCGTCTTCGTCTGGCTACCACCACCAGCACGAGCGACTCTGGTCTGCTGGCCGCGATCAATCCGGCCTTCGAACAGCGGGTCGGAGTGAAGGTGGACGTCATCGCCGTAGGTAGCGGCAAAGCCCTGACGCTGGGACGCAACGGCGATGTCGACGTGTTGCTGACGCACGATCCCGCCGCCGAAGAAGCCTTTTTGTCCGAGGACGCCGGCGTCGACCGCAGGGCGGTGATGGAAAATGATTTCGTTATCGTCGGCCCGCCATCCGATCCCGCGGGCGTGGCCGAGGCGACTTCGGCCGTCGACGCGATTGCCCGCATCGCCAAGGCCGGGGCCTGGTATGTCTCGCGGGGGGACAAAAGCGGCACCCACGTAAAGGAACAGGCGCTGTTCAAGGCCGCGGCGGTGGCGGCGGATGGCAAGTGGTATCTGTCCGCCGGTCAGGGCATGGGGCCGGTGCTGCAGATTGCGGATCAGAAACCGGCATACACCCTCGCGGATCGCGGCACCTGGCTGGCGCTGCGGGGGAAGCTTGGGCTGAAACTGCTCTATGCGGGCGATCCGATTCTCGCGAACCCTTACCACGTGATGAGCGTGAATCCCGCGCGTCATCCGAACACGAATGTGAAGCTGGCCAAGGCCTATGCCGACTTCCTGACCGGAGCTGACGGCCAGCGCCTCATCGGTGCCTTCAAGGTGGACGGCGAGATGCTGTTCAGGCCAACTGCCGGCCACTAGGCACTCGCGGAGTTTGTAACGCCCTTGGAGTTTTTTGCCGAATCCTTCGCACGTGCGCTCCAACTCATCCTGAGCGCAGACGCCGAAATGGTCGCGATTGTGCGCACCTCGCTGTCTACCTCGTGTGCCGCGGTGCTGATCGCTTCCGTGCTGGCAATCCCTGCCGGGATTGGTGTCGCAATTACGCAATTTCCGGGCAAGAAGGCGTTGAGGCACGGCTTGAATGCCTTGATGGCGCTGCCGACGGTGGTGGTTGGACTCCTGCTCTATGGACTCTTATCCCGGCAGGGTCCGCTTGGGAACTTCAATTTGCTGTTCAGCCCACTGGCGATCGTCATCGGCCAGACGGTGCTGGTGATCCCATTGCTATGGAACTTGGTGTGGACGGCAGCGCAGTCCGCCGACCCTCGCATCATCTTTACCTGCCGCACCTTCGGGGCAGGGCGATATCAGCAGGCCCGCATCCTGCTTCACGAATGTCGACGGCCGGTGGTCGCGGCAACCATCCTTACCTTCGGGCGCGCCATCGGTGAGGTCGGTGTCGCGATGATGCTCGGTGGCAATATCGCCCACTACACCAGAACCATGACCACTGCGATTGCGCTGGAGACCAGCAAGGGCGAGTTTGCGCTCGGACTGGCGCTGGGGTTGCTGCTGCTGCTGGTTGCGCTGCTGACAAATCTTGCGCTCAGCTTGTTGGATTGGCGGCCCGAATGACGCCGCTTTATTCGCTCAAGGACGTGAAAGTGCGACGGCAGGGACGCCTTATTCTGACCGTTGATGCGCAAGCGATCGCCGAGGGCGGCATCACCGCGCTGGTGGGCCCCAACGGTGCGGGGAAAAGCACGCTGCTTGAACTGCTCGCCTTTCTGTCCGCGCCGAACGAAGGTGAAATCCGCTTCAAGGGCGAGCGGGTCAGTGCTGCTCAAGGGACACGTCACCATCGGGACGTCGGTCTGGTGCCGCAGCGTCCATTCCTCTTTGATCGAACCGTCGCTGCCAACGTGGAACTCGCGCTGCACGTCCAAGGGCATGCGCCCTTGGACGTGCAGCGTCAGACCGGTGCAACGCTGGCTCGCCTGGGGCTGGCGCCGCTCGCGTCCCGGCATGTGCGGGGGCTCTCCGGCGGCGAAGCGCAAAAGCTCGCGATTGCGCGGATTCTGGCGCTGGAACCTGCGGTATTGTTGCTTGACGAGCCTTTCAGCTACCTCGACGCGCACGCGACCGAGGACCTCGCCGAGTTGATGTCGACGCTGACTTCCACCCGGACAGGCAAGATTATTTTCTCTACCCATGATCACCTGCTGGCGGCCCGCTTGGCACAGCAGGTGATTGGCCTGATCGCTGGGCGCACGCAGGAAGGCATGCTCCTGAATCACTACCCGGGCCATCTGGATCCCGACCGGCACACGTTCGACACCGGCCGGCTAGTGATTCAGGTTGCCGACCACGTTCGTAGCGGTTCCCGGGTCGTCATTGATCCTGCCCATGTCGTCATCTCGGCTCGCCTGCTGGAGTCGAGTATGCGCAACGAGTTTCCCTGTCGGGTTACCGCGCTTGCCGAGCAAGATGGCGAGGTACGGGTAACGCTTGACGCCGGCGAATGTCTGTACGCGCTGGTGACCCATGAAACGGTGCAGCGGCTGGGATTGCGCCCTGGGGTTGCGGCATGGGCGGGTTTCAAGGCCAATGCGGTGAGGGTCTATTGAGGCGCAACTGGGCCCCGAACGGCGGGAGCAAAACGAGCGACGGAAGGTCTTGTGCCTGAGGTGTCGGCCCGCTCGAGCGCGTCGAGAACGCCATTCCGGACAGGGCCCGGTGGGGTGGACCGCGCGTCTCTGCTGGCACTGGAAGGGGGGAGGGACGAAGTTTGTGTGCGCTTGCCCTTCCACCATGAAGGGCCTGCGGGCCCGTTCGATGCGGTCGGCGGCGGAGAAAATTGGTGGAGCTGAGGGGGATCGAACCCCTGACCTCTGCATTGCGAACGCAGCGCTCTCCCAGCTGAGCTACAGCCCCACGAGTGAGGGCCGGGAGTTTAGCGGGCGAGTGCGGCTTGCGCCAGCCCGCCGGGCGCATTTCGTTGCGCGGCCGGACGCGGGCTGCAATCATCCGGGCATACCGACGGAGATCCCGCCCGTGAATGAAGTCGCCCACTTGCCGCCTGTCTTGCCCTTGAGGGATTTCCCGCCGCTACGGCGGGCGGCGCTCGAGACCCTGCAACTGAATCTCGGCTATCGCTGCAATCAGGCCTGCGCGCATTGCCATGTGGATGCCGGGCCCAATCGTACCGAGCAGATGTCGGCCGAAACCGCCGAACTCGCGCTGCGCTTCGCGCGCGAGGCGGGCGTTAAAACTCTGGACCTGACCGGTGGCGCGCCGGAGCTCAACCCCATCTTTCGGCCGCTGGTGAGCGCGGCGCGGGCGGCCGGGCTTGCCGTCATCGACCGTTGCAACCTGAGCATTCTGGAAGAGCCGGGTCAGGCCGATCTGGCTGAATTTCTGGCCGGGCAAGGCGTGCGGGTGGTGGCTTCCTTGCCGTGCTACGGGCCGGACAACGTGGACTTGCAGCGCGGCAAGGGCGTGTTCGAGAAAAGCATTCGCGGTCTGCGGCGCCTGAACGCGCTGGGCTATGGCGATTCGGCACGGGATCTGGTGCTGGACCTCGTCTACAACCCGCTGGGACCGCATCTGCCCCCCGCGCAGGCGGCGCTGGAAGCGACCTACCGCGCGCGACTGGCGCAGGACTACGGGATTCGTTTCAACCATCTGCTGACCTTGGCCAACGTCCCGATCGCACGGTTTCGCCACGCGCTGGAGCGCGACGGGCACTATCAGTCGTACTTGCAGATGCTGCAGACCGCGCACCGCGATGAGAACCTGCCGGCCGTGATGTGCCGCAGCCTGCTTAGCGTTGATTGGCAGGGCGAGGTGCACGATTGCGACTTCAACCAGATGCTGGGCATGCCGCTGGGCGGGGGCCAGCGGGTGCATCTGGCGGACTTGAAACCTGCTGAGCTCAGCGGCCGCCCAGTCGCCGTTGGTCCGCATTGTTTTGCCTGTACGGCGGGCAGCGGCAGCAGTTGCGGGGGCGCGTTGTCGGCGGTATGAGCCGGCCCTGGCTCAGCATCATCCTGCCGGTGCTGAACGAGGCGCCGACGCTAGTCGAGGCCTTGCACAGGCTGGAGTCCTGGCGCGCCGCGGGGGCTGAAGTCATCGTGGTCGACGGGGGCAGTACCGACCAGAGCCGCGAGCTGGCGGCCGCTGGCGCCGACCGCGTGCTCGCCGCGTCACGCGGTCGGGCCGCGCAAATGAACGCCGGGGCAGCTGCGAGTGCTGCAGATTTACTGCTTTTTCTCCACGCCGATACCGCCCTGCCCGCAGCGGCGCAGGCCGCCTTGCGCGCGCTGCCGAAGGCCCCCTGCTGGGGGCGGTTTGATGTTGAACTGGACGCGCAGGGTCTCGCCTTGCGGATAGTTGCAGCGATGATGAACTGGCGCTCGCGGCTCACCGGCATTGCGACCGGCGATCAGGCGATCTTCGTCAGCCGGGGGCTTTTTGAGCGCTGCGGCGCATATCCGCCTATTCCGCTGATGGAAGACATTGCCCTGTCCGCGCAGCTGCGCAGGCTGTGCAAGCCCGCTTGCCTGCGGCTACGCGTGCGGACCTCGGCGCGCCGCTGGGTGCAGGGTGGGGTGCTCCGGACGGTGCTGCTGATGTGGGGTCTGCGGCTGGCCTATTTCATGGGCGTCGCGCCGGCACGCCTTGCCGTTTGGTATCGGCAAGTCCGATGAATCACGCGGCACGCACCGCGTTAATCCTGTTCGCACGAGGTCCACAACCTGGCCAGGTCAAAACGCGCCTTGCCGAGGCGCTTGGGGCGGTCGAGGCCGCCCGGCTGTACGCGCTGTTGTTGGGGCGCAGTCTCGCGCTGCTCGCCCGTTGGCCGGGCCCCCGCGTGCTCGCCTGCGCGGATCCGGCCAGCCTCGCGTATTTTCGCGATTTGCCGCAGGCACAGGGCTGCACGCTACGGCTGCAGGCGGGCGAGGATCTGGGGGCACGTATGGCAGAAGCGCTGACACTGGCGTTAACGGAGGCGCCGCAAGCGCTACTGATGGGCAGCGACCTGCTGGATGCGGAATTTGCAGATCTGGAAGCGGCGGCGGCTTGGCTAGCTCTGGGGGCCGACGTGGTGCTGGGCCCGGTTGCTGACGGCGGCTACTGGTTGCTGGGGCTGCATCGCCCGCAACCGGACCTGCTAACCGATATGCGTTGGAGTACGCCGTCCGTCATGCAGGACACCTGCACGCGCTGCCAGTCGCTGGGGCTACGCTGGCGGGCGCTGCCGCTGCGTCACGATCTGGACAGGCCTGCGGATCTGGCGGGTTTCGAGACGTTGCTTCACGCAGCGCCGATGCTGCCGCTGACGTCAGAGAACGACTAACGTCGCTGCCGCTGCATGCGCTCGATTTCGGCACAGAGCTGCGAGATTCGTCGCTCTGCGGCGGGGGAAATATTGTTAAATCGGGCGCGCACCCGGGGAACACGGGCCCGTTGCGGGGCATCCACGTGCACCAGTTCAACCTCGGTGACGATCGACTGGTTGTCCGGCAGCATGATGCGGCAATGCGCCGTTTGGTGCGGGTCGACGCCTTCTTCCATGTTGCCAGCGGTGATCCGGGCGCAGAGTCCGCCCATTGAGATATCGCGCAGTTCGCCTATCAGCCGGTGATTACGCGCCAGATCGAAATAAATTTGCAGGCCCCGGTTGAGCGGCACGGTCACCCGGTATTGCCGCCGGCGTTGCGGGTATTCGATTCGCGAGGGGAAATCGACCCGATAGAACGGCAAGCCGTCTTGCACGCCAATCGCGGCGACCTTGGAATCAAAATGTAACTGCACGCCGTCGACCAGAGCCCGAATGTGCAGCACATCGCCTTTCACCAGCCGCCCCGTGCCCGGCGCCGGCGTTAATTCATCCAGCATCAGCACGCGCTGTTCCGGCACGATTTCGATAATGGCGCTGCTGTAGGCTTCGGGCCGGTTGCCGATGAACACCGTCAGCGCGCAATGATTGGTCAAGGCGCGACGGAGGACGACGTAAATTTCGGCGGTGACGGCGCTCAGGCCTGAGGGCGTTGCGTTTGCCCCGTCAGCCGTATCGTCAGCCAGCCATTTGATGATTTTCCGGAATACCACGTTCAGCCCCGACTCGACAGATCACACCCGCTCCCGTGTTGACGCCGCATAGCTGCTGGTGCCGGCCTGACCCCGGGCATCATATAGACGTTCCCCGGGTACTCTACCTTTGATGATATCGAGCAGGGCACCGACCAAATTGCGGCTCGATTGAACGGCCGCGCCGTTTTTCCGATTAGCGAGTGCGCAATCGGCAAGCAGGTTTTCGATTCGGGCCCAATCTTCCTTGGCCTTGGGATCCGTCTCCTGCGTGCGCGCCGCGAAATCGCAGCCGCTCGCGGCATCCTCAATCGCCGTCGTCAGTTGCTGCTTGCGGCTGGCGCAGGCTTCAATGACGTCGGCGTTCCGTTCTAGCAGCGCCGCATACTCGTCTAGCAGCAGGCGATTGAATTCGACCAGCAATGCCAGCAGGGCTTCGCGCGCATCAGCTGGCGTAGACGGCATGCGATCAGGCCTGCGTGGGGCCGCCGGTCATCATGCTTTCGAAACCGATAACCTTTTCTGCAACCTGCTGGTTATCGATTTGATAGCTGCCATCGTTGATCGTTTGCTGGAACGCATCGACCCGCTGGCGATCGACGACCGGAATATTGGCGACGGACTGGGTGAGCTCGCGCAGGCGACTCGCCGTGTCAGTCAGTTGCACCGTTTCGGTAGACGGCGCGCTGGTGGTGTTGGCATTAACCTGCGGCGCGCTCGCCGACTGGGTCTTCTCCAACTTCACCATGCGCTGGTCCATCGCGGTGATGATTGAGGAACTGGTGTTGTTGACTTCAGAAACCATTGCGTAGATCTCCTGATGAGATGCGAGCCTTAGCGGCACACTCTTTCATAAGCTTTAAGACTTCTCATTAACTTTGCGCGCACGGGCGGCATTTTTCCCGGACGCGGCTCACGGCAGGGACGCTGCCCCACCCCCGTCGACCACCACCTCGCCCGAGGGCTGGATGGTGCCTTCAATCACTTTTTTGGAATTATTGTTGCGGACCGAGATGCGATCGCCGATGCCACCGGCCTGCAGCGCGGTGCCCGTAACCTCGATGGCAATGCTGCCGGTA
>JAURHQ010000102.1 GCA_030833185.1 Gammaproteobacteria bacterium | reverse complement strand
TCTGGGGCGGCGGTCCGGGCATGATGCAGGCTGAGGAAGGTTTGGCCTACGGCCACTTCTCGGCCTACGACCCCAGCACCGGCGAGCGCAAGTGGACTTGGAAAGACCCCTACCCGATGGCCGGCGGCACGCTGACGACGGCTGGTGGCGTGGTGTTCACCGGTAGCCAGACCGGACACGTGATGGCGTTTGACGACAGCAACGGCAAACTGCTGTGGAAGTTCCAGACCGGTTCCGCCGTCCGCGGCCAGCCGATCACCTGGAAGGCCGGTGGTCGCCAGTTCGTGGCCTTCGGCAGCGGCGGCGGCGGCATCGCGGTGCAGATCGTGGGTCAACCGCCGCTCGACACGCCTGGCAGCGCCCTCGTGGTGTTTGCCCTGCCGGAATGAGAACAGCCGGCGCAACTTGCGTGGCGCTGGCGCTAGTCGCCGGCGCCGAGGCGGCAGAGCCCCTCAAGGTCTGCCTGCTGACGCACAACGCCCCCTACTCCGACCGCGCCAGCGGTCGGGGCTTCGATCTGGATACCGCCACCGCCGTGGCGGCCCGACTGGGCCGTCCGCTGGAACCCGTATGGGTCAACAACGGCGAGAAGATTACCGAACTCGAAGACAGCGATTTTCCCACCCGGCGACTGGCCAAGGGCGCTTGCGACGTCTTGTTTAGCGTGCCGGGACCTGCCCGCGATAGCCTGCGCGGCATGCCGCAACTCAGTCTGGGCGCGGCCTATTACGGCGCTGCTTTCGAGCTCTACGGCAAGGCCGGCGAAACCCGCAACAGCCTGCGGCAGTTGCGCGACGCCCCGGTTGCGGTGCAAGCGGCGACGGTGGGCGCCTTTGGCTTACGGCTGGTGGGCGCAAAAATCAGGACCAGCCTGTCGGCCGGCGAGGCACTGGGCAAACTGGCCTCGAACGAGGCTGATTTCGCCCTGGTGTGGGGGCCAGCCGCCGGCGCTGCGCTGGCGCTCAGCCCGCAACCCGCCGCCGTACCGGTTGCCCAGTACACACCGCCCGCCGCGCTGTCGTGGAATGAGCACCCGGCCACCCGCGCGACCGACGAGGCGCTGCGCGCCGACATCGATAAAGCCCTGCGTGCGCTCAGCGCCAGCGGCGAGTTGCAGGCGGCCGCCAAGGCGCAGGGCATTCCCTGGCATGCGCCATTTGCGGTCACCTACAGCCTGGGCGAAATGAACAATCTTCGCTGACTAGCCGCGCGGGGTTTCGTTCTTCGGCTCCGCGTAGGCGTCGTGCAGGTGCACCGGCGCCTGCCGGCGCTTCCGCTGCCGGATGTTCAGCATCTCGACGAAGATCGAGAAGCCCATCGCGAAATAGACGTAGCCCTTCGGCACGTGATGCCCCATCCCGTCCGCCACCAGTACCACGCCAATCACAAACAGGAAGGCCAGCGCCAGCATCTTGACCGTGGGGTGCGCGGACACGAAGCGTCCGATGCTGCTCGCAAACAGCATCATCAAGCCGACCGAAACAACCACCGCCGCCACCATGATGGCGATCTCATCCACCATGCCCACGGCTGTGATGATGGAATCTAGCGAGAACACCAGGTCAATCAGGATGATCTGGATGATGACCGCCGTGAACGTCGCTTTTACCGCACTGGAACTCGTGCCCTCCTCGCCTTCCAGCAGCTGGTGAATTTCTTTCGTGCTCTTCCAGAGCAGGAACACACCACCCACCAGCAGGATCAAATCGCGTCCCGAAACGGCCTGGGTTAACAGCGTAAACAGCGGCTCCGTAAGGCCGACCATCCACGACAGCAGGAACAACAGGGCGATCCGCATGAACATCGCCAGAAACAGGCCAATACGGCGGGCGATTTCGCGCTGCGCGGGGGGCAGCTTGTCGACCAGGATGGAGATGAAAATGACGTTGTCGATACCCAGCACGAGCTCAAGCGCCGTCAGGGTCAAAAACGCCAGCCAGTTGGCGGGGTCCTGCATCAATTCAATCATTCACAAGTCTCCGGTGGTCGATTTTATGCGCCAGCATTCTGCCGGCATGTCTGGGTCCTGTCAGCCCGCGCCGGCTGCCTCCCGCGGCCATGAGCCTGATCCCTGATACTCGACGGTGGCTTCTGCTCGTTGCAGCTTGCTGTGTATGATTCGGGCTTGTTTGTGAAACACCATCCGCCGCGTCAGGAGTCACTCACGATGCGCAGTTTGTTTGGCACGCTTTGCCTGTGTCTGTCGCTACTGGGGAGCAGGCAGGCACCGGCCGCCGAATCAAGTTTGTGGATAGACGTCAGATCGCCAGAAGAGTTCGCCGCTGGCCATCTGCCGGCGGCGATTAATTTGCCCTATCAGCAGGTCGCCACCCGGATTAGCCAGATCGAAGCCGACAAGACCCGCGACATACACCTGTATTGCGGGATCGGGGTGCGCGCCCAGGCGGCCAAATTCATGCTTGAGGCGCAGGGCTACACGCACGTCACCAATGAGGGCGGCTATGCCGAGCTCGCGCAGCGACTGGGGCAAACAACCGGACCGGGTGGCTGTGGACAGCAATGCTGAATGACCGAATCAAGGCCAGCGCGTCGGGTGCAGGCCGCGCCTAAACCAATGAACAACACAACGAAGGGGAGAATCACATGAGCGCCACCGCCACCGCGGACTATGTCCAAATCAACGAACAACCCTGGATGCCCTTCCCGGCCGCCCTGTCGGCAGGCGGCATCCGTTGGAAACTGCTGCACGTCTCCCCCGAAATGGGCGCGTGGACGGCGATTTTCGACTGCCCGAAAGGCTCCTCTTTCAATCGCCATGTTCACCTCGGTCCCGGCGAATACCTGCTGACCAAAGGCAAGATGGAAGTCCGCGGCGGCGTGGAAGACGGCGGCGCGACGGCCCTGTCGCTGGGCTACGGCTATGAGGCCTGCAATGCGCGCCACGACAAGACCTTCTTCCCGGTCGCCAGCGAGTTCTACATGACCTTCCTCGGTCCGCTTGAATTCATCAATGAGGATGGCAGCCCGGTCGCGGTAGTCGGCTGGTCTGAAGCACAAGGGCTGTGGAAGGTGCAGATGGCCCAGCATGCGGCAGAGACCCGGAAAGCGGCGAAGCCGGCGAAATCTGCCAAGGCGGCACCGGCCAAAGCGCCGGCGCGCAAGAAAGCCAAAGCGGCTTAAGTCAGGCGTCGACGGACGCGTCCTGTGCGGGTTCAGGCTCGCGCAGGGCTTTCACGAATTCGAGCGCCCGCTGGCAGAAGTGGCTGGCGTTCGTATCTACCCCTAGCGAAGGCGCCAGCTCAAGAAAATTGAGCAAGGCCCCGTCAAACAGTTCACCCAGTCCCTGCGCCGACAGGTTCAGTGTGTTGCGGTAGCGCAGGGCGATGACGTCGGCGTCTTCCCGCGGCGCGTCTTTCCCCGCATACGCGGCCTCGCACAGTTCATTCGCCATCTGGGCGATCAAGCGCAACTGCATCGCCCGGTCGAGTTCTGCCGACGCCGGCTCACTCAGCACCGGAGCCATGCTGTCGACGATTGCCGGCGGGAACTTCCAGGAGCGGGCCACCGCCGCACCTACCGCCGCCGCGCGCGTGCCTAGCACCCGCTCCTCTGACTGGATGGGCGCCACGCCGCCTGTCTGCAGCGTTTTGATTTCGCTCCACTCCTCGGGCAGGTAGTAGATCACCAGATTGCGCCCAAGCCGGTTAAAAAGGCCGCATACGAAGGCTTCCTCGGCCAAATCCCGCCGGTGGCGCAGCCCCAGATTGCGCGCCATCAGCGCCGCGACAAAACAACTGACCAGCGCATCCTGCAGTTCCTGCTGACCGTTTTGCAGTTTCTCGAAGACCAGCAGGCCGTTGCAGAGCAAGCGGATGAGCCGTGTGCCCACCAGATTAAGCGCCTGCACGATGGTGTTGACCCCGCTCCCGCCCCGGTCAAAAAACGCCGAGTTGGCGATTTTCATCAGCCGGTTGGAGAGACTGAAATCGCGCTGGATGACCTCCGCCAGATCCCGCAGGTTGGCGTTGCTGTCATCGCCCGTCATCCGGTTAATTTCGAGGATGCTGCTGGAGAAGGCCGGGAACTCCGGTCGACGCTGCAAGCGTCGCAGCAAGAACTGAATCGCAATATCGTGACTGGCCGGCTGGGTCTGGCTCGCCACCGCCTCCTTGAGCGCCTGGGCAAAATCGCCGGCGGTCTGGAACCGGGTGGCCGGGTCGATCGCCAGCGCATCGCGTAGCACCTGGATCACCGGCGCAGAGACGCCAATCCGGTGCAGTCGTTCCCATTCGAAGGCGCCCTCGAGAATTGCGCGCCGGACCTTGCTCAAGCCGTCGCCCGTCGCCGCGGGCTCCCCCGCCAGCAACTCGAAAAATATGAGCCCCAGCGCGAAGACATCGGTGCGTCGGTCAAGCGGGGCGCCGCGATAGTGTTCCGGGCTCATGTAGCGCGGTGTGCCGTGCGTCCGCTCCTCGCCGTCCAGCGCAGGCGGCGTGGACGCAAAACGCGCCAGGCCGAAGTCCATCACTTTCACGCGCTGGCTACGGTCAAACATCAGGTTGTTGGGCGAGAGATCGAGATGCGCCACGTCCTGTGCATGCGCCACGCCCATGCCGTCCAGCACCTGCATGAAGAGCGTGATGGCTTCGCGTTCGGGCAGCGCGCCCCGCCGCTGCATCTCCTGCTTGAGCGGCACGCCTTCCACGTACTCGAACACAAGAAACGGGGTTTTGCCGTAAATCCCGACTTCGTATAGCGGAATGATGTTGGGGTGCGAGAGCCGCGCCACCGCGCGGGCTTCTACCATCAACTTGCCATGCGCAGCGTCGTCGCCCTGAGCGCCTAGCAATAGCTTGATCGCCACCTTGCGTTCGAGTTGCGGGTCCCAGGCCAGATAAACGCGCCCATGATAACCCCGCCCCAGTTCGGACCTGAGCTCGAAGCGACCGAGGCTGGGCGATTTACTTTGCGGCATATCGCCAACTATCGGACGCGCGAGCCGACCGCTTGAGTGGGCAGGCTCACGTCAGCACCCGCATCAGGCCTTCCTGGGCCACGCTGACCACGAGTTCACCCTCTCGCGTGTAGAAACTGCCTCTTGCGAGCCCGCGGGCGCCGGCCGACGCCACCCCTTCACAGTGATAGAGCAGCCATTCATCGACCCGGAAAGGACGATGAAACCACATCGCGTGGTCGAGGCTCGCCACCACCAGATTGGTCGTGCCCAAGGTGAAACCGTGGTGTCCCAACAAGGTCCAGATGAGGCCGTAATCCGACAGGTAGGCCAGAATGGCGCGGTGCATGTCGGGCTCGTCGGGCAGGCGTTCCGAGGTGCGGACCCAGCTGCGGCGAATCGGATTCCCCAACGCATCCTTGGTGCCGTTAGCACCGTCGATCTGGCGAATCTCGAAGGGCGCGACGATGGTCATCATGCGCTGGTAGCGCGGCGGCTGGGCCTCAAAGCTGCCCCAGTCCCACTCCAGCGGGGCCACGGCTTCGGGCGGCGGCACTTCCGCCATCTTGCCCTGATAGGCGATACCCGATTCCACCCGGTGGAACGAGGCCTCCATGGTGAAAATTGGCTGCCCGTGCTGGATGGCGGTAACCCGCCGGGCCGAAAAGCTGCGCCCGTCGCGACTGCGGTCGACTTCATAAATCACCGGATGAAACGCATCGGCCTCCCGCAGGAAGTAGGCGTGCAGCGAGTGCGCCGGCCGGTCGTCCGCAACCGTCAACTGCGCCGCTTCCAGCGCCTCGCCCAGTACCTTGCCGCCGTACATGCGTTTGACGTGGGTGTCGCCAATCGCGCCGCGAAACAAGTTTTCTTCCAGCTTCTCGAGGCGCAGTCCGTTCACCAGTTGTTGCAGGGCCTGAGTCATCGCGCCGCCCTCAGGTAAACGCGTAATCGGCGGTCGGGAAATGTCGCTGCCGCACGTCATCGACATAGCCCTGCGCGGCGGCTTGAATGGAAGACGCGCCCTCCATGTAGTTTTTCGAGAAACGCGTGCGCTTGCCTGGCGCGATGTCGAGGATGTCGTAGAGCACCAGAATCTGCCCGTCGACCTCGGGGCCGGCGCCAATGCCTATCACCGGCACCGACGCCTGGGCCGTAATCCGCGCCGCCAGCGCCATCGGCACGCATTCCAGCAGCAGCATGTCGGCGCCCGCCGCTTCCAGCGCCGCCGCGTCGGCCAGCATTTTCTCGGCGGTGGCGTGCTCGCGACCCTGCACCCGGTAGGCGCCAATTTTGTGTATGGCCTGCGGCGTCAGTCCCAGATGTGCGCAGACCGGAATGCCGCATTCGGTCAGCCGCGTGACCATCCCCAGCTGCAAGGCACCCCACTCGAGCTTCACCATCTCGGCGCCGCCTTCTTTCATCAGCCGCGCGGCATTGTGCAAACAGTCCTCCGGCGAGGAGTAGCTCATGAAAGGCATGTCCGCCATGACCAGCGCCCGGTTGACGCCGCGCGCCACCATGCGGGTGTGATAGATGATGTCTTCCACGCTGACCGGAATGGTGGTGGCCTGCCCCTGCACCACCATGCCCAGCGAATCCCCCACCAGCAGGAAATCGCAGCCGGCTTCATCCAGCACCCGTGCGAACGCGGCGTCATAGGCGGTCAGGGACACGATCGGCGTGCCGGCGGTCTTCATCTGCTTCAGGGTCTGAACGGTGACTTTGCGCGCCGATTGATGCTGTGAACTCATGGATCCTCTCTTACAGGGCGCGGGCCTTGTCCTGCTTGCGCAGACAGCCCGCCTGAAAACGATTTAACTCGATGAGCGCCCGGGCGTGCCGGCCGCGCCCGATGGTCTCGATCCCGTCATGCGCCTCGACCTCAAAGACGACCAGTGATTTCGTAAGTTCCACCACCGTGGCGCGCGCCGTCACCGTCAAGCCGACCGGCGTCGCGGCCAGATGCCGCACGTCGACCAGCGCCCCGACCGAGACCCAGCCCTCGGGCAAATAAGGCCGAATCAGGTCGGTGCAGACGATTTCCATGAAGAGGATCATGTTGGGGGTCGAGTAGACCGCCGGCAGATCCGGGACCGTGGCCTGCACGGTCAGTGCGTGACCGACCGTGAGCCTTTGACTGCCGCTGACCCCGCACGGGATTAGCGAGGCCAGATCGATCATCGCGCGCTACCGGCTCAAGCCGGGCACCCACGCGCATAAGGCGCGGGCAATCTCTGCCGGCGAGTCTTCCTGAATGAAATGCAGACCCGGCACGGTCACTTCCTGCTGATTGCGGAACGCCCGACAGCGCTCGCGCACCCGTCCGGTGATGATCATCCCGGGCTCGGCGTTAATGAAAAGCTTGGGCACCTCGCTGGTCGCCAGCCATGCGCTGTAAGCGGCCACGGTGGCGCAGCTCTCGGCCGGCGTGCCTTCAATCGGGATTTGCCGCGGCCAGGTCAGGGTCGGCCGCCGCCCTTCGCCCGGTTCGGCAAAGGGCGCCCGATAGGCCGCCATTTCTTCCTCGCTCAAGCTGCGAAGAATGGACTTTGGCAGCACCCGCTCGACGAACACGTTTTTGTTCAGCACCAGATCTTCACCGGCCTCGGAACGAAACGCCTGAAAAATGCCGCGGGCCGATTCCGGCCAGTCGTCCCAGGTGATTTCCATAGGCAGGCCTTCCATGTAGCACAGGCCGGCGACGGCCGCCGGGTGGCGCGAGGCCCAGTCGAAGCCAAGCGCCGTGCCCCAGTCGTGCAGCACCAGCGTTACCGCGGAGTCCACCCCGAGCGCCGCCAGTGCGGCATCGAAAAAGCGTTGATGCTCGGCCAGCGTGTAGCGCTCGGGTCCAGACGGGCTCAGCTTGTCAGAGTCCCCCATGCCGACCAGATCCAGCGCGATACAGCGGCCAAAGGGCGCCAGCGCCGGCAGGATGTTGCGCCAGAGATAGGACGACGTCGGGTTGCCGTGCTGAAACACAATCGGCGCCCCACTGCCCTGATCCACGTAAGCCATCCGTTGCCCCAGCACGTGGAGATATTTTTTTTGGGCGACCCAGGCATTGCTCATCACAGGCTCCTTGGCGGGCGTGGCAGCTTAGGCCACCACGCCCTTGGCTTTGAGATCCGCGTACTCGTCCCCCGACAGCCCGGCGGCCAGCAACACGGCCTCGGTGTCGGCACAGTCAGGGGACTTCGGTCGCGGCGTTGGCGCCGGCGTGCCGCTGAATCGCGGCGCAGGCGCCGGCTGCAATTCACCGGCCACGTCAATGAACGTACCGCGCGCCACGTTATGCGGATGCAGGGGCGCTTCTGCCAAATCGAGCACCGGCCCGAAGCAAACGTCCGTGCCCTCGAATACCGCCGACCATTCGTCTCGCGTGCGGGTCTTGATCAGCGCGCCGATCCGCGCCTTGAACACCGGCCAGTTCGCCGGCGTGTGCTGCTCGGCGAAGACCGGGTCGTCGAGCCCCAGTTTCTCGCGCAGGATGGCGTAGAACTGCGGTTCGATCGAGCCGAAAGCGATGAACTTGCCGTCCGCGCACTCATAGCAGCCGTAGTAATGCGCCGCGCCCGCCAGCGCATTGCTGCCGCGCACGTTGCTCCACTGTCCCCGCGCGTATACGCCGTAAATCATGCCCATGAGGCTCGCGGCCCCATCGACCATGGCGGCATCCACCACCTGCCCCTTACCGGTCCGCGCGGCCGAAAACAGCGCGCAGACCATGCCATAGGCCAGCAACAGGCCGCCGCCGCCGAAGTCGCCCACCAGATTTAATGGCGGAAACGGCGGCCGGTCGGCTTCGCCCATGGCGTGCAGCGCGCCGGTGATGGCGATGTAGTTGATGTCGTGACCCGCGGCATGCGCCAAGGGACCGTCCTGCCCCCAACCGGTCATGCGCCCGTAGACGAGCCGCGGATTACGCGCCAGGCAGACCTCGGGGCCTAAGCCCAGGCGCTCCATCACGCCCGGCCGGAACGGCTCAAATACCCCGTCGGCCTTTTCCATCAGGCGCAGGGCCAGTTCGACCCCGCGCGGGTCTTTGAGATTCAAACCAATCGAGCGCCGGTTGCGCGACAAGGAGCCGTCTGCGCCGAGCGGCGGGCCGCCCTGAGGCCGGTCAATGCGAATGACGTCGGCCCCCAGATCGCCCAGAAAAGTCCCCGCCAGAGGACCGGGTCCGATGCCGGCAAACTCGATAATCGAAACGCCGTCCAACGGACCCATGCTCAAGCCTTCGCGCGGCTGACCAGCGCCAGAATGCGCTCGGCCTGCTTGAGATGCGGCATGTCGATCATCTTGCCGTTGAGGTTGAGCGCGCCGGCATCCGGGTTGGCCGCGAACGCCGCAATCACCGCCTGGGCGTGCTCGATTTCAGCCGCCGACGGCGTGAAGGCCGCGTTAATGACCGCCACCTGATCTGGATGGATCGCGATTTTGCCCAGATAGCCGTCGCGGCGGGCGTCTTCGCATTCCCGCTGCAGGCGGGCGCTGTTGCGGAAATCCGGACACACCGTATCGAGCGGCTGCACGCCGGCGGCATGGGCGCCAAACAGACACAGCGAGCGCGCCAGCACGTAGGGCGCGGTGTATTCGCCGTGTTCGTCCTTGTTGGAGGAAGCGCCCAGCGCGGCGGCCAAATCTTCCGCCCCCCAGGTCAGCACCCGCAGGCGCGGCGCGCCCTTGTACTGGCCCAGGCTGAAGGGCGCGACGGCGGTTTCGGTGGCAATCGCGCAAATCGCGATACTGCCTTGAGGAATGCCGTGCTCAATCTCCATCGCATCGAGATAGTGACTGAGCTTTAGGATGTGATGCGGGCCATCGCACTTCGGCAGCGCAATGCCGTCGGGACGGGCGCGGGCGACGGCGGTCACGTCGCGGAGCGCGTCAGCGGTATCCAACGGATTGATCCGCACCCATAGTTCGCTCTGGCTGCGGTCGGCGTTGCGCAGGTACTCGTGCACCATCTCGCGCGCCACCGGCCGACGCGAGGCCGCCACCGCGTCTTCCAGATCGAGAATCAGCGCATCGGCGCCAACGCTCGCGCCCTTGGCCAGTTTTTTCTCGCTGTCGCCCGGCACGAACAGCATCGAGCGCAACACGCTCATGCCGGCTTCCTCAGCATCAGGCCAGTGCGCTTGCAGCTGGCGACCAGTTCACCGCGCTGGTTGTAGGCGCGGTGGGCAAAAATCACGATGCCGTTCTGCGGACGCGATTTGGTTTCGCGCAGCTCGACCACTTCGGTCTGGAAATTCAGCGTGTCGCCGTGGAACACGGGCTTCGGGAAGCGCACTTCGTCCCAGCCCAGGTTGCCTACAGTGGTGCCGAGCGTGGTGTCGTACACCGACACGCCCACCATCACCGACAGGGTGAAGCAGCTGTTGACGATGCGCTGACCAAACTCTGTTTGGGTGCGGCAGTATTCTTCGTCCAGATGCAGCAGGGCCGGGTTGTGGGTCATGGTGGTGAACATGACGTTATCGGTTTCGGTCACCGTCCGGCGGATCGGATGGTCGAACGTCTGTCCGACGTGAAATTCTTCGAAGTAAAGCCCAGGCATCTTGGCGCCCCTCCCCTGATAGCAATGGTGAACAATTAGACCGGCCGCATTATACGGATTTGAACCGCGCGGGCTGCCGGCCGAAGGATGCGGCTAGCTGGCGTCCTGCCACTGTGTCCGCAGCAGATTTTTTTGCACCTTGCCCATCGCGTTGCGCGGCAAGGCGTCCATGACAACGTAGCGTTTCGGCTGCTTGTACGGCGCGAGGCGCGACTTCAGCGCCGCGCGGGCAGCGGCCTCGTCGAACTGCATGCCGCTGGCCGGCACGATGACCGCCACCACCTGCTCGCCGAAATCCGGATGCGGCAGCCCGATGACGGCCGACTCCAGCACGCTCGGCAGCAGATCGATTTCGGTTTCGACTTCGCTGGGATAGACGTTGAGCCCGCCGGTGATGATGAGATCCTTCGAGCGACCGACGAGGTGCAGATAGCCCTCGGCGTCGAGGCGCCCATCGTCGCCGGTGCGAAAAAAACCGTCCGCCGTAAAGTCTTCGCGGGTCTTCTCCGGCAGTCGCCAGTAGCCCCGGAACACGCTTTCGCCCCGCACCAGCACATGCCCGGTTTCACCTGTCGGCACGGTGGCACCTGCGTCGTCTACCACCCGCACCGTCATGCCGGGCAGCGCGGGCCCCACCGCGCCGGCCCGGCGCTCGCCGTGCAGCGGGTTAGACGCAATGACGCTCGTTTCGGTCATGCCGTAGCGCTCCAGAATGCGCTGACCGGTGCGCGCTTCAAACGCCGTAAAGGTCTCGCTGAGCAAAGGCGCGGAACCCGAAATAAATACCCGCACCCCCTGCGCCTGCGCCGCGGTGAAGGCCGCATCTGCCAACAGGCGCGTGTAGTACGTCGGCACGCCCATCATCACCGTGCTGCGAGGCAGCGCGGCAAGCACCGCGGGCAATTCAAAGCGCGGCAGCCAGACCGCGCTGGACCCCGACATCAGCGTGCAACCCAGCGCAATGAAGAGCCCGTGGACGTGGAATACCGGCAAGGCGTGCAGCAGCACATCTTCGGCGCCGAAACGCCAGGCCTCGCTCAAGGCCCGCGCGTTCGCGGCCAGATTGGCATGGCTCAGCATGATGCCTTTGGGCCGGCCGGTGGTGCCCGAGGAATACAGCAGCGCCGCCAGATCGTCCGCCTCGACCGCCACCGTCTGGAACTCGGCGGGCGCACCCTGCGCGGCCGCCGTCAGGCTGCCGGCCCCGGCCGCATCCAGCGTAAAGCGATGCGCAATCGACAAGGATGCCGCCAACGCGCTGGCCTCGGCATTGGCCGGGTCGCCGACAAAAACCGCGGGCTCAGCGTTCTCCAGAAAAAACTGGAGTTCGGCGGCCGTATAGCCCGGATTCAGCGGATGAAACGCAAAGCCACCGCGCAGGCAGGCCAGATAAAGCAGCAGATAGCTGACGCTTTTCTCGGCCTGCACGCTGACCCGATCGCCCCGCGCAAGCCCGAGCCCGGTCAGCACATTGGCCAGACGACCGCTTTCCGCAATGGCATCGGCGTAGCTCACATGACTGCCATCCGGCAGGTGCAGCAGTGGGCTGCTCAGGGCAGCCGGGAACTGCGCCGCAAACGCGGCGAACAGGTTATGGTTCATGGCAAAAATCCCGGCTTAAAGCGAACGCGAAATCAGCTCTTTCATGATTTCGTTGCTGCCGCCGTAGATCATCGACACGCGGTTGTCGGCGAAGTAGTGGGCGATTGGATAATCCATGATGTAGCCGTAGCCGCCGTGCAGCTGCAGGCAGCGATGAATAGCCTCCTGCGCCTTCTCCGAACACCAGTATTTGGCCATCGAAGCGGTGGCCGAATCGAGCTTGCCTTCCAGCAGGCGCGTGATGCAGTCGTCCACAAACACCCGCGCGATGTGGGCTTCGGTGGCGCATTCCACCAGCGTAAAGCGGGTGTTCTGGAAGTCGTAGAGTTTCTGGCCAAAGGCTTCACGCTGCCGCACGTAGTCCAGCGTATGGCGCACGGCGCTTTCCATGGCGGTGACCGACTGCAGGCCGATCATCAGGCGCTCGCGACCCAGCTGGCTCATCAGCTGATAGAACCCCTGCCCTTCCACGCCGCCCATCACGTTGGCCACCGGCACGCGGCAGTCGTCGAAGAAAAGTTCGCTGGTGTCCTGCGCTTTCATGCCGATTTTCTTCAGCGGCTTGCCGCGCCGGAACCCGGCCAGACCCTCGGTCTCGACCAGCAGAAGCGAGATGCCCTTGGCGCGCTCGGCGGGATTGGTCTTGCACACCAGCACGATGAGGTTTGCGTTGTAGCCGTTGGTGATGAAGGTCTTGGAGCCGTTGACGACGTAGTGGTCGCCGTCGCGCACCGCGCGGGTTTTGACCGACTGTAAATCTGATCCCGTGCCGGGCTCGGTCATGGCGATGGAGGTGATGATTTCACCGCTCGCCATCTTCGGCAGGTACTTCTGCTTTTGTTCTTCGGTGGCGTAGGCCAGAAAGTAATGCGCCACGATGCTCTGGATGGCGCAGCCAAATCCCGACACGCAGGCCCGTCCCAGTTCCTCGTACACGATCGCATCGAACCCGAAATCGGCCCCACCGCCGCCGTACTCGGTCGGCACATCCGGGCACAGCAGCCCCGCCTCGCCGGCCTGCCGCCAGGCGGAAGGGTCGGAATGACCCTGCTCGATCCAGCGCTCGCGCGCCGGCACAAACTCCGTCTCC
>JAURHQ010000101.1 GCA_030833185.1 Gammaproteobacteria bacterium | reverse complement strand
CGCCAGCACGCCGGTGCCCACGCGAATCCGGTCGGCGTTGATGTCGATCGACGCAGAAGAGCCACCGGACTCGCCGGTGGCGCCGACGCTCCCGGCCGTGACCTGAATATCGCCGCCGACCAGCACCGCGCCTTGCGGGTTGGTAATGGACACGTAGGCGGCGTTCCCGCTGCCCAGACCGCTGGCCCGGGCGTTGACCCCGATGCTGACGGCGCCATCGGAGTTATCAATGTCGATGGAGCCAATGCCTGCGGCGTTATTGGCCAGTAAGCTGCCACTGACCGTAATCCCGCTGTGCCCGCCAGTAAGTTTCACCTTGACCACCTGGCCCGTGCCCGTGGCGCTCACACCACCGGTGACGCTAAGCACGCCCGTGCCTTCGCTGGACTGACCGAGGTCCACCAAGGCACCCTGGTTACCGCCGTTGGCGGCGACATTGCCGCTGATGGTGATGGCGTTACTGGTGGTGACGATAACTTCGGCGTTGCTGCCGGCGGCGGTTATGCCGCCCGCGCTGGCGCTCTGCCCTTTCAGCAGCACGCTGCCAGAATTCGCACCAGACACGGCGGTGGCGCCGCCGAGAATAATCGAGCTGCTTAGCGCCCCCTGCGTGTCGTTCACCACCTGAAACTTGCCGTCATAGCCGCCAGACACGGTGACCGCGCCCAGTGCAGCCGTGTTCTGCGCGGACACGTCTACTTCAGCCACGCCCAGCCCACCGGTATTGAGGACGGTGGCGGTGAGGTTGCCGGTCGCGACATCCATGGCCTTGAGTTCTACGCTGGCGCCGCCGTAGGCGCTGGCCTTGATTTCGCCGTCGACATTTACCGTCCCGACCGGCGGCGCGCCAGTGGCCAACGAGGCCAGCTTCACTTTGCCCTCCACGGTGATGGCGTTGCCACTACCGCCATAGCCATTGGCCTGCCCGCCGCCCAGCGCCTTCACAAAACCGCCCACGTTGATTGCGGGGGTGGAGGTTCGCGCGTCGAGGGTTTCGATATCCACGCCGGCCAGCAGGCCGTGCGCGGCATCGACTTCGGCCTTGACGTTGCCCGTCACGCTGACGCCACCTGCGCCGTTAAACCCGCCCTGGAGGGTGATGAACGCGCCCGGGGCCAGGGATTCAGAACTCGCACCCAGCGAGCCCGTCATGGTGGCGTAGACATTGCCTCCCAGGCTGAGGTCATGGCCAAAGATTTCGATGTCAGTCGCTATACCCTCGACGCTCACCACGCCGCTTGCCGTCACATCGCCCGCGATGCTCACCGCATCCGCGCGCTGGTTGAAGCCGCCAATGAAGATATTGGCGTCGAACCCACCGTTCGCTATCAGGCCGCCGCCGGTGATGGTGACATCCATCCCGGCCCCACCGGCAGCGGTATCGGTCTGGAGCGAAATCTGCGCGCGGCCGATGCTGGTTGACTTGATGTTGCCGATCACGTTCACGGCATCGGCGAACAGGGCCACCTCACCTGCCGTGGCAACCACAGCGTCCACCTGACCCGCCTTCCCAAAGTTGACCTGCGAGGCAGCCCCACCCAGCCCTGCCGGCGCCCCGGAGACGTCGACGCTCGTGCCCTGCACCTGCTCCGCCGAGATCGCGTCGGCGCCGAGCGCCACCGCGCCATTGACGGCACTCAGTTCGCCCGCGTCGACGAGTCCCCCGGTGTCAAGCCCGCCGTAAAGCTGGATGCCGTGGGCGGTCACGTCGCCAATTTCGAGTTCGCCGTCCAGCAACCCGGCCTGCGCGGAGAAGGCGCCAGCAATGTGGATGTCTACCCCGCTCAGCCGGATATTGCCGCCGGTGCTCGGGGTAAAGGTAGGCAGGCTACCGACGCTGCCGCTGAAAAAACCATAGGATGCAAAGCCGCTGACCGTTCCGTTCCAGATGGAGAGATCCCCGGCCCCGGTCGCGGTGATCGAGGTCACCCCCGGACCCGCGTTGATTTCGTCGGTTGCCACCAGCAACACGTCGACGCCATTGTTCAGCTTGCCCTCGATGTAGCCTGCCCCAACGGTGGTGGTGCTGCTACCGCTGCTGCTGCTGTTCACCGGGCCGGTGCTTCCGACGGCAATCGTCAGTGTGGCCGGATCGATCAGCAACGCGCCGCCCTGTCCCGGATCGACCGCCGCGAAATCCACGCGCAGCGCGCCCTTGATCGCGCTGACTTCCACAAAGCCGCCCTGACCGCCGTCTGCGCCGCCCGCGGCCCGCACCTCGGCGCCCGTCTGCACCGTGAGGTTCTGGTCTGCAATCAGCCGCACCACGCCGCCCTTGCCAGCGCCCTCCCCGGTCGCCGTCACGCGCGCGCCGGCCGTCACCGTTACGTCCCGATCCGACACCAGCGCCACCCGGCCACCGTTCGCGCCGCTCGCGTCAACGATGCCGCTGTTGACCACATCGCCGCCAACGCCGCGCAGCACGATCGCCCCGCCGTCGTCTTCATCGATGCCCGTGGCCCGCACCACGCCCGCATTGTTGACCGCGGTGGCGACCAAATCAGAAGCCACCTTGGCCGTCATCAGCACCCGGCCGCCGTCGGCCAGCAGCTCGCCCGTGTTCGTCACCCCGGCCTGCGCCGCCAGCGTGGCTTCGTCCACCGCAAAATTGACCAGACCCGTGTTGTCCAGCTGCAGCGATACCTTGCCGCCCGCCGCCAGCGCCACGGTGCCTAAACGCGCTTCGACCACGCCCTCGTTCGCCACCCGGTCACCAATCAGTACCGCGTACTGGTCCGCGCGGATCTCGCCCGCGTTGCGCACTTCGGCGTCGCCCGCCCCAGCCTGCTTCGCAAACACGTAGCGGCCGGCCATGAAATCCGAATCCCCGATGTCCAGCGTGCTGGCGGTGAGGCCGGCGGCGTCGACCTTCGCGCCGGGGCCAAAGTAAACGCCCTGCGGGTTGACCAGAAACACCCGGCCGTTGGCCGACATCTGCCCCAGAATCTGCGATTCCTGACCGCCCACCACGCGGTTCAGAATGGCAGAGGTGCTGCCCGGCTGCACAAACTGCACGTACTCCTGCCCGCCTACCGAGAACGAATGCCAGTTGACGATGGCCTTGTCGCTGCCCTGCTGTACGCGCGTGGTCTGCGCATTTGGCCGGGTGACGTTGACGATACCGGCGGCAACCTGTTCGCCCTGTGGTCCGGCCAACGCGGCGCCGGGCAGCAGTGCGAGGCTGGCCCAGGACGCGAGCGGCCAGCGTGCATAGCGGACGGCGGCAGCGAGGGGTTTGATGGTGTGGCGCTTGATGGCAGACATCTTGGCTTCCTTCCGGCCGCGGCGGCGGCCCTTGCTCATGCGGTGTGGCTGCTGTTTACCAACTTGCCTTAAATCAGACTGTGAAGCGGTTCACGCTTGTAAAACATGGCACCGGCTTTCCGTTGCGTTCGGCTTGAAAACATCAGAACTGCGCGTTGACCGACACCCAGAAGCGCAGGCCGTCATCCCGATCAGAGGCCTCCTGCTGGCCAAAGGGATGGGCCATCAGCACATCAACCAGCAGGTGGTTGAACGCCGTTGCGCTCAGGCCGATGCCCGCACCGCTTAAGGATTCGGAGGCTTTCAAACCACGCAGGCCGCTGTGCTGTCGGTAGACGGTGCCGGTGTCCACAAAGGCCTTCACGCGTTCGTCGTTCAGCACGGGCAGCCACTGGAACGGATGCTGCAGTTCGGCGCTGGCAAAGAAACCGTCGTCGCCGCCCACTTCAGACGCCGGATAGGCGCGCACGCTGGTTGGGCCGCCAAGGCGGAACTGGTCCAGATCGCTCAGCGGATCGGCAGAAATGGCGCCGGTAAAACGGGCCAGCAGACCCAGCTCGCGCCACACCGCGCGGTAGTGACTGAGGTCGACCTGCAGCTTGGCGGCTTCGGTGTTGTTTTCCGGCACCAAGCCACCGCCTATCTCGGTGACCAACGGCGTGCCCTGAAAATTAGTCGACAGCGTGGCGCCGACGGTGCTGAAGCTGTTGTCGGGCGCAAGGTAGTTGAACAGCGCGGTGAACTGCGCGATGCCGAGATGCGACTTGGTGGTGTTATCCAGCGTCTCTTCCTCCTGCACGGTGACCGTCCGGTCGTAGCCCGCGCCGAGGTAGAGGCTCTTGCGTTCGCTGCGCCACACCGGATGCAGCAGGTTGAAGCCGAAGTTCTCGCCCTCGCCGTTGATATCGAGTTCGGCCACACCGGCGCCAATTTTCTTGGTGTCGACGTGATAGCCGTAGCGCGAGTAGTACATCGTGGCGCGCGTGCCGGAAGGCGAAATCGGCATGCTGTAGGCCATGCGGCCGTAGTGCATCAGATTGCCCTCGGCATACAGGCCGGTGAAGTCGAAACGGTCGCCTATGCCCAGCAGACCGTTCAGCGCAGCGTCGGCCTGCAGGCGATATTCACCGATGCTTTCGCGGCCGTAGTTGTTGAGCCCCAGACTGGCGTTGGCCCATTTCTCTTCGGTTTGCAGCACCAGATCCGAGGTGCCGAAATCTGCCCCCGGCTGCATCACCGCCTTGGCGCTCAGGCCCGGCAGGTCGTTCAACAGCAGCATTTCGCGCTCGAGCGGCGCGTTGCGCACGACGTCGCCGGACTTCAGCTGGTTCAGCTGCCAGCGCAGAAAACTTTCACGATAGTGGCGGTTACCTTCGGCGCGAATTTGCCCGAGCTTGCCCTCGATCACTTCGAGCCGAATTTGGCCGGTAGATACTTTTTGCTGGGGCACGATGGCGGCGGCCAGCGTGTAGCCCTTGGTGCGGTAGTAGTGAGTGATGCTGTCGGCGACCTGATAGATCTCTTCGAGCGTGAGTTCCTTGCCGGCGGAGGACGCCACAAGTTGCTGAAGTTCGTCGCTGCCTAGGGCGCTGTTACCGCTGATCTCGAAGCCTTTGACCAGAATCTTGCGGCCGCCCGGCGGCACCGATGCGCCAGGGCTGGCGGGTGCGGTGGGCGTAACCGGCTTCGCCATGGGCGGGGGCGCGACGGGTTTACGCAATTGATCCTGGATGGCGCCCGGGGTGGGCACCGCCTGGGCAAACACGACCGGCTGATGGGCCAGACCAAGGGCCAGCAGCACGACCGCGCCGGGTGCAATGATTCGACGCACAGGCATCTCTCGATCTTTTGATGACTTCATCAGTTTAAGCGGCTCAAATTACAGGGAGCAAGCGCAGCAGGCGCCATTTTTTTGGCTGGTTTGGCCTGCTTTTTTGTCATTATTTTGACTTGTGCGCGCTCAGGTTTCGGCTTGTTCTCCGGTAGCGGCCAGACCCAACCGTTGCTTGATGGTGGCGATCGCGCCGATCTCGTCGCCTCCGGCATAACGCTCGGCAAACCGTTCGGCGGCCCGGCGAAATTCTCGGCGGCGCAGGACGGCATCCAGCTTTGCCGGCAGGTCACCGGGCGCCACCTGTGGCGCAGAAAGCCCCGCCCCCAGCAGTTCCAGGCGCCGGCCGACCAGATATTTCTCCATCGTGCTGGGCACCACAACTTGCGGCCTGCCCGCCAGCAGAAAAGGCATCATGGAATTGATGTTGGCGTTGCTCAGGCAGGCGTCACAGTCGCGGGCGGCTTGCAGCAGGTCCACGGGACCGGGTGCCACCCAGACGCGCCCGGCCAGCGCCGGCGGCAGCTCGCCCGCCGTATAGCCCGGCGCATACAAGCAGACGCTGGCGTCGACCGCCGCACAGGCGGCGAGGATCTCCGGCAGCAGGACCCGTCGATCCAGATAGGCAAACACCCGGTAACGCCCGGTGGCCGGCCACTGCGGGGCGATGCCGAAACCCGCGCTCGGCCATGCCCCGAGGTATTCGGCGGCGGGGCGCTCGTAGCAGTGGTCAAACTCCTCGAACGTGAGTAACAGGCTGGCGTCGCCCAGTACCGCATCGGCCACACTGGGGGCAGGCGGCGCACCGAGGGCAGCGAGCGCCTGATTCATCGCCGCCAGCAGCTGCGCTTCGTGCCGCGCCAGTTGCGGCCGGTCGGCCGGCAGCCAGTAGCGCACGGGCGGTAGTGGGCTCAAGCGGGGCGGCACAAAAAAACCGCTGCCCGACACCACGACGCGCTGCGCAAGCGCCCTGCCCGCCAGCACGGCCGCCGGCGCGTAGTCCGCGACCACCACATCGGGCGCCTGTTGCCGCAGGATGTCCGCCCATTGCGAAACGCAGTCGGTCAGCGCCGCCGGCGCGTGATAGCCGCAGGCGAGCAGGATTTCGGGATAGCTGTTGGTCCGCGCGAGCGGCGCTTCGGCCGGTAGGGCGACCAGTGGCGCCTGCCGCAAGCTGACCCGCGCGCTGTCGTAAACATCGAAAGCCCGCTCGGCGTCACGCGCGTAGAAACTTACCTGATGGCCGTCTGTCAGCAGGCTGGCGATTAGATTGCGATACCGGACGAGATGGCCGAGGCCACCCCCCAGTTCCCAGGCAAACAGCACGCGAGACATTAGCCAGCGCCCTGCGCGGTGGCGGCTTGTCCTGTTGCCCCGGCAACGGGGCTTATACAATGCGGACGACTCTTCACAGGCAGTGTGTCTTTCATGCTGATTTCCGCCGCCGGGCTCCTTGCGATCCTTGCCTATCTGGCCGCCACCGGCTTGCTCGCCGGCCTGCGGCTATGGCGTAACGCGGACGACGCGCCGCGCCAGCGTGCCGGCCAAGCGCTGTTGGGGCTGGCGGTGCTGGGCCACGGTCTTGCCCTGCTACACAGCAGTTTCACCGCCACGGGGCTCAATGTCAGCCTGATTAACGCCGCCTCGCTGGTGGCCTGCTGTATTTCGGCGCTCCTGCTCTTGCTGCTCCTGTGGCGCCCGCTGGCGAGTCTGGCGGTGGTCATCATGCCGCTGGCCGCGCTGGCCCTGGGACTCGATCTGGCGTTGCCCACCACCGAAGTCCTGCGCCAGTCGGTGCCACCCGGACTTGGCATTCACATCGCGCTGGCGATTATTGCCTACAGCCTCTTTGCGATCGCCGCGGTGCAGGCGCTGCTGCTGGCGGTGGCCGAGCGCCAGTTGCGTCAACACCACCCCATCATGCATTTCTTACCGCCCTTGCCGGTGATGGAAACGGTGATGTTCCAGCTGACCCTGCTGGCCTTTGGCCTGCTGACGCTCAGCCTGGGGCTGGGCGCGCTCTATATCGAAGACATCCACGGCCAGCATCTGGCGCACAAGATTGTGTTTTCGCTCCTCGCCTGGACGGTCTTCGCAGTGCTGGTGGTGGGCCGCTGGCGCTACGGCTGGCGCGGCCGACACGGGGTGAAATACGTCGCGGCTGGCTGGGCGCTGCTGGCGCTGGCCTACTTCGGGACCAAAGTGGTGCTCGAACTGGTCCTGCACCGCGCATGAGTCCCGACGCGGTGAGTCTGGCGCTATTGGTCGCCCAGGGCGTCGGCCTGCTCGCGCTGTCGGCCTGGTTTACGGCGACGGAAACCGCGGTCCGTTCGCTCAACCGCAATCACCTCAAACTGCTGGCCGATGCCGGCAATGCCGCCGCGGGCCGGGTGCGTCGCCTGCAGGAAGACGCCGAAGGCCTTAACGGTCTGGGCCTTTTCTGGCGCTATCTCGCGCTGGTGCTGCTAAGCCAGGGGCTCACGCTGGCCACCCTGAAATGGCTGGGCACCGGTGCGCTCTGGTGGAGCAGCCTGCTGCTGACCGCGCTGGCGGTGACCTTTGGCGCGGTGCTGCCGCGCGCCTACGCCGTGCAGCAGCCAGAGCCCGTGGCCTGGCGAGCGTCGTTCCTGCTCCGCGTGCTGCTCTGGCTCTGTCAGCCCGTGATCCTGCCGCTCAGCACCTGGCCGCGGCAGTGGCTGCGCCGGCGCAGTGGCGGCGCCGGCGTAGGCCCGCATCCGCTGGATCGGGAGGAATTGCGCGCGGCGGTGAAGAGCGCCGGCGCTCTGGTGCCGGCGCGGCATCGCGAAATGCTGGTCGGCCTGCTGGATCTGGAAAACGTGACGGTCGAAGACATCATGGTGCCGCGACAGGACATCGTCGGCATCGACCTCGACCAGGAGTGGGTGGACATCGTCGACCAACTGACCACCTGCCGGCACACCCGCGTGCCCTGCTACTACAGCAACCTGAACGACATCGCCGGCGTGCTTCATTTGCGCAATCTGAGCCGCCTGCTGCGGCAGTCGCGCGAGTTCACGCTGGCTGATGTCACCGCGCTGCTGGTCACCCCGCATTTCGTGCCGGTGGGCGCCAATCTGTACGCGCAGCTGATGAACTTCCAGCAGGCCCGTCAGCGGCTGGCGCTGGTGGTCGATGAATACGGCGACATTGAGGGGCTGGTGACGCTGGACGATTTGCTGGAACAGATTGTTGGCGAGTTCACGACCGTGCCGCAGTTCAGCTCGCGCGAAGTGCATCCGCAGGCCGACGGCAGTTACATCGTGGACGGCACGGCCAACGTGCGCGAAATGAACCGCGCCTTCGGCTGGTCGCTGCCGGAACGCGGGCCCAAGACCCTGAACGGTCTGGTGCTGGAGGCGCTGGAAAACATTCCCGAGGCCGGCACCAGCTTCCGGCTGGGCGACTACACCATCGAAATCCTGCAGGCCGCCGGCCACACCGTGCGCAGCGCGCGGATTTTTCCGCCGGCCGGGCTACTGCCGCCGCATCAAAGCGCAGAAGACGAACAGTTGGGCGACTGAGCGGCGGCTAAATGGCCGCCAGGGCTTCTTCCAGCCGGGCGACCGGAATGAGTTCGAGCTCCGCGTCGCGCGGCGCATTCGCCTTCGGCACGATGGCGCGCCGAAAGCCGTGCTTGGCCGCTTCGCGCAGGCGCTCCGGTCCGTTCTGCACCGGACGAATTTCACCCGCCAGACCAATCTCGCCGAACACCACCAGATCGGCCGGTAGCGGGCGGTTGCGGAGCGACGACAGCACCGCCATCACCACCGCGAGATCCGCACCGGTCTCGGTGACGCGCACGCCACCGACGATATTGGCAAAGACGTCGCAACCGGCAGTCGCGACGCCACCGTGACGGTGCAGGACCGCGAGCAGCATGGACAGCCGGTTGTGCTCAAGCCCCACCGTGACCCGGCGCGGATTGGCCAGCCCGCTGTCGTCCACCAGCGCCTGCACTTCCACCAGCATCGGGCGCGTGCCCTCGCGGGTCACCATCACCACGCTGCCCGCCACCGGCTGTTCGTGGCGCGAGAGCAGGATGGCCGAGGGATTGGTCACTTCGCGCAAGCCCCGGTCGGTCATCGCGAAGACGCCCAGTTCGTTCACCGCGCCAAAGCGGTTCTTGAACGCCCGCACCAGCCGGTAGCGACCGCTGAGCTCGCCTTCGAAGTACAGCACCGCATCCACCATGTGCTCCAGCACACGCGGCCCGGCCAGCGCGCCTTCCTTGGTCACATGCCCGACCAGATACACCGCAGTGCGGGTCGCTTTGGCGAAGCGCACCAGCTGCGCCGCGCATTCGCGCACCTGCGCCACATTGCCCGGTGCTGACTGCAGCGTGCTGGTATGCACGGTCTGGATAGAGTCGATCACCAGCACTGCAGGTTTTTCCTGCGCGGCGATCGCAAGCACGCGTTCTATTTCAGTTTCGGTCAGCAGGCGGATGGCCGAGCGCGGCAGCTTGAGCCGGTCGGCCCGCATCGCGATCTGGCCAGCAGACTCTTCGCCGCTCACATACAGCGTGGGCACGCCGCACGTCTGGTAGTGGGCGAGGCTTTGCAGCAAGAGCGTGGATTTACCGATGCCCGGATCGCCGCCCAGCAGCACCACCGAGCCAATGACGAGACCGCCGCCCAGCACGCGGTCGAGCTCGGACAGGCCGGTGTCTAGCCGCGGCGCCTCTTCGGCGTCGACCTCGGCGAGGTTCATGATGCGCGGCGCTTCGCCGGTATAAGACGTAAACCGCGGCGAGGCGCTGACCGCCGGCGCCACGCTTTCCTCGAGCGTGTTCCACTGCCCGCATTCTGCGCACTGGCCGGCCCATTTGCTGGCCACCGCGCCGCACTGCTGGCACTGGTACTGGCGCTTGGCGCCTTTCATGCCGGGATCTCCACAAATTGCGCGCGCATCCGCATGCGGCATAACAGTTCGTAGGGAATGGTGGCGGCGGCGCGGGCAATTTCCTCGACCGGCAGGCCTTCGCCCCACAGCACCACCGCATCGCCGATCTGGGCATTGGGCACGGGGCGCAGGTCGACCATCATCATGTCCATCGTGACCTCGCCCAGCACCTGCGTGCGCACGCCGTTCACCAGCACCGGCGTGCCGGTTGCGGCGTGACGTGGATAGCCGTCGGCATAACCGAACGCGACGATGCCAATCGGCATGGTCTCCGGACAACGGTAGCTTTGCCCGTAGCCGACGGCGCCGCCGGCAGGCACGGTTTTGACCGCGATGAGCGCTGAGGTCACGGTCAGCGCGGGTCGCAAGCCGAGGTCGCTGGCCGACCGTTCAGCCAGCGGCGAGACGCCGTAGAGCATCAGGCCCGGCCGCACCCAATCGGTATGGCTTTGAGGCCAGTTGAGGATGGCGCTGGAATTGGCGATGCAGCGCGCGCCGGGGAGAGCTTTAACCGCCGCATCAAAGTCCTGCTGCTGCGCGGTCACGCTGGTGTCGCCCGCCAGATGCGCGCTGGCGAAATGGGTCATGAGGCGCAGTTCCCGCCCGGGTCGCTGCAAGGCGCCCACCACGCGTGTTGCATCGGCCGGCGCAAAGCCAAGCCGATGCATGCCGGTGTCGAATTTGATCCACAGCGTGGTGTTGGCATCGTGTCGCGTGAACCAGGCCAGTTGCTGCTCGTTGTGGACCACGGATTCCAGATCGTGGACCACGATGGCGCTCAGCTCGCGCGCCTCGAACGGTCCTTCCAGCAACACGATGGGGCGACTGATGCCCGCTTCGCGCAGCGCCACTGCTTCTTCGACGCAGGCCACGCCCAGGGCATCCACGTCCTCGCCCAGCGCACGCGCCACGCGGACCACGCCGTGGCCGTAGGCGTCCGCTTTGACGATAGCGAGGATGCGGCTGCCGGGCGCCGCGCGGCGGACGGTCTGGAGGTTGGCCCGCAGTGCCGCCGGGTTGAAGATGGCCCGCGCGGGGCGGGTCACGAATGGCCCCCGCCGTACTGCTCGAAGGCCAGATTCTCGAAGGTGGTGTACTCGCCGAAAAAGCGCAGCTTACGCATGCCGATGGGGCCGTTACGCTGCTTGCCGATGATGATTTCCGCCACGCCCTTGTCGGGGCTGTCTTCGTTATAGACCTCATCACGGTAGATAAACATGATGACGTCGGCGTCCTGTTCGATAGCGCCGGATTCACGCAGATCGGACATCACCGGCCGCTTGTCGCCCCGCTGTTCAAGGCTGCGATTAAGCTGCGAAAGCGCAATCACCGGCACGTTGAGTTCCTTGGCCAAGGCTTTCAGCGAGCGCGAGATTTCCGAGATTTCGGTCGCCCGGTTTTCGTTGCTGCCGGGCACGGTCATCAGCTGCAGGTAGTCGATGACGATCATGCCCAGCGAGTGTTCGCGGGCCAGTCGCCGACACCGCGCCCGCAGGTCGCCCGGCGAGAGTGCCGGCGTGTCGTCGATAAACAAGCTGACTTCAGACAGCACGCCGACGGCATGCGTCAGCCGCGGCCAGTCGTCATCGCCCAGCTTGCCCGTGCGGACCTTGTGCTGATCGATGCGCCCGATGGACGACAACATACGCATGGCCAGCTGCTCGCTCGGCATTTCCATGCTGAACACCGCGACGCCGACTTTTTCCTTGACCGCCGCGTTCTGCGCAATATTGAGCGCGAAAGCGGTTTTACCCATCGAGGGACGGCCGGCGATGATCACCAAATCCGCCGGCTGCAGGCCGGAGGTCATGCCGTCGAGTTCGTAGTAGCCGGTGGCGACGCCGGTAATCGGGTTATCGCGCTGGAACAGCTGGTCGATACGGTCCAGCGCCCCCATGAGAAGGTCCTTGATCTGGCGGAAGCCCTTCCGCCCGCGCGATTCGCGCTCGGCAATTTCAAACACCGTGCGCTCGGCCAGATCGATAAGTTCTGCCGTGCCTCGCCCTTCGGGCCGGTAGCCGGCTTCGGCGATGTCGGTGCCGGCGCGGATCAGATTTCGCAGCACCGCGCGGTCGCGCACGATGTCGGCGTAGGCGGCGATATTGGCAGCGGTGGGCGTGTTGTCCGCCAGCTGCGCGAGGTACTGGATGCCGCCCACCATCTCGAGCTGGCCCTGGCTTTCCAGCCACTCCGAGAGCGTGATGATGTCGTAGGGTTTGCTGTCGTTGGCCAGCGCCTCGACCGCACGAAAGACCGCCGCGTGGTCGCGTCGGTAGAAGTCCTGGAAGGTAATTTTCTCGACGACCTGCAACCAGGCGTCGTTGTCCAGCATCAGGCCGCCCAGCACCGACTGCTCGGCCTCGATGGAATGGGGCGGAACGCGCAGGGACTCCGCAGAGCGGTCGGCCGCGGGCAGCCGGTAAGACGGGGCGTCAGTGCTCATGCGCAAAGACCACCGGCTGTCGTGCAAGCCAACCGTCGACGCATGACCAGTGCGGGGACACCCGGCCTGGCCATGCTGAGACGGCTAATGCGATGTGGGCCTTAGGCCTGGGGGGCGGTGGCAGACGCCACCACCACCACCACCGTGGCGGTCACTTCGGCGTGCAGGCCGAGTTCCACGGTGTGGCGGCCGAGCGTCCGCAGCGGGCCGTCGGGCAGGCGCACTTCGCGCTTTTCAATGGAATGGCCCAGGCTGGCGAGGGCTTCGGCGATCTCCAGCGTGCCGACCGAGCCGTAAAGGCGGCCTTCATTGCCAGCTTTGGCGGTGATCACGACTTCGAGGTCGGTCAGGCCGGCGGCACGGGTCTGGGCATCGGCCAGAATGGACTGCTGCTGGGCTTCGAGTTCGGCGCGACGCGCCTCGAATTTGGCAATGTTTTCCGGGGTGGCCGGCACCGCCTTCTGGCGAGGGATGAGGTAGTTGCGACCGTAGCCCGCCTTGACCTTCACCTTGTCGCCCAGCGTGCCCAGATTGTGGATTTTTTCGAGCAGAATGATTTCCATCGTCGTATGCCTTCGGTTCCCAGCTTGTTTAGACCTTGACGCTTGGGGCGCAAGGCCGTTCGAGTTTATCCCGTTCCGGCGCGTCGCCGGAGGTGGCGGAAATCCACCACAAAGTCCGTTAGTCCTGCCACCGCAAGGGCCACGCTGGCAATTTGGGGCAGCAGGCCGAGACTGAGATAGAGCCCGACCAGCCACCCTCTTCCGCCGCCGATGGCGGCAACGCGTTCGTGGGCAACGGCAAGCCCTTGAACCGCGAACGATAACATCAGCACCACAATAGCGTCACCGGCTACCTGACCGGGTGCGGTGTCGGACCCGCTGGCCGCCAGCACCGCAGCGCTGGCGAGCAAGGCCGGCAACGCCCAAAGCGGCAAGACGAGGGCGCGAAACTCGGCCCCGAAAGCGCCGGGTCGGTAGAGGGACGACTGCCACCAGCGCGCCATCATCAACATTGCGAGCAAAGCCGTCAGCAAGGCGCCGAGCGAATGGTCCTGCACGCTGGGCGAGCTGCTGCACTTCGGGCAGTTCGTCAAGGACCGCGCCGCTGACGTGCGCATCGCGACAACCTACCGGGGCAACTGGGTCGGCAAGTCGCTCGCGTACCTG
>JAURHQ010000100.1 GCA_030833185.1 Gammaproteobacteria bacterium | reverse complement strand
CTTGGGCGCCACGACCGTTTTGGCGGTCGCGGCCGGCTTGGCCGCCGGTTTGGAACTGGACTTCGGCGCCGCCTTGGCCGGCACCGGTTTTGCGGCCGGCTTTTTGACGACCGGCTCGGGCGCGGGCTTCGCGCCGGCTTTAGCCACGGTCTTGGCCGGGGCCGCTTTGGCCGGGGCTTTGACTAGCGGCTTTTTCGCAACAGCTTTATCGGTCGCAGGTTTAGGTTTGATGACAGATTTCGCCGCGACCGGCTTGGCGGCCTTGCCCGACGGTTTGCTGGGCGTCCTGGATGTGCTCTTGGCCACAATGCCTCCTCCGAAATTTCACCTTGTAATGCAGGCGATTAACGGCAAAACCTGAAACAACTCTCACGATTCGGCGCCCGCACCTTAATCACTTTTAGATCCCGACGCAACGCCTGCGCGGTAGCCCTTGCAGACCGTGGCGCCAGCGCTTCACGGCGTTTCGGTCGTTGCGTTGCTTCCCTCAACGCAGGGCCTTTTAGTAGTATGCCCGCCACGCGAGCGGAAGCACGGGGACATGCACCCCTGAACAAAGCTCCCCCATCGCTATTTTCAGGCCGTATGGCCTCCCGGCGCGAAGGCGCGCCGTACGTCGAGGAGTATCGAATGACCAAGCAGATGCTGATGGGATTGCTCGCAACCGGGCTGGCCGCTTTGAGCTTGAATGCGGCGGCCGAGGGCGACGTGGCGGCCGGTAAACTGGCGGCAGAGACTTGCCAGGGCTGCCACGGGGTTGAGCGTTATTTCAACGTCTATCCCACCTACCATGTGCCGAAGATCGCGGGCCAGAGCGCCGCGTATATCGAGTCTTCCCTGAAGGCCTATCGCGATGGCAGTCGCACGCACGGCACCATGAACGCCAATGCGGCCAATCTCAGCGATCAGGACATTGCCAACATCGCTGCCTACATCGCCAGTCAGGGCAAATAAGAGTGACCACCGGGTTCGCCGTGTATCTCTGGAGAGTGCTATTCATGTTCAAGCCCGTATCCGCTTTCCTCCTCGCCTTCGGCCTGTGTGGCTCGATGGTCGCCAACGCCAATGAAGCTGCGCCTGCTGCCGCGCCCGACCAGGCGGCTTTTGCCCAGAAACTGCAGGCCTGCGGCGCCTGTCACGGTGAGAAGGGCGATAAGCCCCTTGCGCCCGACTATCCGATGCTCGCCGGCCAGCATGCCGACTACATCGCCGCTGCGCTGCGCCACTATCGCGACGGTCGCCGCACCCATCCCATCATGGTCGCGCAGGTCAAGGCGCTGCAGCTGACTGAAGACGACATCAAGGGCCTCGGCGAGTACTTCGCCAAGCAGCAGAGCCCGCTGGCGACGATGCATCGCTAATCGCGGCGGGGCCGTATGGCCCCAGGTGCTCCCCATAAACGTTCTACCGCAGCCTGTTCCCGGGCTGCGGCCGACGCTCCCAGCAGATCCGTCAGTCGCCTCCTCGCTTGACCGTCGCCTTGGTTAGCGGCAACGGCAAGCAGCAGCACGTCGCCGCGCTCGAGCAGCGCCTTCACCTTGCCGGCAGTGAGTTCGTCCAGCGCCCCGGCCTGCCACAAGCCCGCCAGCGCGCCGGTTTGCAGGCTTCCCGTTCTTTGCGCCAGTTCGTGCCAGCCGGCGACGGCTTCCCGCCGGTGGCCCGCGCGCCAGTCGGCATGGGCCGTCTGCAGGCGGGCGACCGCCGACCAGGTCGCGGCGCGGCGGCAGTCTGCCGTCCAACCGGCCTCGTCCGTGCTGATCGCAGCCAACCAGGCGTTGAACCCCACCACGCAGCGCAAGGTGATGACCGCTGGCCGTGACGGCGCGTGCGCGGCGTCAATTTCACGCAGAGCCTCCGCATAGCGCCCTAGCGCGTTCGCGCTGGTCGCGAGCAGCAGATGGTCCTGAGTCTCGGTTTCGCGCGGGTCATAGTCGACCGGAAAACAAGCTAGCGCGAGGGCGATAAGGCCAAAGGCAGCGGCTCGTCGTAGCGGCGGACCCGGTGGCCAGCGACAGATTCCGCCAGCCAGCACCGCGAGCACGGGCACCAGCGGCGCCCGAAAACGGTCGCTGACATAGAACAGCAGCACCCCACCCGCAATCAGCAGGCAGGCCAGCACGGGCACACGCACGCCGCCCGCGGCGGCGTGCAGACCCAGCGCGGTCATCGCGAGAGCAAAAATCAGCGTCCAACCGATGGGATTAAATCGCAGCCACGGCGACCGGGCTTTGTGGAACGCATAGGTTTTGTTGTTGTACTGCTCTTGCCCGGACAGGAGATAACGCAGCTTGGTGGTCATCAGCGCCAGCCAGGCCGCCGGATCGGCGGCAATGGCCGCCAGCGTGCGTGCCCGCCAGAAGTGGCTTTGCGTGATGTAATCGGCGGGTGCGTCAGCGACGAGTTGCCGGTAGCGCGCTTCGGATTCAAGGCGGGCCGGATTGCTGCTTTCATCGTAGCTGTCGATGACGAGGGTCTGTTCAAAGTACCGCCCGTTCGCGCCCGGCGTGTTGGCCGCCCACAGGTTGTAGGCGCCTTGCCAGGGCAGCAGTCGAAAATCGCCGGCTAGCTGAAAGTTGATGGCGCCGAACAGCAGCATCACAAGGAGGCCGGGCCAGGTGGCACGCGCCAGCCTGCCGGGCCGTTCGCGGCGGCCGCCGGACAGCGCAAGCAGCGCGGGCAGGGCGCACAGGGGCAGCAGTTGGGGGCGGCAGAGGCTCGCGGCGGCCAGCCACAGCGAGGCCTGACCGACTTTGGCGACTTGCCTGTTCCGGGGCACCAGCGCGCACAGCGCCAGCATGAGCAGACTGAGCGCCAGCGTGATATCCAGCGCATCGCCCGCAAAGTGCAGCAGCACCGGATTGAAGCCCACCAGACTCGCCGCCAGATAGGCAGCGGCCGGCCGCTGCCACAGGCGACTCGCCAGTTGAAAGCACAGCGCGGTCGTCAGCAGATGGCACAGGCTGTTGAGCAGACGGGCGAAGCCGAGCAGGCCGGCGTCTGGCCACCCAAGTTTCAGGGCCAGCGCCAGCAGCGCGGAATAGCCGGGTGCCCGGTAGAAGGCTTCGTGGGGCAGGCTGCCGCCGGCAATCTGGCGGGCCAGCGCCAGCAGTTCCCGGTCGTCGGTGACCGGTACGAGGCCGAGCGGCGTGTGGCTGTACCAGAGTTGGCAACCGGCCACGTAAGCCAGCACGACGCCCGCGAAGGCGAACGCCAGCGTCGTTGACGACACGCTGTTGGCGAGCGGCTTCAAGCGGGTCCTCGGGAGAGGGCGCGCGCGCCAGCCGCCACCGGCCGCCGGCGCACGTCGGGACTCACTCAGGCCAACCGTTCTGCCAGAAAGTGCAGCAGCGTCGCCCATGAGCGCTGGTCTGCACGGGCGCTGTACTGCACGCCAAAGCCGGGGTCGTTGGCTTCCGGGTTGGTGAACGAATGCAGGGTCTTGCCGTAGGTATGAATCTGCCAGTCGGCACAGGTGGCGGTCAGTTCTGTTTCCAGCGCCACCACATCGGCCACCGGCACCATGGGGTCATCGTGGCCATGCAGCACCAGCACGCTCGCCTTGACCGGCACGTCGTCGGTGTTGCCGGGCTTGCCGAGCAGGCCGTGAAAACTGGCGACGCCGCGCACATCGGCGCCGGTCCGCGCAAGGTCGAGTACACACAGACCGCCGAAGCAGTAGCCAATCGCAGCGACGCGCTCAGTGGCCACTTCCGGCTGGGCCCGTAAGGCGGCCAGCGCGGCCTCGAGCCTGGACTGGAGGCGGGCCCGGTTATCGAGGAAGGGGCTCATGAGCGCCATGTTTTCTTCGGGCCCGCTGCCGAGCACGCCTTTGCCATAAAGGTCGATGGCAAAGCCGACATAGCCCAGCGCCGCCAGCGCGCGCGCTTTCTCGTCCTCGAAGCCCGAGCGCCCGGCCCAGGCGTGGGCGATCAGCACGGCCGGGCGCGGGCCAGCGGCTTTGCCGTCGTGACACAGCAGGCCTTCAAGGACGGTGCCTTCATGGGTGTATTCAATTTTTCTTTCGATCACGGGCGGTCTCCTGTTAGCGAGGCGGGCGGGGGCGATTCTGGCCCGGATGATAGCCGATGAGTAAAAAGTCTCACTTACCCGTGCGGTGGGCTATTGCCGCGCGCGGGACTGCGGTACTTTCGCCATTCGCATGAGCGCCCTGTCATTCGCCGGGGTGCGCGCCGTGGAGTAGGTCTGATGTTGAACATTGCCGAACTGCTGACCGACGAGGTGGCGCGCCGTCTGGCGACCAACTTCGCCCTGTTGTTCGGCCCCGGCACTTCCGCCCACCTTGATGCCGCCATTCGCGCCTGTCGGCGGGCACTCGAACGCATCAGCGCCAGCAATGCGCTTTATCACAACATCGAACACACGGCGCTGGTGGTGATTGTGGGCAGCCAGGTGTTGCTGGGGCGCCATATCGAGCGCGCTGATGTGACCCGCGAGGACTGGCTTAACGTGATGGTGGCGCTGGCCTGTCACGACATTGGCTATGTGCGCGGCATTTGCGCCGAGGACGAGGGCGAGCAACTGGTCGCCGACCTCGATGGCACGCGCACCGCGGTGGCGCCGGGTTCCAGCGATGCGGCCCTGATGCCGCTGCACGTGGACCGCGGCAAGCTCTTCGTCGCCGAATCGGTTCTCGCCGATATTCCCCAGCTGGACCTGGAACTGGTGCAAGCCTGCATCGAGCGCACGCGTTTTCCGGTACCGCAGGCGCCGGCCTATCTGCAAACCGACGACCTGCCCGGGCTGGTGCGCGGGGCCGATCTCATCGGCCAGCTGTCCGACGCGCGCTATCTGGCCAAGCTGTCGGCGGTGTTCTTCGAGTTCGAGGAAATAGGCTTTAACGCCCATACCGGCTATCGCCACCCGGGCGATTTACTGGCGGCGTATCCGAGCTTTTATGCCAATCAGGTCGTGCCCTACATTGGCGATGCCGTGCGTTATCTCGAAAAGAGCCCGGCCGGGCAAGCCACGCTGGCGAGCCTCTACGGCAACCTTGAAAGCGCCAATCGCGCCCGCGCTGCCCTCGCCGGCTAGGGCTTGCGTTCGCTGGCTCGGGCTCGCGCTGCTCGGGCTCGTAGTCCCGGCGCTGGCCGCTGCGGAACTGAGCTTACAACCGGTGGCTGACGGCGTGTTCGTGCATCAGGGCAAGCACGTGGCGGTCGACGATCCGGCGCGCGGCGACAGCGCCAATCTGGGCGTGGTGGTCGGTCAGCGTTGTGCGGCGGTGATTGATACCGGCGGCAGCGCGGCGACCGGGCGGGCGCTGCGGGCCGCAGTCGCGGCGCTTACCCCCTTGCCAGTCTGTTACGTCATCAACACCCACGCGCATTTTGACCACCTGCTGGGGAATGCCGCCTTCGCCGACAGCGGGGCCCGGTTCGTCGGCCATCAGGAACTGCCGGCGGCCGTCGCCGCCAGCGAGGAATATTTTTCCGAGCACTTTGCTGCCGAACGCGCGGGCGACACGCATCCGCTGCTGCCGGCGGACGGCGTCTGGGTGGCAAACGCGACGCGGCTCGATCTGGGGGGCCGCGAATTGTTGGTCTCGGCGGTGCCTAAAGCCCACAGCAGCGCCGACCTCACGGTGCTGGATGCGGCGACGGGGACGCTCTTTACCGGCGATCTGGTGTTCATGGCACGCCTGCCGGTGCTGGATGGCAGCCTGCGCGGCTGGCTGGCCTGGCTCGACGCCGCGCAAGCCCAAACGCTCGCCCGAATCGTGCCGGGCCATGGCCCGGTGTCGGCGCCCTGGCCCGCGGCTGCCGCGCCCGAACGCGCCTATCTGGAAGCGCTGCAGCGCGAGGCCCGCGCCGCGATCAAGGCCGGCGATTTTCTGGAAGACGTGCTCGCCAGAGCCGAAGCAACGCCACCCGCCGGCTGGATGCTGACGGGTCCGCACCCGCGCAACATGAGCAAAGCGTTTCGAGAGTTCGAGTGGGACTAAGGCCTAGAAGCGCGCGCCCTGGCTGTCGCACAAAAACTTCATGAACGGTTTCATCGCGGCGTAGGTCTCTACCACCAGCGCGTGCAGGTCGGCTTCGTGCAGCAGCCCGGCCTCGAACGGGCGCGCGATGACAAAATCTTTCCGCTTCAAATCTTCCAGCCACGGATGATCCGGCGGACAGCCCGGCGGCGTGCGGCGCACGCGCTCGCCCAACAGCGCACTGCCAGGCAGTGCCGACAGCAGCTTGCGGACGCTGGCCCACTGTTTGGGCTTGTCGATGATGTGCTGGCGGATCTTGTCCAGCACGGGGCGTTCCGGATGCCAAATGCCGCCGCCGACGAAGCATTCGTCCAGCCCGACGTGGAAGTACAGGCCCGGACCGTGGATGTCGGCAAAGTCTTCGTGCCGAAAGTGAATGCCGATGTTGGTTTTGTAGGGCCGTTTGTCCCGCGCGAAGCGGGTGTCGCGATAGATCCGCAGCAGCGAACCGCCGACCCGCTTCGGGATACACATGAATCGGGGCGAAATCTTGGCAAGCGGCGCTTCCATGGCGCTGATGAAGTCCAGCGCCGGCTCCAGCACCCCGGACTCATAGTCCGCGCGATGGGCCTGAAACCACTCGCGCTCGTTGTTTTGCGCCAGTTGATGCAGAAAGCTGAGGGTGTGGGGCGGGAAGCCTGGAAAGGGAGCGGGGGCGTTCATGGCGAGTTCCGGTAACCGAAGGGCCTACCTTAGCCGGAGCCGGCGGGTGGCGAGAAGTCCACGTCCGTGTTTTGACCCAGACTGGCCCAGCCGCGACTCCGGGCGACGGCGGCGCGCCAGCGCGCTTGCAGGCCGGCCCGCGTTTGCGGGTCGCCGCCGGGGCTAAACGTACGGTCGGCCAGCGGCAGGGCCTCGATGGCCGCCAATGACGGCCAGACCCCGGCGCCCAGCCCGGCCAGCAGTGCGGCCCCGAGAGCGGTGGTTTCGGGCTGGGCCGCGCGGGTCAGGGGCAGCCCGGCCAAATCGCTCTGCACTTGCATCAACAGATCATTACGGCTGGCGCCGCCGTCTACTTTCAGGGTGCGTAGCGGCGTGCCGAGCCCGGTGTTCATCGCGTCCAGCACCTCGCTGACCTGCAGCGCAATGGCCTCCAGCGCGGCGCGGGCGATATGACCCCGTTGCGTACCTCGGCTGAGGCCGATCAGGAGCCCCCGCGCATCCGGATCCCAATGCGGCGCCCCCAGGCCCGTGAAGGCCGGCACCAGCACCACGCCGCCGCTGTCCGGCACGCTGGCGGCCAGGGCTTCAACCGCCTCGGCGCTATCGATGAGCTGCAGCCCGTCGCGCAACCACTGCACGGTCGCGCCGCCCATGAACACGCTGCCCTCCAGCGCGTAGCTCAACCGCCCGCCCAGTTGCCAGGCCACGGTGGCGAGCAGGCCGTCGGGCGCATGCGGCCGGGCGCTGCCGGCATTGGCCAGCATGAAGCAGCCGGTGCCGTAGGTGCACTTGGCCTCGCCTGGCGCAAAACACCGCTGGCCGAAGAGCGCCGCCTGCTGGTCCCCCGCTACCCCGTAAACGGCGGGGCCGATGCTGAGAGCGTCATCGATTTCACACAGCTCACCGCTGCTATCGACGACCTTGGGCAATACCTCGGGCGGAATGTCCCACAGGGCCAGCAGCTCCGGATCCCAGCGACCCTGCTGGATGTCGTACAGCTGGGTGCGTGAGGCATTGCTGGCGTCGGTCAGATGCGCACGCCCACCGCTGAGTTGCCACAACAGCCAGCTGTCGATGGTGCCAAAGGCAAGCTCCCCGGTGGCCGCCAGTCGCCGCGCGTCTGGCACGTGATCGAGCAGCCAGCGCAGCTTGCTGGCGGAAAAGTACGGGTCGAGGACCAGTCCGCTACGCTCGGCGACCCACGCGCCTGCGCCGCTCGCGCGCAGCGTCGTGCAAGCGGCCGCCGTGCGGCGGTCCTGCCAGACAATCGCCCGATGCAGCGGCAGACCGGTGCGGCGCGACCAGATGAGCGTGGTTTCGCGCTGATTGGTCAGCCCCACGCCGCGAATCTCGGCGGGGCGCAGGCCGGCGTGGGCAATCGCGGTCTGTGCCACCTGCAGACTGGCCTGCCAAATCTCGAGGGGGTCGTGTTCGACGAGTCCCGGTGCGGGAAAGTATTGCTGCAGCGGCAGCTGGGCGCTGCCCAGCGTGCGCAGTTCGGGGTCGACCACCAGCGCGCGGGTGCTGGTCGTGCCCTGATCAAGCACCAGCAGGGCGTTCATATCGCTAACGGCGTGAAGCGGCGGCCTTAGCCGCCGCCAATCAAAGGCAGGAAATGTACTTCGCTATCCGGGCCGATCGGCTCCAGCAGCGGGGTTTGATAAATCTCGCCATCAATGGCGACCGCCATGCCGCTGTCCAGACTCCGCGAGAAGCCCGGAAATCGGGCTTCCAGCGCCGTCACCAGCGCGGCGTAGTTGCTCGCCGCGCAGTCCAGTTGCGTCTGCCCGTCGGTGTAACGCCGGGCAAACGCCGCTTGCAGGATGACGGTGGCCACGGCGCCTAGCCGGCCGCCTTGGCTCCGTCGATGGCCGCCAGCAGGCGCGGCGGCGAGAGCGGCAGGTCGGTCATGCGCAAACCCGCAGCCCGCGACACCGCATTGGCCACGGCGGCCAAGGGCGGCACGATCGGCACCTCGCCCACACCACGTACGCCGTAGGGATGAGCCGGGTTCGGCACTTCCACCAGCACGGTGTCGATCATCGGCAGGTCGGAGCAGACCGGCATGCGATAGTCGAGGAAGCCCGCGTTTTGCAGCCGGCCCTTGGCGTCGTAGACGTATTCCTCGTTCAGCGCCCAGCCGATGCCCTGCACCGCGCCGCCCTGCAACTGGCCTTCGACATAGCTCGGGTGGATTGCCCGGCCCACGTCCTGAATGGCCGTGTAGCGCAGGACTTTCACCCCGCCGGTTTCGGGGTCGACTTCGACGTCGCAAATGTGAGTGCCGAAGCCAGGACCCGCGCCTGCGGCGTTGATCGAGACGCCGCCGCTGATCGGTCCGCCGGTGCGGCCCGCCTGATGCGCAATCTCCGCCAGACTAAGCGGTGCGCGGGCGGCTTCATCAGCCTTGGTGCAGTGGGCGGCACCGTCGCGCCAGATGACGTGTTCCACGTCGATCTTCCACAGCTTGGCGGCGCGCTGGCGCAGTTGCTCGACCACGTTTTCCGCCGCCTGCACCACCGCCATCCCGGTGGCAAAGGTCACGCGACTGCCGCCGGTGAGGAAGCTGTAGGCGATCTGTCCGGTGTCGCCGATGACGGGTTTGACCTGATCCAGATCCATGCCCAGCACTTCGGCGGCCATGATCGCCATCGACGCCCGCGAGCCGCCGATATCCGGATTACCGGTCACGACCGACACGGAGCCGTTCTCGTTCACGTGCACCGCGGCGCTCGACTGGCCGCCGATATTGAACCAGAAACCGGAAGCGATGCCGCGTCCCTGGTTGGGGCCGAGCGGCGCCGACCAATGCGGATGCGCCTTGGCCGCCTGCAGCGTTTCGGCATAGCCGATTTCCAGAAACTTCGGACCGTAGATGGTGCGAGTGCCGGTCTTGGCGGCATTTTTCAGACGCAGTTCCAGCGGGTCCATGTTCAGCTGCTGCGCCAATTCGTCGATTGCCGACTCCACGCCGAAGGACGCCATCGGCGCGCCCGGCGCGCGATAGGCCGCACACTTGGGGCGATTGGACACGACGTCCCAACACACGGCTTTCGCGTGCGGGATTTCATAGCAGGAGAAGCCGGTCATGCCGCCGAGGAAGGCGGGCGATCCCGGGAAGGCGCCGGCCTGATATTTCAGCTCCATTTCGCCAGCCACAAAGCTGCCGTCGCGCTTCGCGCCCAGCTTGATGTGGACGTGGGTGCCGGAGGTCGGGCCGCTGGCGCGGAAGACTTCGCTGCGCGTCATGACCATGTGCACCGGACGACCGGAACGCTGGGCCAGGGCGACCGCCAGCGGCTCCAGATAGACCGTGGTCTTGCCGCCGAAGCCGCCGCCAATTTCAGCCGGGGTCACGCGGATATTGCCGATGTCCATGCTCAGCACCTTCGAGCAGAACTCGCGGACCATGAACTGGCCCTGGCTGCTGCACCAGATGGTGGCTGCGCCATCGGCCGTGACGCTGGCGACACAGGCATGGGGCTCGATATAGCCCTGATGGACGGCTGCGGTGGTGTAGCTGCGCTCGATGATGATCTCGGCCTCGGCGAAGCCCTGGGCGACATCGCCCATCGCGAACTCAACGCGCCCGGCGATGTTGGACGCCTTGGTCGGCGCCGGCTCGACGCCATTGGTGATCAGGCCTTCATGGAGCACCGGCGCGTCTTCGCGCATGGCGTCCAGCACGTCGATGACGTGCGGCAGCACTTCGTAGTCGACCTTGATCCGCGACAGCGCCTCGGCGGCGATTTCCGCCGAGGTGGCGGCGACGGCGGCCACCGCGTGACCGTCGTACAGCACTTTCGCGCGGGCGATGACGTTTTCGGAGATGTGACGGAAATTGATCGGCGCTTCACCGCCGGCGGCAACTTCGTTCGGCAGTTCCGGGAAGTCAGCGCCGGTCACTACCGCCAGCACACCCGGCAGGGCGCGCGCCGCGCTGGTGTCGATGCTGCGGATGCGGGCATGGGCGTGCGGGCTGCGTAGCACCGTGCCGGTCACCATGCCCGGCAGGTCGAGATCCGCGCCGAAGGCGGCGCGGCCGGTGACCTTGTCGGCGCCGTCCGGACGGATCGGGCGCGTGCCCACCCATTTGTACGTGCCCTGCTCGATGCCCGCTTTCAGGGCTTCCTTTTCATTACCCATGGACGGCCTCCTCACGCATTTTGGCCGCAGCGGTCAGCACCGCGCGGACGATTTTGTCGTAACCGGTGCAGCGGCAAAGGTTGCCCGCCAGCCAGAATCGCACTTCGGTCTCGGTGGGGTCGGGGTTGCGGTCGAGCAGCGCTTTGGCCGCCACAACGAAACCCGGGGTGCAAATGCCGCACTGGAGCGCGGCGTCTTCCAGAAACTGCTGCTGGATGGGATGCAGGGTGTTGCCCTCAGCGATGCCCTCGATGGTGGTGATCTCATGCCCCGTGGCTTCGACCGCCAGCACCAGGCAGGCGCAGACCAAGCGGCCGTCCATCAGCACGCTGCAGGCGCCGCAGTCGCCGGAGCCGCAGCCTTCCTTGCTGCCGGTCAGGCCCAACTCGTCGCGGAGCACGTCGAGCAGGGTTTCGCTGGTATCGCACAGCAGTTCAACCGGCTGTCGGTTGACGGTGGTTGTGACGTGATGCTTGGCCATCAGTTCCCCCTCGCGCGCTGCGCGGCAATCGTGGCGGCGCGGCGGGCAAGTACGCCGGCGACCTTGGTTCGGAATTCAATCGTGCCCCGTTTGTCGTTGATAGGGGCGCAGGCGGCGCTGGCGGCGGCGGCCAGTTTGGCCAGGGCCGCGTCGTCGAGCGAGGTGCCGATCAGCGCTTTCGCGCAATCTGCGACCAGCAAGGCGGTCGGGGCGACCGCGCCCAGCGACACCCGGGCGGCGGTGCAGAGGCCTTTATCGTCCAGCGTCAGGCAGACGCCGGCGCTGGCCACCGCAATGTCCATCTCGGTTCGCGGAATGAAGCGCAAATAGGCGTCGCCGCTGTGGGCCTGGCGCCGGGCGATGAGGAACTCGCTGATGAACTCGCCTTTGGCGAGCGTGGTTTTGCCCGGCCCCGACACGACCTCTTCTACGGCGACTTCGCGCGTGCCCGAGGCGCCCACAATCACGCACCGAGCGCCGGCGGCGATCAGGGCGGGCACGCTGTCCGCGGCGGGGGAGGCGTTACAGAGATTGCCGCCCATCGTCGCGCGGCCCTGGATTTGGGTGGAGCCGATCAGATGGAAGGCTTCGGTCACACCCGGCCACTCGGCGGCGAACTGCGCGTGCTCGCCCAATTCGGCACCCGCCACGGCGGCACCAATGCGGAAGCCCGTGGCGGTCACTTCGATGCGCCGCAGTTCGGCAATGCCTTTCAAGTCCACGATCACGGGCGGGCGGACATGGCCGGCGCGCAATTGCACCAGCAGGTCCGTGCCACCGGCCAGCACGCGGGCGCCGGCGGGGGCGTTGTTCAGGGCGCGAATCGCATCGTCGATGCTTTGCGGCTTCGCATATTCCACTGCGTTCATAGAGCCTCCGGGAGATGGGCGGGTTCGGTTTCCCGCGCTGATTGTGCGAAAGCAGCCTCATAAGTCCATAGGCTAGCCTCGACATAATGCCTCAAGGGCATGCCATTACACTCGCCTCCTGTGCGCTCGGCCCGGATAATGCGCGCCCCATGCCTCAACCCGGTGTCTTTTGTGTCTAGCGCTGCGCCCCGACTCCTGCTCGCGCCGATGGAAGGCATGCTCGACGCCCGCTTGCGCGAGGTGATCACACGGCTGGGTCACTACGACTGGTGCGTTAGCGAGTTCGTGCGCGTCACCAACGCGGTCTTGCCCAATCGCAGCTTCCGCCGCGCGGCGCCCGAGTTGGCGCGGGCGGCGCGGACGCCGGCGGGCACGCCGGTGCGCGTGCAGTTGCTCGGCTCTGATCCCGAGATGCTGGCCCGCAACGCCAGCCGCCTGGTGGCGCTGGCGCCGGCCGGGATTGATCTCAATTTTGGCTGTCCGGCGCCTACCGTAAATCGGCATCGCGGCGGGGCCGTGTTGCTGGAAGAACCCGAACTGCTTTTTCGCATCGCCAGCGCGGTGAAGCTGGCCATCGGCGGGCGCGTGCCGTTCACCGCCAAGATGCGGCTCGGGGTGCACGACACTTCGCGTGCCATCGAAGCGGCGCAGGCGCTCGCGGCCGGCGGCGCCGAGCTGTTGGTTGTTCACGCCCGGACCCGCGATGAGGCCTATCGGCCGCCGGCGCACTGGGCCTGGGTCGGGCGCATTGCGGCGGCGGTGCCCGTGCCGGTGGTGGCGAACGGCGAAATCTGGACGCTGGCGGATTATTTGAAGTGTCGGGACGAAAGCGGTGCAACCGCCGTGATGCTGGGGCGCGGCGCCCTGGCCGATCCTTTTCTGGCGGCACGAATCCGGACGCATCTCAGCGACGGCAACGCCCTCGACGGCCACGACGACTGGGCCCGGTTGAGCCCCGAAGTGCTCGCGTACTGGCATGTGGTGCAGGCGGAAGCGCTGCCGCGCCATGCGCCCGGGCGCCTGAAGCAGTGGTTAAACCTGCTCCGGCGTCGCTTCCCCGCCGCGCAGGCGCTGTTCGATCGCGTCAAGGTGCTGCGGGAGCCGGCGGCGATTGCGGCGGTTTTGGCGGATGCCTGCGGCGCCGAGGCCGTCGCTGCCCCTGAGCTTCCCTTGCTTTCGCCGGCCTGAACGGCCAGACCCGCTAGTTTTTCGGGCCGCGAGCGGCTAGCAGTGCCGCATAGCGAGCGGCGATCGCGGTCCAGGATTCGCGTCCGGGATAGCTGACCCGGTCGAGGCCAAGATTGGCCTCGAGCCGCGCGCTCAAGGCATCGGCATCGCCAACCGGGCTCAAAAAACGCGCTGCCTCGCCCAGCATCCAGCGCGTGGGCGGGGTGTCAGTCGCGACGACGGGCACTTCGCAAGCCATCGCTTCGCATAGCTTGGCCGGGTAGCTGTAGCGGCCAAACGCCGTGTCGGCCAGCGAGATACAGGCCACGTCCAGCGCGTT